>JBDNJA010000050.1:0-24234 GCA_041688005.1 Gammaproteobacteria bacterium
AGTGGGTGTTTAAGGCGGTCAGGTGCGGATCTCATTAGGGCGCGACAGTGAACCCGAAAATAATCACTGTCAACAGACGCCGGATATATGTCTTCGTTACCGCTATTTTTATTAGTTGTTGATTTATCAAAAAGGCTGGAGACACTGTTTGCCAACAAAGTTCTTCAATAAATATTGAGGAATAGGGATTATTTGCTTGATTATTGGGGAGCGTCCATATATGTCTCAGTTATTCCACAAACCATTTTGACCTAGTCCGGCCTTTCTTCAAAAAAGGTTGAGCATTTGTGCCAAATTTGGGTTTTCTAGTGTATAGATGCTCTATTCGATTTCCTACTCGTGAAATCTATTCTATCTGTTAGACACATCCAAAACGAACACATCGATCAGCCCTGTGAGTTCTTTCTCTAGACTCGCCTCAATACTGCTTTTAAGTTCCTGTGCACTTCCTATATCGTGTATTTTAAGACCTGCAACCTTCTCGTTCGCGTCAAACCAAATTACGAGGTAAATGCCTTGTTGTTCTGCGTCAGGGTGTATGGAGTAGCGTTCATGCAGCTGAGCGGAGGCAGCTGTGTATAGCTCAGGATGCCACTGACCTTTGACCTCAGTAACAAGCAATCGTCTTTTGCCGCCAATCATTTTGGTCACAGTGAAATCACTTCGCTTTGCTCTCTTTAGCTGATGCTCTAGCGCCACAGAGATACCTTGCGGCTCAAGCCTTAAATTGAGGCGCTCAGCAATAATCTCAGTAGACCGTACTTCGCCTAGCCGTTCATTTTTCTCATAAAAGAGATCTGTGGAGTTGAACTCTCCACCATCAATAGCTTTCTGAAAATCCCTTAGCTCTTGGATTACGAGTTGACGCAAACCTTCCACTGTCACCACATCGTCGCGGTCTAATAGATTTACAATTTCTTGTGGCGTCGGAGGTTCGAAATCCCGCAGAGCTTTGTTCCGCACTTGGCTAGCTTGTATGCTCTTCAAATCCTTTTGTAAATCTGTAAAACGCGGATCGGCAATAAGACGTGTGAGGACAGGGATAGCATCACTGGGATCATCTGAACTAATAGACCATATCACTTCGGTCAAGAAGCGGTATGCGTTCTCTTCTTTGGGGCTTTCAGTCCCCCAGTTGCTAGGCAAATCTACCTTGGGCCATTTGTCGATGAAGGTATCTAGAATGGCCTCTACCTTGTTTGATGTTAACTTTGGCCAATAATGTTTTTGACCATAATTCATTCGGCTCAATCGCTCGTTAAGTATAAGCAAAGTCTCTTTATCGGCTTTGAGCCAATCCCAGTATGATCTAGGCGCGTCGTCGAGGAAGCACCAGGCTCGCACCAACCAAAAAGTCTGCGTTTCCTTAATATCTTCATTTTCAGTCAAGGTGGGGCAGTAGGACATGAGCCCATCGCAACGTTCTGCAATAATCTCTTTCAAATTAACTCGGTTGCCGTACTCGGCAGCTATCTCGAATAGCGAATCTAGTGGCCCAAGTGCCAATTCACGAAAGTGTTTAAGCCACTCAATCGATAGTGCGGCACGTGAATGGCTGAAAACCTCTTCGCTGCGCAGTAACCAAAGCTCGGGATGATTACATCCCGACTGAGCCAGTTGTGGTTCAAGGTACTGCCGGAGAAAGTTCTCAGCACTTGCACTATCAGGAAAGATGAGACGGTTAACCTCTTTCTCAAGCACGCGCAGCTCTTCTTTTGAAACTGCATTGTAGCCCATGTGAATGTTCGTTTTTAGAGCTTTCAGGAGCTGGAGATCAACGCCTTCTAGGTTGCCTTTAACACGCATGATCTCCAAGCAAGCTGCAAAAAGAATCGTCTCGGATTGCTGATACTGCGAGGTACACTGTAGTTCGGCGAGTTTAAGCAGATCCGGAACGAGTGGAGATATAAAATTGAGGCAGTTACTAAGTGAACTCCGAACAAGCCTCTCATCACCAAATTCGTGCACTATTTTTTCTGGGGCTCCAAGTACAAGCTCCGCGAATCGAACTAAGCAATTCCAATGACGCCCACCCTCGACAAGTTCTCGATTGTCTTGAATATATTTGATGTTCGCTGCTCGAGCATCGTCTTCGTTCCTACGGCGACGCCCCATCTTTCGGGTAGGTTTGAACCGTCGCTTTCGGTACATTCGTTCAGACTTTTCTGCAAACCTGTTGGATTTAACCCACTCTCGCATGAAGGAGGGGTTCTTTGATGCTTGCTCGCGCATATGTCGGCGCAAGCTGTTTGGACCTCGCTCTCCTGCTTTTCGATAGTACTGATGTCCAACCATAAAAGCGGCCCACAAATTGGGGTTGTCATTCTCAAACGCAAGATCGACTACGAATTTGTAGTCATCCGTTTGAAAATGAAGCCCCGAGTGGGAGTGGTCGTCGAACTTATCTATCTTAGTTTCGAAAATCTCGTCACGATCTATCAGCTTTCCTAGTATATGAGCGATAATATCTTGGCGCAGGCAGTCATCTTCTTGAAGTACTTGAACCGCCTTACTTTGTTTTGCGGTTTTGCCCTGATGGAAGTTAAGGTTTCCGACCCATTGGCAAACCTGCATTGGATCAAAAGGACGTAACGCTAACTCGAAGTAATGGTCCAGCATTGATCCGACTATTTTGCTTATGCCATTTCGGCAATCACATTCGTAAGATTTCTTTCCACATGTGCATGCTAGATCTTTGGTAAATTTATCCAAAAGCCATTCAATAGTAGCAAAATCTAGTCCCTTGATGAATGACCTCACAAAGTAACGGTTACCTATTGCTAGCTCATGTTGCTCTTCGTGGTCCGGGTAAAGCTTCGAACAAATTAGAAGGAATTCTGCAATATAACTTTGCTCGAATGTTTCTGGGCCTAGGGTTTCGATAGTTTCAGCCGCAATACTAAGCGAAGTATTGCTAGCCTCAGAAATAAGAATGTCTAAGGTAGAGTGATGATCATCTGTGATTTCTAGCAAACACCTAATCGCCAATAAACGAGCTTTTTCTCTTTCAGATGGAGCTAAGGTGATTTGGCGCAACTCATTTTTCAACTGCTCGATTGCTGGTGACCCTGCCAATAGCTCAAGAATCAGATCACGCAAGTGTCCGTCACTCCCAGTTATGAGAAGAGGCTTGATGTTTTCCACAACGTCAGGAGTGAAGAATCCAGCAACGCTGAACCCGCGCGAAAAATCCCCTCTTCGAAAGTAGGGGTCTCGTGTCTCAATTTCTTTTAACCGGTTTACAAGCAGGAGCTTTGACGAATGCTCAAGTTGTGAAGGATCACCGTTCGCTAGCACTGCGTAAGGATCAAGTTCAATTGCAGATTCCTCTATAGGCTTGTTGCCAAGCGCGGCCATCCAGCCGAGCAGCCCTCGCAGTTCATCTCTCACTGTGGAGTTTGGGGCAATAATGGGTACGCACTTGGTTAGTGTCAGAGGATCCACTGGGTCTGCTATTCGCTTGATGAGATAGCTCGCTGCACAGTATTCAGCGACAATCTTGTGAACTGGCCGATGCTGATCCGTACTGTCGCCCGGTTTGAAAAGTCGAGTAGCCAATATACCGTCAGCTGCCGTGTCGCCACTAAATAGTGATGTCAGCAACGGATACATCCGATTTTCAGTAGCTTCGCTTGTGCAAACGCCTTCAGCACCTGACAACAAGACCTTGGTGAAAACTTCCGACGCCATGCCAATTTTTTGAGTGGTTGAAAGTTTAGGACTGCTTCCCACTACATTGAGGTTTGCCTCCTTCGCCAGACGTTCAACAGCTTGAGCGAAGATTGATCGCTTGTCGGTGAAGTGCCTTTCGCTCTCGATATAAGCGTCAGCAAACAGTGTTAGAAACTGAGGATTTGGAAGAAGCATCTCTAAATCAAATCGAGCTACCTCGGCCTGGAACGCCGCAAATTCCTCTCCTGGCACATGATTGTCAAAGTTCGCCCGCTGTTCCTCTTCATCAAACTCACATAGCCTAACCACCAAAGGCGTGTGATCAAAAAAGTCGTGGAATGCCTTTGTTGCAGCGTTGCCCCACTCGCTAGACCGGCTCGACAAGTAAACGTGGGTCGGGCTAGTAGCTACAGCCTGGCTAAGCAGTCTATTAATGCCGGAGGCGTCCACTTTTGCCAACTCATCAAATGCGTCGATCACCAGTGGAATATTCTGTGCTTTTGGTCTCAGATATGCGAAATTGCTAGCTGTAACGACTTTTGTGCCCAGTTGTTGGGCAAGACTCCCCATAAGTTCAGTTTTCCCGCCCCCGGGTTCAGCCAATACAATGGCGTAACGAGAAGCATCTAGCAATTCCGATTCGGTGTATGTCCTGTCATTACTTGAGAGGCTGCGAGGAAGGTAGAAAGTTAAACTCATACACGAATAGTATCTTAAAACGGCATGAATTTATTTTATTCTAGCGGTATGAGCCATAGCACTTAAATCAATAGGTTTGGATTTTAGCACCGACATTTAGTTAGTTGAGTCGCGCTTCGCTTTCTATCACAAACGAGCACTTATTTGACCATGCCCGCCATCAAAATAGCCTTCCCTCAAACCTCTTCTAGGTTGATTGCAATAACATAAAAAACTTCCTAAATGATAGTTCATCCAACATCAAAATTCTGCGCCCTCCAAATCAAGACCATTAAATAACCAACAGTCCCCTAGCCCTCCGGACGATACGGCTGACCTAGTGAAGCTGGGGCATTTAACCGTACCGTATTTTTATCCCTCGAAATAATCACCAATACCACAATCGTCGCGATATAAGGTAATGCCGATAAGAACTGCGACGGTATTTCAATATCAAGGCCAGACCCCTGCAAGAACAACTGCGACACCATGACGCCACCGAACAAATAAGCACCCACCAGCACTCGAAAAGGACGCCAGGTCGCAAAAACTACGAGTGCTATCGCGATCCAACCACGGCCTGACACCATGCCTTCAACCCATAATGGGGTATAAAATACGGACAGAAAAGCGCCGCCAATACCGGCCATTGCACCGCCAAACAAGGTAGCGCCATAGCGAATTTTGATGACTGAGAATCCGATCGAATGCGCCGAAGAAGGCGATTCGCCAATGGCACGTAAAACGAGACCAGACCGGCAGCTGTATAGGAACCAGGCCAGCGCAGCGAATAAGGCCCATGAAAAATAGACCAGTGCCTGTTGGTTGAAAAAAGCGGGGCCTATGATGGGTATGTCGGCCAGTAAAGGAATGCGAACTGCCTCGACCGTTGGCAGGATGTCCGATTCATAAGGCTTGCCAATAAAGGCGGATAAACCAACACCAAAGATGGATAACGCTAGCCCTGTTGCTACTTGATTGCCCATCAAGGTAAGCACGATAAATCCAAACAACAATGACATTAAGGCACCTGCTGCCATGCCGGCTAAAACACCCAGCCATGGGCTACCACTGTGTAGCGTCACTGCAAATGCGATCACCGCGCCCATTGCCATCATGCCTTCGGCGCCCAGGTTCAATACGCCTGATTTTTCGGCGATGAGTTGACCAAGGGCGACAATGATTAAGGGTGTACCAGCCGTGATGGTGGCGAATAATATTGACGATATAATGACGCTATCCATTACTGTTTTCCCCACTTCAGTCTGTAATTAATAAACACATCTGATCCGAGTAAAAACATCAGCAACATGCCTTGAAAGACGTTTGAAATAGAGGACGGTAGATTCATGTATTGTTGGCCTTGTTCGCCGCCGAGATAAAGCAGTGCCATTAACAAGCTGGCGAAGAAGATACCGATGGGATTCAAACGCGCGACAAAGGCCACAATAATGGCGGCAAAGCCGTAGTTGTTCGATACATGCTCAGTCAATTGACCCATCGGACCGGATACTTCGGTCATGCCAGCAAGCCCTGCCATTGAGCCGCCGCTGAGCAGGCCAATCCAGATCATTCGTTTGGCCGAAAACCCAGCATAACGAGCAGCATCACTGGCGTTACCGGCCACTTGCATCTGAAAACCAAGGAAGCTTCGATACATGAAAACATAGCCTACTAATAAAGCGCTCAAGGCAAACATGAACGCGGCGTTTAGTCGTGTGTCTTCGATCAAAATGGGCAATAAAGCTGACTCTTCAAACATGCGTGATTGAGGGAAGTTGAATCCATCAGGATCAATCATCGGGCCATGTACCAACCACGATACGGCCAATTGAGCGACATACACTAGCATGAGTGAAACGAGTATTTCGTTGGTATTGAAACGGGTTTTTAGGAAGGCAGGAATGGCTGCCCACAACATACCGCCGATGCCGCCGGCAATCACCATTAGTATCAAAATATGTACGCCTTCTGACTCGTAGAAATACAGGGCCACCGCGCTGGCGGCGACACCACCCATGATGTATTGCCCCTCGGCACCGATGTTCCACACATTCGCGCGAAAGCCGATGGCTAGACCGGTGGCGATGATCATCAATGGCGTCGCTTTGAGCAGTAACTCAGACAGACCATAGATATCGCTAATCGGGTTAATAAAGAAAATGCGGAAGCCTTCAATCGGATTCTTGCCCAATATTGAAAACAAGATGAGTCCGCCAACCATCATTAAGGCAACGGCGATTAATGGTGATGCATAGGACATTAGCGCCGACGATTCGGCTCTTGCTTCTAGTCTAACGATATTCTTAAACATGGTGATCATCCTCCGACTGGCCATCGGTTGGCCACATGCCGCTCATCCACACCCCGATTTCATCAATATTGGTGTCGGCCAGTTTCTTGGTGGGTGACAACCTGCCCTCGGCTATTACTGCGATTCGGTCAGAGATTTCAAACAATTCTTCCAGTTCCTCGGAGATCACCAATATTGCCGCGCCTGCATTTCGCAGATCGATCAACTGCTGACGAATAAAAGCTGCTGCACCGACATCAACACCCCAGGTAGGTTGTGCTGCAACGAGTAGTTTGGGTGCCTGTAATATTTCACGGGCCATGATAAATTTTTGTAAATTACCCCCCGAGAGTGAACGCGCGGCTGACTTTGATCCACCGCATTTGACATTGAATTTGTCGATGCAATCATTGGCAAACTGAGTCACTTTGGCAAATTGAATCATGCCGTTGTTGAGCATGCCGCCTGTTTTGCCGTTGTTGAATAGAGATCCGTCGAATTGACATGAATGAGCGGTAAGTAGCGCATTGTCACTCAAAGACATCTGCGGTACGGCACCACGACCCAAGCGCTCTTCGGGTACAAAGCCCATGCCTGCCTGACGCCTGACATCGGGTGATTGGCTGCCTACGGCCTGGCTGCAAACTTCTATTAATGCATCTGTCGCTAAGGGCAACTCGCCCGATAGCGCATACAGTAATTCCTGCTGACCGTTACCCGAAACACCGGCAATGCCGAATATTTCACCAGCCACAATTTCAAGGTTGATGTGCTCTAGGTTGGTGGCAAACGGGTCATCGGAAATTTGTGACAGGTTGTTCAGCTTGAGCCGGACTTCTCCGAGCTCATTTGGTGCGTCGTGTTGGCAGACAGGCAGCTCTTTTCCAATCATCAGGCTTGCCATCGACTTGGGCGTTTCTTCTGATGGAATGCAAGAGCCAGTCACCTTGCCATCGCGTAAAACGGTAGCGACATGGCACAGCTCTTGAATTTCGTCGAGTTTATGGCTGATGTATAAAATACTACAACCTTCATCCGCCAGTTGGCGTAATGTGTCGAACAGCTTTCGAACCGCCTGCGGCGTTAATACCGAGGTTGGTTCATCCATAATCAATAGCTTGGGGCTCTGTAAAAGGCAGCGAATAATTTCGACGCGTTGGCGTTCACCAACTGATAATGCGTGTACCAGACGTTGGGGGTCTACCGGTAAACCATAGCGGTTCGAAACCTCGTTGATTTTAACTGCCAATGTTTCTAAGTCGGGGTTGTCAGGCAATGAAAGCGCGACATTCTGAACCACGGTGAGGGTCTCGAATAGCGAGAAATGCTGAAATACCATGCCAATACCGAGGCTACGCGCATGCGCCGGACTTTCTACCTGGATCGATTCACCCTGCCATTTTATTTCGCCAGAGTCGGGTTTAGTGACGCCATAAATCATTTTCATTAAGGTGCTTTTGCCGGCACCGTTTTCACCTAACACCGCGTGAATTTCGCCGCGTTTAACGGTCAGCGATACACGGTCGTTAGCAATCACTGCGGGGTAGGCTTTAGTAATCCCGCTAAGTTCTAGCCTGATGTTAGTATTTATGTCTGTTGCCTGTTGCCAGCGTCATATTGCACTCCCGAGCAGGATTGGTTGTTGTGTCAGTGTCCTAATAGATTGATCAGCTGAGCGTTGATCATTGACTCTCATCAACTGCGCCGCAACCGAAATGGCTACGACCGCAGGTTGCTTGCTACGAATGCCATTAATACCAATGGGACAGACCATATCATCAATTCGATCGGCAGAAATACCCCGCCGAGACATTCTTTTCTCGAACATACGTCGCTTAGTTTTGGAGCCAATCAAACCAAAGTAAGCGAAATCATCTCTTTTTAAAATTTGTTCTGACAGACGCTGGTCGAGTCCGTGGTCGTGCGTCATCACCAGGAAGAAACTCCCCGCGTTGGCAGCGTCAATTTCGGCTTCTGGCGTATCGGTGCAAATGACCTCAACGTTATCGGGAATGTCAGCAGGAAATTGTTCGTCTCGACTATCGATCCACTGAATACTAACTGACATCTCAGCTAAGACTTTAACGATAGCCGCACCAACATGACCCGCACCAAACAATAATAATTCAAAGTCCGGTTTTTGAACGGTTTCGATGTAGTAACCCTCAAGCTCCAGATGCCGGCTTTCAAGCTCGCCATCCGTGATCAAAAAGCATTCCTGCGCGCCACTGGTTGCCACCGCTCGAACCCAGTCCTGACCTTTGAGCTGCAATGCTTGTGCCTGGCCTATCCAATGAGTTGACTCGACAATTGGTTCGAATAATAAATTCACCAGCCCACCACAACATTGACCCAAACCAGCGCCAAGCGGAAAACGCCGCATTTGTTGCGGTTGACCAATTTGAAGTTGCTCTCGCGCAATCGTTGTTGCCTGATGCTCCAGGTTGCCACCGCCAATCGTGCCAAATAATTGAGTCGCGGTGACTATTATTTTGGCACCCACTTCACGCGGAGCGGAGCCTGTAATCGACACCACAGTAACCATGGTGGCAGGCACATTTTGTTGTTGCAAGCGTACCAAGGTTGATAGCCAATTCATGGCGCAGTTCATTGTGAGATCATCACAAAACTTCCCTTCCTTCGCGAACGGCCTGAATTGCGTCTAGAATAGCCTCGGGTGTCGCGGGTGCACGTAACGGCGGGTTGAACCGATCGTTTGCAACGCTGGCGATTGCACTGCGAATGGCAAAAAATACCGAGAAGGGTAATAACAAAGGTGGCTCGCCGACAGCCTTCGATCGCATGATGGTATCCTCTACATTTTGATTGTCGAACAGCTCGGTATAAAAGGCATCGGGGCAATCGGTGATGGTGGGTATTTTGTAGGTAGATGGTGCATGAGTGGTCAGGCGGCCCTTCGCATCCCAGCAGAGTTCTTCAGTGGTAAGCCAACCCATACCCTGAATGAAGGCACCCTCAACCTGGCCGATATCAATCCCGAGGTTAATCGAATTACCGGCATCGTGCAAAATATCGGCGCGTAGTAATTTCCATTCACCCGTGAGTGTGTCGACGATCACCTCAGACACGGCGGCACCGTAGGCGAAGTAATAAAAGGGTCGGCCTTGCATGGTTTTCTGGTTCCAATGCAAATCGGGTGTTTTGTAAAAACCATCAGACCAGAGTTGAACGCTGGCTTGATAGGCCATCAAGACCAAAGCGACGAATGTCATGTGCTTGTTATTGCTGAATACCTGATCATTTTCAAACAGAACATCGTCTGGCTCACCGCCTAATTGTTCGGCTGCAACCACTGAGAGCCGGTCCCGAATTTTTCGAGCGGCGTTTTGTGCGGCCTTACCGTTGAGATCAGTACCGGTAGATGCAGCCGTTGCCGAAGTATTCGCTACCTTACTGGTATCGTTAGCGGTCGCACGCACAGTACTCAGGCTAACGCCCAACTCGCGAGCGACAACCTGCGATACTTTAGTATGTAAACCCTGGCCCATTTCCGTGCCACCATGATTCACTAAAATAGTGCCGTCGGTATAAACATGTACCAGCGCACCCGCCTGATTTAAGTGAACGACGTTAAACGAAATACCAAACTTAACCGGTGTCAGCGAGATGCCTTTGCGTAAAACTGGGCTGTGCTGATTGAAGTCGTCTATTGCTTGTCGGCGTTTTTGATAATCGCTGCTTTGTTCTAGCTGTTCGACTAGTTCATGGATGACGTTGTCATTAACGGTTTGTCCATAAGGCGTCGTGTTTTGTTCAGTTTTACCGTAGAAATTAAGTTTGCGGACGTCAAGTGGGTCTTTGCCTAATTTGCGCGCAATATTGTCGATGATGACCTCAATGGCAATCGCGCCTTGCGGCCCACCAAAGCCTCTAAAGGCCGTATTCGACTGAGTATTGGTCTTGGCACTCAAAGCAACAATTTTGACATCATTTAAATAATAAGCATTATCCAGATGGCAAACAGCTCTCGTAACCACTGGCCCGGTCAAGTCGGCAGAAAAACCTGCTTGCGCGATCATTTCGATATCAACCGATTGAATTAAGCCTTCGTCGCTATAGCCCACCTCGTAGTCAAAGCTAAAGCCATGGCGCTTGCCGGTAATCATCATGTCATCGTCACGATCGAGACGTAGCTTGACCGCACAATTGAGTTTTTTTGCGGCGACCGATGCGATACAGGCAAAGATTGCCGACTGAGATTCCTTACCGCCAAAACCACCACCCATACGGCGCATTTCGACAACGACCTGATTGAAATTAATACCGAGCGCATGGGCAACCACCTGCTGCATCTCGGTCGGGTGCTGGGTCGAACACCAGAGCCTAATACAGTCATCTTCGGCAGGGGCGGCGTATGAAATCTGTCCCTCCAGGTAAAACTGTTCCTGACCACCCACTGAAAAGTCACCCTTCATTCGATTGATTGCCGATGCCATTGCCTGGGCTGAATTGCCACGTTGCAACTGCATTGGCGGGATAACCCAGGACTGCTGACGTTTGGCTGATGCGATATCGAGCACGGCCGGTAATTCGTCATATTCAATCACTGCATGGCGAACCGCCTGACGAGCGGCCACAAACGACGTCGCGACCACGGCAAATATGGGTTGACCGATATATTGCACCAAACCATCGGCCAGAATCGGATCGTCCTTGATGATCGGACCGCAGTCATTGATACCCGGAATGTCACTCGCGATGAGCACTGCGACAACACCTTTTGCGGCTTTAACGGCAGATAAGTCGAGTAATTTAATGCGGGCATGGGCACATTGACTTAAGCCCAGCGCGATGTGTTTTGTTCCCACTTGTTCGGCTAGGTCATCGACATAAGCGGCTTCGCCTGCAACATGAAGATGCGCTGATTCATGTGGGTCGGCCTTGCCTGGCGCGTTTTCTCTTAACTGTATCTTGTCTAGCTTTGAGCCTTGCTGTTGGGTTGGTTGTTTCATTAAACGAGCTCCATTATCACTGTAGCGCAGCACGTTCAACAAAGACGTCGAGTTGCTCGTTGGTCAATGCATTATTTTGGCGCGTCTCCAGATAAAATCGATAAAGCACGTTAGCTGCGGCTTGCTGGCGGTAGTTTTGACTGGCTCGCATATCGGCTAAGGGGGTGAAATCCTGTGATAGTGCCGCCATTGCCTGATGTATGCTGCCTTCATTCCAGGGCTGTCCTTTCAGCAAGGCTTCGGTTTGTGCCGCTCGTTTAGGAATAGCGGCCATGCCACCAAAAGCAATGCGAATATCGACGACCTTGCTGTGTTCGTCGCCCTCTTCAAGTTGAACCGAAAAAGCGGCGCAAACCGCAGAGATGTCCTGATCGTAACGTTTGCTTAACTTATAGCTTCGCAATTGCCAGGTTTTGTCTTTAACCGGAACCAGTACAGACTCAATAAACTCACCCGGCTGTAACTCATTTTTCTGATAGTCGATATAAAAATCCTGTAAATCCATTTCACGGCACTGCTGTCCCTGACGCAAGGCTACCCTAACACCCATACAAATGAGTGCCGGCATAGAATCACCAATCGGTGATCCATTGGCAACATTACCCACTAACGTGCCCGCATTACGCACAGGCACCGAAGCAAATCGGCGGAATAGCTGGTTAAGTTCGGGGTAGTGTTTCGATAAAGCATCAAATGCTTCTGTTAGCGACACCGCCGCGCCTATCTTGATAAATGAGTCGGTTTGCTCAATTCGATTCAGTTCATCGATATTGCCTAGATAAATAATGTCGTCCAATTGACGTAACTGCTTGGTGACCCAGAGGCCAACATCGGTGCCACCGGCCAGAATATGAGCGCTGGGAGAATCCGCGTAAATTTGAGCCAATTCATTCACACTGTTCGGTGCGTGATAATGTCTCTGCCCAATGTTCAGGGTTAGTCCATCTGAACGCTTTAGTTGACGTAACTGATCAATCGCCTGCTGCTCCTGATCACTCATATTGCTGCTGCGATTGCTGGCTGACTCGTATATCAATGGATTAGAATCATCTTGAATCGGATAGTCAGTCATTTTCATACAAGCATCGATGATAGGTCGGTAACCGGTGCAACGACAGAGATTACCCGATAGCGCATCATCAATAGACAATCGATCAATATTAGGGTTAGTTTTATACAGCGCAAACATAGACATCACAAAGCCCGGCGTACAAAACCCACATTGCGATGCGTGGTAATCAACTAGGCTTTGCTGAACTGGGTGCAATTGGCCTTGGTCTGTTTTGAGTGATTCGACGGTGAATAACAGCTTGCCATCGAGCGTAGGTAGGAACTGAATGCAAGCATTAACGGAGCGAAACTGAATAAGGTCATCCACTAACGTACCAATAACCACAGTACAAGCACCGCAATCACCTTCGGCACAACCTTCCTTGCTACCGATCCGGTGCAAGTCTTCACGTAAATATTGTAATACGGTGCGAGTTGGATCAGGATTTTCGATTTCGACGAATTCTCCATCCAGAATGAATCGTACACAATTCATTTTAGCTGCCTCTGTAAGTGGAGTAGCTCCACGGTGATACCAGTAGTGGCACATGGTAGTGCTGGTCGGACTGACTAATGCCAAACCGAAGGACGACTTCATCAACGAATAAGGGTTCGTCTAACGCGAGTTGCCCTGAGCGGATTCCTGCCCGAAAGTAATCACCCGCCTGAAATACTAACTCATACACGCCAGGCTGAAACATATCATCATTTAGAATGGGGGCGTCGAGACGGCCATCCTGATTGGTTTTATCCTGCTTTAGTAATTGTCGATCAACTAATTGTCGATCAACTAATTGTCGATCAACGCCGGTTTGATGCGATTCGATACGGTATAAAGCGATGTCAACATTACTAGCAGGGCACCCCTGCGCGGTATCGAGTACATGTGTCGTTAACCTGCCCACGTGTTTCCTCCTTAATTATAATTATGGACAAATTCGCACCAAACTGGTTTATTGTCAACACTTGACAGCAATTATTGTTAACAATAATCTTCTGCTATACTATCCTAGCCAATTCAATGCTGCCTAAAGCCAAATACTTGACAAACCTAAACGAGAGAACAATCATCGACAATAGCGACCCAATACTGCCCTCAGCCTTGAGTGAAGATGATGTATTGCGCCTGATTGAACAGGCCGTTATGGATCATCGTCTGCCACCTGGCACCAAGCTCAAAGAGGTGGAGCTTGCGCAGGTTTTTGGCGTGAAGCGTGGTGCCATTCGTAAGGTATTAACACGCTTGGTGCATTCTCGCCTAGCGGATCAACAGCCTAACAAAGGCGTCACCGTCGCCAAACCATCAGTGAAAGAAGCGCGAGATATGTTTTCTGCCAGGCGCGCTATCGAGTGTTCGATGCTGGAATCACTGGCAGCAAAAATTACCGCTAAACAAATCAAGCAACTACGCAAAATGCTCGATGAAGAACAATGCTGCTATCAAAGTGGTGATTCACAGCGCGCCATTGCGCTCTCTATCGAGTTCCATCAAGTGCTTGCATCAATGGCTGACAACGACGTAATGACGGATTTTTTGAACGACATCATTCGTCGAACACCGCTCATTATTTTAACGCATCTGGGTGACACGGGCCAAAACCTCTGTCGTAATCAAGAGCATGATGCGATTGTTGATGCGCTGGAAAATGGTGATGGTGAAAAAGCAGGCCGAATCATGGGTCAACACCTGTCACATATCGAAAATCGAATTAAGGAAGAACCCGAGTCGCCGAAATCAAATCTCGCTGCTCTTTTACTGAAAGTACCTTCATGACATGAATGAATATCCAAACGGTTACCTAAGTGATTACCCCCGCGATTTAATTGGTTATGGAAAAACACCGCCCCACGCGGCCTGGCCGAATGGGGCAAAAATAGCATTACAGTTTGTGCTTAATTATGAAGAAGGTGGCGAGAGCAACGTATTGCATGGCGATGCAGGCTCGGAGCAGTTTTTGTCCGAAATAGTCGGTGCGCAAAGTTATCCTGCCCGTCACATGAGCATGGAATCGATTTATGAATATGGCTCACGTGCTGGTGTTTGGCGCGTACTGCGCGAATTCGAAAAACGTGGCCTACCGTTGACCATATTCGCCGTCGCGATGGCAATGCAGCGTCATCCTGACCTAGCGAAAGCATTCGTCGAACAAGGTCATGAAATAGCCTGTCATGGACTGCGTTGGTTACATTATCAGGATGTAGACGAGGCAACCGAGCGAGACCATATGAAGCAGGCGGTCGATATCATCGAGCAGCTGACAGGCGACAAACCTTTGGGATGGTACACTGGACGCGATAGCCCGAATACGCGACGTTTGGTTGTCGATCAGGGCGATTTTTTGTATGACTCCGACTACTACGGCGATGACCTGCCTTTCTGGGCGCAGGTAAAAAACTCAGCTGGTGATAGCAAGTCACACCTGGTTGTGCCTTATACACTCGACACCAACGATATGCGTTTTGCTTCGCCACAAGGGTTTAATAGCGGCGAGCAGTTTTTTCAGTATTTGCGCGATAGTTTCGACGTATTATATGCCGAAGGGGAAGCAGCCCCAAAAATGCTATCCATCGGCCTGCATTGTAGAATCATCGGCAGACCCGGTCGGTTTGCTGCGTTGCAGCGTTTCCTGGATTATGTGGGTAATCACAAAGATGTCTGGATTTGTCGCAGGATCGATATCGCGCGACATTGGATTAAGAATCACCCACCACACTCAGTAGGCGAGTAAACCATGCCACAGAAACTGTCGATCACCGATATCAATCAAATTCCGAATCCACAGTTTGTCGAGGCGCTAGGTAGTATATTCGAGCACTCGAGCTGGGTTGCACAAGCCGCTTTTGACCGACGACCATTTGAGTCGGTGGATCAATTACATGCGACGATGGCTCGCATTGTTGATCAGTCATCCCCCGAGCAGCGAATGACCTTGATTCGTAATCACCCAGAGTTGGCAGGTAAAGAAGCCAGCGCTGGCACGTTAACGACAGACTCTCTCAAAGAGCAATCGGGTGCTGGATTAGATCAATGCAGCGCAAAGGAGTTAACGCAGTTACGTGGGTTGAATCAAACCTATCAGGAAAAATTTGAATTCCCGTTTATCATCGCGGTCACTGGACTAAGTCGTCAGAACATTATCGAAGCTTTAGCCTTGCGGGTGCAAAACATCACCGAAGTTGAATTCGAAACCAGCCTGGCTGAAATCGCCAAAATCGGCAAAATTCGACTCAATGCCTTGTTCGCTTGACGGTCTATGTCGATGACTAATATTGATGACCTGATCTCAGCCTCGAATGTTCATCCGGAATGGGTTGATTTACTGCGAAACTCACTCGCTAAAATGGATACGACTTATCTGGATGAATTGTTGCGCTCGCCGAATTGGCTGCCCGGTATCGACTTGCTATTCAACGCATTTAGACGCGACCGTAGTCATGTCCGCTACGTATTGATTGGCGAATCACCCTATCCGCGTCAGACATCAGCGAATGGCATTGCCTTCTACGATGCGGCCGTCACCGGTTTATGGCGTGACACAGGGTTGAGTAAAGCCGTGAACCGGGCTACCTCGATGCGTAATATTATCAAGACGGCATTGGTCGCCGAAGGTTATCTCAGACCCGATGCCGAGGGTAAAATCAGCCAGGACAGTATCGCTGAAATCGATAAATCCTCGTTAGTTCAAACCATGCCCGAGTTGTTTGAGAATCTGCACGCAGCTGGTTTTTTAATGTTGAATGCAACACCGGTATTGCATCCCGAACGCAAGCCAGCCATCGAGGCAAAGTTCTGGCAAGGTTTTTTATTTAGCTTGTTGAAGCAACTAGGCGAGTTGACGGATCAGCCGTTGACGTTGGTGCTGTGGGGGAAAATTGCAGAGACAATTGAATCGATGGATTTGGCGGATCGATATAACAAGTTAGTCAGTGAGCATCCTTATAATATTTCGTTTATTCATAATTTAACCATGCAGCGCCTGTTTCGTGATGTTTCATTTTTGACGGCGAAATAAAGGACGATTGCTTTACTGATCCTGCTTACCAATCGCCTTGATTTTCAATCGTATTGGTTTACTCTTTGAGGCCGGTAAATTCTCATCAATTTCCAAGAGTAATCCCATTGACCAACTCCTCCTCTCGCAGCTATTTTTGGCAAGGCTATCGTGACTGTAGTCCATTCATTTTAATCGTCGCCCCCTTCGGCCTTTTGTTTGGGGTTGTCGCTACCGAAGCTGGTTTAAACCTAATCGAAACAATGACGATGACGATTTTAGTGATCGCAGGCGCTGCTCAGTTTACTGCATTGGCTTTGCTAGAAGATCAGGCACCAACCTTTATTGTGGTTATTGCTGCTTTGGCAGTTAACTTACGAATGGCGATGTATTCAGCTGCATTAGTACCGCACTTTGGCAAGGCTTCACTATCAAAACGGTTGTTGGCCTCTTACTTTATGGTCGATCAAACGTTTGCGGTTGCCATTAAAAAGTATGATAGCGACCCCACTTTAACGTTAGACCAAAAACTGATTTACTACTTTGGTTGTGCTGCCGCCATTTGTCCCTTTTGGTATGGTTTCTCTCTATTGGGCGCTTTGCTGGGTGATTCAATTCCGAGCTCATACTCGCTTGATTTTGCTATTCCTATTTGTTTTATCGCGATAACCGCGCCAATGCTGAAAAATCTGCCACATTTGGTGAGTGCGCTGGTGTCTATTTGTGTTGCCTTATTACTGGCCTGGATGCCATATAACCTGTGGCTTATTGTTGCGGCGATTCTGGCGATGATGGCAGGCGCTAAAACCGAACTTATGATACAAACAAGGCAGGAAAGGAAAGTATGATGGCGAATAGCACCACTATTTGGCTGGTCATTATCGGTTTGGGCTTCGGCACTTTTCTGATTCGTTTCTCATTTTTGGGACTAGTCGGTGGGCGAGAATTACCCGAATGGTGCCTGCGTCATTTACGTTATGTGGCAACCGCCGTTTTGCCAGGATTGATTGCGCCATTGGTACTTTGGCCTGATGCGACCAATGGTGAGCCTGATCCATCTAGACTGGTTGCAGCGGTGGTGGCATTTTTTATTGGTTATCGGTTGAATTCGGTGGTTGGAGCAGCGATAGGCGGCATGTTGTCACTGTATGGGATGCAGTACTTACTATCTAATTAACGATTACACATAAGTGATTACACTCTCACGGTTGCCTCAGCATTAATACCTCTCCATTAGTTTTATTTGAATTTAGCCTTCGCCATCGGTTAGCGGGTTTATCGATACTGGCAATGATTATAGTCATAGTGTTGAAGGGACTGACTAGCCAGATCGGATTTGCCGATGATGACCTATCACAAGCGTTACTGTTAATTGCTGGGAGCCTAGGTTGGTTTGCGGCACTGCTATTGTTGCCCGATACCAGGACGGCGCTTCAGATACAGGTTGGCCTGATCAGTTTGATTGGTTTATGTCTGGCTGGCTATGCATTCAATCAGGGTGCGAGTATCGATATTGGGAACGCGATTGGGGGTAACTCAGGCTTGTTGACTATGATTGCCGCTGTCGGCTTTTTGCGCTTAGTCGCCTTACCCAATACTGAACCTGATGCAGATAAAAATGAGACGTTACCAATAGGTCATAAGGCTTATCTGCAAACCTTGCTGGGAATCAATATTACCAGCTCAGTCATCAATATTTCGTCACCGATATTAATTGCAGATCGCATTCATCAGTATCGTCCTTTAACGCGTTTTAGTGCTCAGTCGATTGTTCGTGTATTTTGTGGAGTATCGTCATGGTCGCCTTTTTTTGGTGCGATGGCCGTTGTATTAACCTATGCCGAAGGTGCTCAGGTTTTGTCGATACTGAAGATAGGCCTGCCTTTTACGATTGCTGGATTTATCGTTGTGTATGTCGAGGCCAGGCTACGTTACTCGAAGCAGCTTGACGAGTTTGTCGGTTACCCAATCCATCTCAATGCGCTAAAAATTCCCGCTATTCTAATGGTCAGTGTTGTGGCGTTTTCACACTGGTTGCCAGAGACACCCATGCTAGTGGTGATTAGTATCTGTGCACTAATGGTGACGGCTGTCACTTTGTTTTTACGCCGCGGCCTGATCGCAGGTTGTAGAAGTTTGCATGTTTATGTCTATGATGGATTACCAAAAATTGCTAATGAATTGCTATTATTTCAGGCTGCGGGATTGTTAGCAGCGGGTATGGTGGCGGTGGTGCAATTAGGTATTGTGGATAATCCGTTCACTGTATTTAATAGCACGACGGCAGCACAGGTATTAGGCATCATTTTGCTGGCTGCCGCTGTTGGTGTTCACCCAGTTATTCTCATATCGAGCTTGTCTCCATTAATAATGGGGCTTAACCCTAACCCTAGCTTCCTTGCGGCCACTTATCTCCTGGCCTGGAATCTCGGCACCTGTGCCAGTCCTTTATCCGGCACCCAATTAGTTTTTCAGGGACGCTATGGCATCCCTGGCTGGCAAGCTGCGATATCAAACTGGCCTTATGCAATATTGATGTATCTGATAGCGATAGTCTGGCTTTGGATGAGTGAACGTTTATTTTTTAGTGCCGTATGAGCACCTAGAGGTTAA
Organism: Gammaproteobacteria bacterium; assembly: GCA_041688005.1. Taxonomy (GTDB): domain Bacteria; phylum Pseudomonadota; class Gammaproteobacteria. Next base: position 19,272 of record JBDNJA010000050.1, read on the forward strand.
TCAATTGCTCTGTGCAATAGCCTGCTCAAGATTAGACAACCGCTCATCATTAGAAGGATGACTACTCATAAATCCACCACCCGTCCCAAATTTAGCTTTAAGCGTTTGAATAGAACGAATCATAGCCCGCGGATCTTTGCCTAAATCTCTCAATAGCTTAACCGCGAAGACATCAGCCGACAACTCGTCACGTTGTGAAAACTGAGCCGACACCGCACCCGAGGCTAACTGTCCCAATTGACCGCCGCTGAGTGAACCTACAACGCCACCGACACTGATAGCTGCCTGTAATGTGGCGTTGGTGAGTAGCTGTGTTTGCATTTGGTGGTAGCTGTGTTTGAGCTTGACGTGTCCTATCTCATGGCCAATGACTGCAAGTACCTGATTGTCGGGCATGGCATCCATTAAGCCGGTGTAGACTCGAACGGTGCCATCGGCCATGGCGAAGGCATTAACGTCGGCGGCTTTGTAAACTTTGAAGTTGAGTTGAAGCCCGTCGTAGTTTTTCAGGCTGTTGGTTATTTTAAATAGGCGCTGGCTATAAGCATCGTTTGGGCCGGCTACCTTGTGTTTACCGTCATATTCTTTTGCGGCTAAGGTTGCAGTTTGTTTAACGCTATCTTCATTGAGTGTGATTGCTAGTGCGACGCCTGCACCAACCACGATTGCTTTTCCAGCGTCAAACTTACCTTGGGTGCAGCCGGTGAAAGCCAGTGTTGAAGCGATAATAATGAGTCGAAATTTTGATGTGAGCATTTCAGGTTCCGGTCGTATTAAATGGCGACAATTTTTAACGGTAAAGTATAGGTAAAAGTGAAGCCGCTTAGCAAGGCATCGACTAACGATTATGCTGATAGTTGCTTTGATACAGTGTCGTATAAAATCGCTAAAGAGGCATCACGCGCTGGAATTGGGTCGGCGGCGATGAGTTCGATGCGGTTATAAAGACCACGCGGGAAAAGTCGCGACATGGCATTGCCGTGTTTTCGACTGAAAAAGCTGCCCCATAGGCCACGTAGAGCGAGTGGTACGACGGGGACTGGGTTGCGGTCGAGAATTTTTTTAATGCCAGGTTTGAAACGGTTTAACTCGCCGGTGTCGGTTATTTTGCCTTCAGGGAAGATGCACACCAGTTCATCATCTTTTAATGAATGACTGATTTTGTCGAAGGCCTGCTCCATTAAGATTGGGTCCTCTTTTGCGCCTGCAATGGGTATCGCATTCGCGGTCTTGAAGATAAACGATAACAGCGGTATCTGGAATATTTTGTAATGCATAACAAATCGAATTGGGCGTTTGATACTGCCTGCTAGAATTAATGCGTCAACGAAGCTGACATGGTTGCAGACTAGAACAGCGGGGCCACTGTCGGGAATTTTTTCGAGATCGATTTTGTTTACTCGGTAAATACTGTGGATTAGCAACCAAACCATTAAGCGCATGATGAATTCTGGTACTAGCTTGAATATAAAGATTGCCACTACCGCATTCATTAACGCCATGATCAAAAATAGCATCGTAATTGAAAGCCCTGAAGACAGGGCAAACAGTCCGTATAACGAAGCGGCGACCATGAACAATGCATTCAAAACATTATTCGCGGCAATAATTCGTGAGCGTTTTTTCTCATCACTTCGTTGTTGCACAAGAGCGTACAGTGGCACGATGTAAATGCCGCCCGAGATACCGAGCATGATCATATCGAACATGACGCGCAGGTCGTTGCCGCTGGTGATAAATGTCATGGGGTTAATGACAGCGCTGCTGATGAGTGCGTTGTCGATCAGCGTGGCGCTAGCTGTAATCGATTGAGCAAAATAGATGTCAACGCCAAAAACAGTCAAGCCAAGCGCACCAATCGGGACCAGTCCAAGTTCAACTATACGCCCCGACATTCGTTCGCAAAGGAATGATCCGGCACCTATGCCAATTGAAAACATCGCTAACAGCAGAATATATACTTGCTCGTCACCGCCTAATTCATAACGCACGTAATTGGGCAGTTGGGTAACGTAGGTAATGCCGATGAACCAAAACCAGGAGATCCCCATGATCGAGTAGAACACGGTCCGATTTTGGTGTGCGTCGCGCATTATATTGCGGGTTTGTGAGATGATGTTGAAGCTGATTTTTAATTCCGGCGCGGCAGCCGTAAGCGACGGGATAGAACGACTGGCCCAGTAGCCAATAATGGCAAAAATAACGACGGCAATCGACAATATGTGCGTACCGAAACCGATAATAAAAACACTCGCAATCAGGCCAAGCAGTATTGCCAGGAAAGTACCAAATTCGACCATCGCATTCCCACCGACGAGCTCTTCGGCCTTTAATGCCTGTGGTAGCAAACTGTATTTTACCGGCCCAAATAAGGCAGACTGAGTGCCCATCAAAAATAGAATAGCGATTAAAAGCGCTGGGCTTCGCAAATAAAATGCGATGGCAGCGAGTAACATAATGCCGATTTCTAATAGCTTGATGCGTTGGATCAAAATCGATTTTTCAAACTTATCGGCTAGTTGTCCGGCAATCGGTGAAAACAGAAAAAAGGGTAAGATGAATAATGCGGCGGCTATGTTGACCAGCGAGTTGCTGGCATCTTTAGAAATGTTGGCGGCCTGAAAGGCAATGAAAATGGTTAAACCATTTTTGTAGAGATTATCGTTAAACGCGCCTAGCAACTGCGTGAGGAAAAAGGGTAAAAAACGCTTACTCTTTAATAGTCGAACTGATTCTGGCATGACAGCAATCCTCTGCCTGGGGTTTTACAATGTCGTGGGGAGTTTACTACAGGTTATAGGCGCCGAGTTGATGCCTGAAGGAAAACACGCTTTCAGCCATGGCCGAAAGCGCGTTTTATCTCATTGTTACTTTAGTGCTTATTAATCAGTAAGGGTACCGGTAATGGCCTTCACTTCGAGGAATTCCAACAGTCCCCAGCGACCTTTTTCGCGACCATTGCCAGATTGCTTATAGCCACCGAATGGTGTGCTGGCATTGCCGCCTTTATAGTTAATGGCAATTTGTCCGGCGCGAATTCGACGCGCAACGGCTGTCGCATGTTCCATATCGTCCGAACTGATATAACCCGCCAGCCCAAAATCAGTATCATTTGCAATGGCAATCGCTTGCTCGTCGTCTTCATAACCCAGTATGGCGATGACCGGCCCAAATATTTCATCGCGGGCAATGGTCATATTGTTATTCACATTTGCGAAAACAGTAGGTTTGACATAGTAACCCGTCGGCAAGTGATCTGGACGACCTGTGCCACCAGCAACCAACGTTGCACCTTCGTCGATACCCGCCTGAATAAGCCCCTGAATTTTGTCGAACTGAACCTTGTTGACGACAGGCCCTAAGTGATTGCCGGATTTGGCTGGATCATCGATACCAATATTGTCAGCCGCGACTCGGGCCGCTTCGATGGCGATGTCCATCTTGTCATTCGGCACCAGCATACGAGTCGGTGCATTGCAGGATTGCCCGGTATTATCCATGCAGTAGTCGATGCCTTCGGCAACGGCTACTGAGATGTCGGTATCATCTAGAATGATGTTGGCAGATTTACCGCCGAGTTCCTGACCGACTCGTTTAACTGTATCGGCTGATGCCTTAGCAACAGCAATACCGCCACGGGTTGAACCGGTAAACGACATCATGTCGATATCGCGGTGGTTAGACATGGCTTCGCCGACCACGGGGCCGTAACCATTAACTAGGTTAAATACACCGGCTGGGACACCGGCTTCGTGTAATACTTCGGCCAGAATCATTGAGTCGATAGGCGCTTCTTCACTGGGCTTAAGCACCATAGTGCAACCGGCAGCAATGGCAGGCATCACTTTAGACGTGACCTGATTGATCGGCCAGTTCCAGGGCGTAATCATGCCGCAAACACCGATAGATTCGTGACGCACTATCATGCCGTTTTCGATGGTTTCGAATTCGAAGTCTTTCAGTACGTTGATGGCATTTTTAATATGAGCCATGCCAATCACTGTTTGCGAGCTGCGAGACATATCAATCGGCGCACCCATCTCAGTTGAAATGGCCTGCGCGATGTCTTCAAAACGTGTTTTATAGATAGTACGGATATGCTCGAGTAGGTCGAGGCGTTGCTCGACACTCCATTGTGAGAAACTATCGAAGGCCGCACGAGCCGCAGCCACTGCACGGTCGATATCAACCGAACTACCGGCACTGATCTGAGTAAAAGGCTGCTCTGTGGCAGGGTTGATAACATCGATAACAGCGGGCACTGCTGGGTCTACCCACTCGCCATTAATGTAGAATTTGAGATTATTTTGCATGACTTTACCTACTAAATTGGCCTTGGAAATTTGATTGGGAAATTGGATTGATACATTGAAAGGGAAGGCAATGTGCTACGAAGTGATTTCGAGTGCAAGTATTTTTTTTGCTGATTGTTATCGGTTGTTCAGATAAGCCGATTTGATGAGTTCGCGTGATGGTATTTAGCCGCGTAGGCCGGAAAAGCGAAGCGCCTTCCGGCAAGCTTTCTATTTTCCTATCGTCTGCTGAGTGGTATTGGCAAGTTGGTCATGCCTGATGGCGCCTGTGGCTTATCAGGCCTACGTTGCTAAGCCAACGAGCTGCCCATCATGCTTTCCTCCGTGCCATTTCGTATATTTCGTGGCTAAACAATTTTTCTGTCATAGCCTCGTAGGCCGGAAAAGCGGAGCGCCTTCCGGCAGGCGCTTAACGTCAGCGTATGCAGTTGATTATTACGATTATTTTCGTACTGTCTGCTGGGTGGTATTGGCAAGTTGGTCATGCCTGATGGCGCCTGTGGCTTATCAGGCCTTCTATGAGGACTGTAATGTCAACCCCTGATTTTGTTACTAATATTTCGTTGTCAATTTTCCATCATACCTATCCTCTTTACTTGCTGCGGTGATATAAATCGTTGTCCAGGCTTTGTCTATTCGTCAGACCAATC
>JBDNJA010000233.1:0-2635 GCA_041688005.1 Gammaproteobacteria bacterium
GCCTGTGATCAAACCACTATCGATTACGTCGAAGGTCGTCCATTTTCTCCCACTGGCGAGAACTGGAATAAGGCGGTTGAATATTGGCAGTCTTTGCATTCAGATGATGATGCTGTGTTCGACCGAGAAATTCACATTGATGGTGCATCGATTGAACCGCAAGTCACTTGGGGAACATCACCCGAAATGGTGGTTGCGGTGAGTCAGTTGGTACCCGATCCTGCATCTGAGACTGATTCAGTTAAATCAGGTGGCATGCAAAAAGCGCTGGAGTATATGGGCCTGAAAGCGAATATGGCATTTAATGATATCAAGCTTGATAAGGTATTCATCGGCTCTTGCACCAATTCGCGTATCGAAGATATGCGAGCTGCCGCCGTTGTAGCTAAAGGCCGACAGGTTGCCGATAACATCAAGTTGGCGATGGTGGTGCCGGGTTCTGGTTTGATTAAAAAACAAGCTGAGGCAGAAGGCTTAGATAAAATATTTATCGATGCTGGTTTTGAATGGCGCGAACCGGGTTGCTCTATGTGCCTGGCGATGAATGCCGACAGACTCGATCCGGGTGAACGATGCGCGTCGACTTCGAACCGAAACTTTGAAGGGCGACAAGGGCAGGGTGGACGAACGCATTTAGTCTCACCGGCAATGGCAGCCGCTGCCGCGGTGACAGGCCATTTTATTGATGTGCGAAAGCTGACTTAACACCTGACCTATACGTTATCAGGGGAGATATTATCATGGATAAATTTGAAAAAATGACTGGAATCGTCGCAGGTATTGATCGCCCTAATATCGATACCGATGCGATTATTCCTAAGCAGTATTTAAAGTCGATTAAACGATCTGGATTTGGGCCTACTTTATTTGACAGTTGGCGTTATCTCGATCCGGGCGAACCAGGTTGTGATCATGCGAGTCGTCGGGTAAATCCTGAATTCGTATTAAACCAGAAGCCCTTTGATCAAGCGGAAATCCTAATAACCAGAGAAAACTTTGGCTGTGGTTCATCACGCGAACACGCGGTTTGGGCATTGATGGATTTTGGCTTTAAAGTCGTTATTGCCTCAAGCTTTGCCGATATATTTCATAGCAATAGTTTCAAGACAGGATTGTTGCCCATCACGCTAACTGCCGATCAGCTTGATCAATTGTTTGTGGAACTAGATCAACAAGCAGACTCAGGCTATAGGCTAACGATAGACCTGGCCGCGCAGAAAGTAATTACTCCAAGCGGTATCGAAATGTCGTTTGATATTAACGAATTTCGCAAACATTGTTTGCTTGAAGGTCTGGATGATATTGGAGTAACGATGCAGCATGCTGATCAAATAAAAGCCTTTGAATCGCAGTATTATGCAAAGGCGCCCTGGCTCCTTTAATTATAGAGATTAAGATAAATGATGAGTAAAATTACAATATTACCGGGTGATGGAATAGGCCCCGAAATTGTCGCTGAAGCAGTAAAAACACTCGAGTGCTTGAAACAGAATTTCGGCTTTGATGTTGAACTCGAATTTGCTGCCTTCGGTGGCGCAGGTTATGACGAGGCTGGGCATCCGCTACCTGATTCGACTCTGGCTCTTTGTAAAAAATCTGATGCAATCTTACTCGGTTCGGTGGGTGGCTCACAGTATGACAGGCTCGAACGAGAATTAAGGCCTGAACGTGGTCTACTTGGATTACGATCGAAACTCGAGTTATTTTCGAATCTGCGACCTGCTATTCTATATCCGCAACTGGCAAGTGCTTCGAGTCTCAAGGCAGAGATTGTATCTGGCCTCGATATTATGATTGTACGTGAGTTGACCGGAGGCATTTACTTTGGTCAGCCACGGGGTATTCGTGAGTTGGACGATGGCCAGCGTCAAGGTTTCAATACGCTGGTTTATACCGAGCATGAAATTGAACGAATTGCGCGTTCGGCCTTTGATATTGCCATGGTGCGTAATAAGAAACTGTGTTCAATCGACAAAGCCAATGTACTTGAAGTGTCAGAGTTATGGCGTGAAGTGGTTATTCGAGTCGGACATGATTACCCCGAGGTCGAGTTATCCCACATGTACGTGGATAATGCTTCGATGCAGCTGGTGCGAGACCCCAAGCAATTTGACGTGATGGTTACGACTAACCTGTTCGGTGACATTCTGTCAGACACTGCGGCGATGTTAACTGGGTCTATCGGCATGCTACCTTCAGCATCACTCGATAAAAATGGTAAAGGCATGTATGAGCCTATTCATGGTTCTGCACCCGATATAGCAGGAAAGGGCATTGCGAATCCTTTGGCAACCATATTGTCGGTTGCGATGTTGTTGCGTTACAGCCTGAACCAACCAGAACTCGCTAATCATATTGAAACAGCGGTTGGTAATGTATTAAATCAAGGTTTTAGAACAGCCGATATTGCCGATGGTGGCAACTCTGTCAGCACCGTCGAAATGGGTGATGCCGTCGTGGCAGCTTTGCGCGCTCTAGCCGCTTAAAGTATTACTCACCCATAATTATTCACCTTAATTACTTATGAGAATTGAAATAAGATGAAAAGAGTAGGATTCGTAGGTTGGCGCGGCATGGTTGGGTCAGTATTGATGCAGCGTATGATCGAGGAGAATGACTTTGCCAATATCCTCGA
>JBDNJA010000234.1:0-3240 GCA_041688005.1 Gammaproteobacteria bacterium
AATGTTCTGAAGCATCCCGACACCTTTTGTTTAATCTTCGCCATTCTAAGATCTCTCTCGGCTCTGTTATTGGTAAATGAGACATGCGGATCTTTAGCAAACAGTCATAGATGATGACGTCACCATAACGAGGAATGATATCGAATCGACTGAGAATAAATCAGACAGCTCAATCTGCTAGCAGATATCAGTATTTTTCTATCGTGCTGGTTTAAATGAATCCGGATTTGCGTACTGCCAAGGGGTTCGCCAAATATCCGAAATCTCTCCATTAACCAATTCTGAGTCATTCAATTTCAAATGTGTCTGAAGTGCGATAGCGTCTCCATTCGGATTCCGTCTTTGAAAGTGTTCCAACGATAACTGCTGCGGGGATGAAAGGCCTGCCGCCGCCGTTAGTTCAAACAGTGACTCAAGCGTATGCCTCTGGAAATTAGCAATACGCTGATACTTTTCCTCTACCACTAATCCTCGTTGTCGACGCGGATCCTGGGTGGCAATACCGACAGGGCATTCATTGGTGTGGCATTTTTGTGATTGCAAACAACCCAGGGCCATCATAAATCCACGGGCCGAATTGCACCAGTTCGCGCCAAGCGCCATGCACATCGCTATATCGTAGCCCGATACCACCTTGCCGCTTGCGCCCAGTTGAATATGTTGCCTCAATCCGGTTCCTATCAGTGCGTTATGAGCAAATGTCAGTCCACCCCGCAGTGGCATACCGACATGATCTACAAATTCAGGCGGTGCTGCTCCGGTGCCCCCTTCCTTGCCATCGATCACAATGAAATCTGGATAGATTTGGGTCGTGATCATGGCTTTACAGATAGCAAGAAACTCCCAGCGGTGACCAATGCAAAGTTTGAAACCCACTGGCTTACCCAGTGACAACTCGCGCAATTGTTGTACAAAGTTGAGTAAGCCGATCGGTGAATCAAATGATTTGTGTGAAGATGGTGATATGCAGTCTTGACCCAAAGCAACACCACGAATTTCGGCAATTTCAGGACTCACCTTGGCAGCTGGCAGTATACCGCCGTGGCCCGGTTTGGCGCCCTGAGATAGTTTGATTTCGATCATTTTAACTTGTGGTAGCGCTGCTTTTTCGGAGAATACGGCTGGGTCGAAATCACCGCTCACGGTGCGACAGCCAAAATAGCCAGTACCAATCTCCCAAATAATGTCACCTTCATTTTCGAGGTGGTACTGACTGGGACTTCCCTCACCCGTATCGTGTGCGAAGCCACCTGCTTGGGCACCTTTATTTAACGCACGTATAGCCGCAGCACTGAGCGAGCCGAAGCTCATCGCTGATATGTTCAACAATGAACTTGAATACTTTTGCGTACATTGATCATTGCCAATATCGATACGCCGATTGTGCTCCTTAACCGCCGAAGGTGAAATTGAATGATTAAGCGATTCATAACCCACAGCGGTTACATCCAGCTCTGTGCCAAAAGGCAGGGAATCTACCTTATTATCAGCGCGCTGATAGACCAAGGAACGCTGCACTCGGTCGAAGGGCTTGCCTTCTGTGTCGCTCTCTACAAAATATTGATGGATTTGTGGTCGAATCTGTTCCGATAGTCCCCGTATATGACCAACGACAGGATAATTTCGATACAGGCTGTTCCCAGTTTGTATAAGGTCCCATAACCCGATAAGTATCAGAGGCAGGAGAACAGCAGCCCATAGCATTGAACCAAAAACAATAGCAATGAGAAAACCGAGCGACAACAGGCTAAATGGAATAAATCGTATCATTTCCCAATTAAATCATACCTAACTGCTCACTGATACAATCAAGCAAGTAAACGGCTTGGTTTGTGGGCTTGGAACCAGTTACCTTACCGCTAGCTCGAAGAAAATTTCTATATGATTATCAGGATCTTCCAGATCACATTTCAACATTACCCATATGATAGGGAAATACCTGCCTCCAAACTTTGGACCAATCTTGCTTACTGGTATTCAAATACCTTGCGTCGGGCTTTGTGATGAGTAAAGGGATTCGACAGTATTGTTAATTTTCCCAATCTACATTTTTAGTTACAATTATATTTTTAGGCTCACACAAGGATGAAAATGTCTCACTTAAAAACGTCACTGGTATTTTCAACATTGGTCGCAGTTATGTCTGGCGCAGTGCCAGCTTTTGCCTATGACAGTAATACTTATATCAACGGATCACTTGGCATACAGGATTTTGACAATGACCGTCTTTTGAAGTCGGCGCAATCGATCTCGATTGGTCTGCAGCATCGCTACAGCAATGGTTGGGCGCGGAAATATTCTGGATGGACTCTTCTCCTTCTGGGCAGAGAGGCACTGGTGATATTGACCTCACTCAATATGGCATAGACGGCCTTTATTATTTCAAATCGGATGTTGTTACCGAACAGCATTTTGGTGAAATTGAAAAGGTGGCCAACTTCCTGAATAAATACAGTGAAGTGAATACCGTCATTGAGGGCCATACCGATGATCGAGGTACTGATGCTTATAACACCAACCGGTCTAGGCGCAGAGCCGAAGCCGTTATGACTATTTTGATCGAACGCTTTAGTATCGCAGCAGATCGAGTGTCTGCGTTGGAGTATGGTGAAGCACGACCAATCGAAAGCAATGATATAAAAGCCGGGCGTCTTGCGAATCGAAGGGCTGTCGCTGTGATGATGACTCAAGTGTCTGAGTAATTGCAGAAACAAAATACAGTCACGGGGAAACCACTATTTTTAGGGTGGCCCTCAAGCTAAATTAGATTAAAAGAGGCCCCTATCGAAATTTTTTTTTATACTAATTATGAAAGGCCTGAAATTCAGGCCTTTCATAGGTGAGCAAGCAAAACTAAGCCTACCAGGGCAAAGAGAAGCTCTTTACGTTGGTGTAACTGTTCATCGCTTCTATAACACCTTCTTTGTAACCTAGCCCTGAATCTTTAATACCGCCAAAAGGTGACATTTCGATACGGTAGCCAGGTACTTCCCAGATATTAACAGTGCCAGTTTCTAGCTCGTTGATGAAACGCACTATGTCGTCCATGCGGTTAGTGCAAACACCTGAAGACAGACCGAATGCAGTCGAGTTAGCGATTTCGATGGCGTGGTCAATATCACGAACACGAATGATAGGAATCGGTGGTCCAAAAGTTTCTTCCATAACCAGTTCGCAATCAGCAGGGACATGATCGAGTACAGTTGGTGAATAAACGGCCCCTTGACGAACATTACCGTA
>JBDNJA010000051.1:0-14253 GCA_041688005.1 Gammaproteobacteria bacterium
AGAAGGAATAGAAATGGTAATGCCAGGCGACAACGTCAAGATGGAAGTTACCCTGATAGCACCAATCGCAATGGACGATGGACTACGCTTCGCAATTCGTGAAGGTGGTCGTACCGTTGGTGCGGGTGTTGTTTCTAAGATTCTTGCATAAGATTCTTTAACTAAGAAATCTCCGAATAAACTGGATATAGAAAATGGCTACTAATCAAACGATACGTATTCGCCTCAAGGCTTTTGATCATCGATTAATCGATCGTTCAGCAGCTGAGATTGTTGAAACAGCAAAGCGTACCGGTGCTCGTGTAAAAGGCCCCATTCCTTTGCCGACCCGTAAAGAGCGCTTTACTATTTTGATATCGCCACACGTAAATAAGGATGCTCGTGATCAATATGAGATCCGTACGCACAAGCGTTTAATGGACATTGTAGACCCTACAGACAAGACTGTTGACGCGCTAATGAAGCTCGATTTAGCATCTGGTGTAGATGTTCAAATTAAGCTTAACTAATCAGATTTATTCTGTTATAGTGCGCGCCCTCGCGGCCTGAAGCAGCTTTTGTTTCAGGCCGCGACTTCGATAAAAGCTGAGTAAATCAGTAGTTTAGGTTTCAGATTGAGGTTAAAAATGTCTCTCGGATTAGTAGGACGTAAAGTCGGAATGACCCGGGTTTTTTCTGATGACGGTGTATCAACTCCAGTTACCGTTATAGAAGTAGAGCCCAACCGTGTTTCGCAGATTAAGACTGTAGAGGCAGATGGTTATACCGCTGTTCAGATTATTACAGGTACGCGCCGCGCTAGTCGAGTGACAAAGCCTTTGGCTGGTCACTATCGTAAAGCAGGTGTTGAGCCAGGCCGTGGTGCTTGGGAATTCCGGGTCGACTCAGTTGATGGTGTTGAGCTGGGTTCAGAAATTCATGTTGATATTTTCGAGCAGGGTCAGATAGTTGACGTGGCTGGTGTTAGTAAAGGTAAGGGATTCCAGGGCGGTATTAAACGTCATAATTTCACCATGCAGGATGCTACGCATGGTAACTCGATCTCGCATCGTTCAAACGGTTCGATAGGTCAAAACCAAACCCCGGGCCGAGTGTTCAAGGGTAAGAAGATGTCAGGGCATATGGGTGGGGCTAAAGTCACTACTCAGAACCTTCAGATCGTAAGAATCGATGCGGAACGTAATCTAGTCTTGATTCGTGGAGCGGTTCCTGGCGCTAAAAGTGGTGACGTGGTCATCCTTCCTGCGACCAAGCAATAGAAACCCTGCAATAAGAACCATAAAGGTAGAGAAAAGACCAAATGGACATAGCCATTCATAATTCAAAGAAGACAGTGTCTGTATCAGACGCGACCTTCGACGTAAGTTTTAACGAGCCATTGGTTCACCAGTTGGTCGTGTCGTATATGAGCGCAGCCCGTGCCGGCACCGTAGCGCAGAAAAACCGTGCTGCAGTGAGTGGTGGTGGTACTAAGCCCTGGCGTCAGAAAGGTACGGGCCGTGCTCGTGCCGGTACTATCAGAAGTCCACTTTGGCGTTCTGGTGGTGTGACATTCGCGGCTAGTCCTCGTGATTATACGAAGAAGCTGAATAAGAAAATGTACCGTGTTGGTATGCGAAGCTTGATTTCAGAGCTTATACGCCAGCAACGTTTGATCCTGATCGAAGAGTTGGGCGTTAGTGAGGCAAAAACAAAAGTGATGATCGCTAAGCTGAAAGAGCTAGGTGTGAGTAACGCGCTAATACTAACTGATGGCCTTGATTCTGCGGTTTATCTTGCGGCGCGAAATATCCCGCATATCCAGGTAATGGATATAGCGGTTGTTGATCCTTTGAGCCTGGTTCGTCAAGAGCATGTGGTTATTGATCAAGCTGCGTTGAAAAAACTCGAGGAGCGCTTGTCGTGAACGAACAAAGAATTTTTCAGGTACTGTTAGCACCGCATATTTCTGAAAAGGCTGCATTGCTTGGCGATGCGTCCAATCAGCATGTCTTTAGGGTTGCTACTGATGCAAAGAAAGACGAAATCAAAACTGCTGTAGAGCAGTTGTTTAATGTCAAGGTTTCTGACGTTCGCACGCTTAACCAAAATGGTAAGGCAAAGCGCATGGGTCAGCGACTAGGGCGCCGCAACAACTGGAAAAAGGCATATGTTTCACTTGAACAAGGTCACGAAATTGACCTTGCATCCATAGGCGCTTAGAACCATGGCATTGATTAAAGCAAAACCAACGTCACCAGGTCGTCGTTTTGTTGTTTCGGTTAAAACACCGGGACTTCATAAGGGTGGACCATTCGCGGCGCTGGTAGAAAAGAAGTCAAAAACTGGCGGTCGTAACAACGCTGGTCGAATTACTACTCGACATATTGGTGGTGGTCATAAACAACGCTATCGTCTAATTGATTTCAAACGTAATAAAGATGGTATTAGTGCGGTAGTTGAGCGTCTTGAGTACGATCCAAATCGTACCGCTCGCATCGCGTTATTGAAATATTCTGACGGTGAGCGACGTTACATTATCGCACCAAAGGGTCTAGTAGTTGGATCTGTTGTGCGATCAGGTGATGATGCTGGTATTAAACTAGGTAACTGTTTGCCATTACGTAATATACCTGTCGGTTCTATTGTTCATTGTGTAGAAATGAAGCCGAGTAAGGGCGCGCAAATTGCACGCTCAGCCGGCACATCTGCTCAGTACGTTGCTCGTGATGGTGGCTATGTCACTTTACGTCTTCGTTCTGGCGAGATGCGAAAAGTATTAGCCGAATGTCGTGCAGTTATTGGCGAAGTCGGAAATGGTGAGCACAGCCTGAGATCGCTCGGTAAAGCTGGAGCATCACGTTGGAGGGGCGTACGCCCTACCGTTCGTGGTGTTGCGATGAACCCAGTCGATCACCCACATGGTGGTGGTGAAGGTCGTACATCAGGTGGTCGTCACCCCGTGTCTCCTTGGGGTACTCCGGCTAAAGGATTTAAAACACGTTCTAACAAGCGCACCGATAAGCTGATCGTGCGTAGACAGAATAAGAGGTAATTATTCATGCCACGTTCACTACGAAAAGGCCCGTTCATTGATCAGCATTTGTTTAAGAAAGTGCTGGATGCGGTTGCTAGTAATAATAAGCGTCCGATCAAGACCTGGTCTAGACGGTCAATGGTCATCCCCGAAATGGTTGGCTTAACTATCGCGATTCATAATGGTCGGCAGCATATTCCTGTCTTGATCAATGAGAATATGGTTGGTCACAAGTTGGGTGAATTTTCCTTGACTCGTACCTATCGTGGTCACATCGTCGATAAGAAAGCGAAGAAAAGGTAATAGTTATGCAAACCAGTGCTAAACATTGTCATGCAAAAATATCGGCTCAAAAGTGTCGGTTAGTGGCGGATCAAATTAGAGGGTTAGCAGTCGACAAGGCGCTAACCACTTTGAATTTCAGCAATAAAAAAGCTGCTGAGCTTATTCGAAAAGTACTCGAGTCGGCGATAGCGAATGCTGAGCATAACGATGGTGCTGATATTGACGAGCTGAAAGTAGCGTCAATATTTGTTGATCAAGGTCCAAGTGCAAAGCGTATGAGAGCGCGAGCAAAAGGTCGTGGTAACCGTATTTTGAAACGTACTAGTCACATTACTGTGACTGTTGCAGATAGTTAATAGAGGCACAGGCACAGATGGGACAAAAAGTACATCCAACGGGTTTTCGTCTTGGTATTTCTACCGACTGGACATCTAAGTGGTACGCAAACTCTGCGAAATTTGCTGACTTCCTTGAGGAAGATCTGAAGATTCGTCAATTTTTGCGCAAGAAGCTGGCTCAGGCTTCTGTTAGTAGAATCCAGATTTCTCGCCCAGCTAAATCTGTATCGGTCACCATTCATTCTGGTCGACCAGGTATCATCATCGGTAAGAAGGGTGAAGATATCGAGAAGCTTCGCGTAGAAGTTGCTTCTATAGTTGAGGCTCACATTAATAATGTGAAAATTAATATAGAAGAGATTCGAAAGCCAGAGTTGGATGCCCAATTAGTTGCTGAAGGCGTGGCTTCACAATTAGAGCGTCGAGTGATGTTTCGTCGTGCGATGCGCCGGTCTGTTACTAATGCCATGCGCATTGGAGCGGAAGGGATCAAAATTAACGTTTCTGGTCGTTTAAACGGCGCGGAAATCGCTCGAAACGAATGGTATCGTGAAGGTCGTGTGCCGCTTCATACATTGCGAGCAAATGTTGATTATGGTTTCGCTGAGGCGATGACTACGTATGGCATATTGGGTGTAAAAGTTTGGATTTACAAAGGTGAGGTTTTTGACCTAGAGGCTAAAGACTCAGGCAAAGGCCGGAAATCAGGTAAGTAGAGATTAAGTTATGTTACAGCCTAAAAGAACAAAATTTAGAAAGCAGTTTAAAGGTCGTAACCGTGGCCTAGCCTCAACTGGCAGTAAAGTCAGTTTTGGGGAGTTTGGTCTTAAAGCGATTGAGCGCGGAATGATTACTGCCCGCCAAATCGAAGCTGCGCGACGTGCGATGACTCGTCATATCAAACGTGGTGGTAAAATTTGGATTCGTGTGTTTCCTGACGTGCCGGTCTCGAAAAAGCCGCTCGAGGTTCGCATGGGTAAAGGTAAGGGTAACGTCGAATTCTGGGTTTGTAAAATTCAACCAGGTCGCGTTTTATATGAAATGGAAGGTGTTAACGAAGTGATTGCCCGACAGGCATTCAAACTTGCTTCAGCAAAACTGCCATTTAAGACAACATTTGTTTCCAGGCAGGTTATGTAATGAAAGCATCTGAGTTACGTTCAAAAACAGAAAAAGATCTCCGTGACGAATTGACTGCATTGTTTCGCGAACAGTTCAACTTGCGTATGCAAAGAGGCGTTAACCCAGAAGGGGTTCGTCCCAATCAGTTTAAAGAAGTTCGCCGAAATATCGCGCGAGTTAAAACAGTAATGAGCGCCAATCGTAAGGGTGAGCAATCATGAGCGAAGTGATTATGGATGAAACCAAGGTGGATGATACGAAGGTGAATGAATCTAAAGTTTTAAGAATTCAGACAGGTTCTGTTGTAAGCGACAAGATGGACAAGTCAGCGACTGTTTTGATTGAGCGTAAAGTAAAGCACCCTATCTATGGTAAGTTTGTAAGAAAATCTACCAAGTTGCATATCCACGATGAGAATAATGATTGTGGTGTCGGCGATACGGTTCAAATATCGGAATGTCGCCCAATGTCAAAGACAAAGTCTTGGGCGTTGGTGAAAGTAGTTACTAAAGCAGCCAAATAGTCGCAAGGTAGGAATAAGTCATGATACAGATGCAAACAGTTTTGAGTGCGGCGGACAACAGTGGCGCTCGTAGAATGCAATGCATTAAAGTTTTAGGTGGTTCTCACCGTCGCTATGCTGCTATTGGAGATATCATCAAGGTAAGTATCAAAGATGCGATCCCTCGTGGAAAGGTAAAGAAGGGTGAAGTTTACAACGCAGTTGTCGTAAGAACGGCTAATGGCGTTCGTCGTCCGGATGGATCTTTAA
Source organism: Gammaproteobacteria bacterium (assembly GCA_041688005.1). Lineage (GTDB taxonomy): Bacteria > Pseudomonadota > Gammaproteobacteria. The sequence goes on from JBDNJA010000051.1 coordinate 5,534, forward strand.
TTCGTTTTGATGGAAACGCAGCGGTTATCTTAAATAATAACCTGCAGCCTATCGGAACACGCATTTTTGGCCCGGTAACACGTGAACTACGTGGAGAGAAGTTTATGAAAATTATCTCTCTAGCACCTGAAGTGCTGTAGCGCCTAAGAACTAGACCCGAGAATTAGAGTGATGCAAAATATAAAGAAAGGTGACGAAGTCATCGTTATCGCTGGTCGCAGTAAGGGCAAGCGTGGCAACGTATTAAAGAGACTCGACGAGAATCGTTTGTTAGTGGAAAGCGTTAACATGGTTAAAAAGCATGTTAAAGGCAATCCACGTTCAGGTGAAGCTGGCGGCATTGTTGAGCAAGAGGCGCCAATTCAGCAATCTAACGTGATGCTGTTTAATCCGGTTACTCAAAAGGGTGATCGAGTCGGTATAAAGACGTTGGAAGACAATCGTAAAGTTCGCTATTTCAAATCGAACGGCGAAGTGATCGATAGCTAGGATATTAATGATGACCAGATTAGAGCAATATTATCGCGACACTGTAACGAAAAGTTTGCAAGAACAGTTTTCTTACGGTTCTTCAATGCAGATCCCGCGTATTACCAAGATAACCATTAACATGGGTGTCGGTGAAGGGTCGCAAGACAAGAAAGTTGTCGACTATGCCGTCAACGATATGACCCTAATAGCTGGCCAAAAGCCCGTTATTACGATTGCTAAGAAGGCAATCGCGGGTTTTAAATTGCGTGAAGGCATGCCGATTGGTTGTAAAGTGACTTTACGTCGCGACAACATGTGGGAATTCATGGATAGGCTGGTAAACTTCGCTATCCCTCGAATTCGTGACTTTCGTGGTTTGAGTGCAAAGTCTTTTGACGGGCGTGGTAACTATAACCTTGGTATTACCGAGCAAATCGCTTTCCCTGAAATTGATTACGACAAAATCGACAAAATACGTGGTATGAACATTTGTTTCACGACTACGGCGAAGACTAACGAAGAAGGCCAGGCACTATTGACGGCTTTCCAGTTCCCTTTCAAGAAATAATCGAGTTATAGGTAGATTATAAAAAATGGCTAAAAATTCCATGGTTCAGCGCGAATTGAAACGTACCAAGCTGGTAGCTCGATTTGCTGAGAAGAGAAAAGCTCTGAAAGATATTATCAAGAGCACCACTGTCAGCTTTGAAGAGAAAATGGCTGCTAGTGACCAATTAGCAAGATTACCGAGAGACTCTTCACCTGTTCGACAGCAAAATCGCTGCCGCATTACAGGGAGACCTCATGGTGTGTACCGTAAATTTGGACTATGCCGTAATAAGATCCGCGAAGCTGCAATGCGCGGCGACATTCCTGGCCTAGTTATGGCTAGCTGGTAAGAGAGAATATAATGAGCTTACAAGATCCTATTTCAGATATGTTGACTCGCGTACGTAATGCCCAAAAGGCGCGTAAAGTTAATGTGAAGATGCCGTCATCGAAGCAAAAGGTCAGTATTGCGACCGTACTTCAAGAAGAAGGCTTTATCGGTCCATTCTCGGTATCCGATGATATCAAGAAGAACCTCACGATTGAGTTAAAGTATTATCAGGGACAACCAGTTATCGAGACTATTAAGCGCGTTAGTCGCCCAGGTCTGCGTATTTTTAAATCGAAAGACGAACTACCCGCAGTGAATGCTGGACTCGGTATATCGATCATCTCAACCTCACAGGGTTTGATGACTGATAAGAAAGCCAGAGCAGCAGGACACGGTGGCGAAGTCATCTGTTCAGTCGTTTAGGTTAATTAGAATGTCTAGAATCGCAAAACAGCCAGTCAATATCCCAAGTGATGTTGAGCTGAGTATTACAGGTCGCGAGCTTGCTGCCAAAGGTCCTAAAGGATCTATGTCATTCACGCTGCATGCCAATGTTGAAGTGTCGCATGAAGTCAATGTATTGACATTCGCACCAGCAAATAACAGTAAGAGTGCATCGGCTATTACCGGTACTACACGCTCTGTTGTTAGTAATATTGTGAATGGTGTTGCAACAGGTTTTGAAAAGAGATTGATATTAGTCGGTGTCGGTTATCGTGCACAGGCTCAAGGCAAGAAGCTGACATTGTCCTTAGGTTATTCACATCCTATCGATTATCCAGTACCTGAAGGGCTTGAAATAGAAACGCCAAGTCAAACAGAAATTATTGTCCGCGGTTGTGATAAACAACAAGTTGGACAAGTATGTGCAGAAATTCGTGCATTCCGACCACCAGAGCCTTACAAGGGTAAAGGTGTTAAATATTCTGATGAAACTATCATCAGAAAAGAAGCCAAGAAGAAGTAGGTAGGTAATCATGGATAAAAAATCATCACGTATTAGACGTTCGCGTCGTACGCGTGCAAAAATTGCGTCCCTTGGTGTGCACCGTTTATCGGTACATCGCACGCCACGACATACCTATGCGCAGGTTTTCTCTAGTGAAACTGGAAATGTAGTGGCTTCGGCTTCAACACTAGCGGCGGATGTAAAGGCATTGATCAAATATTCTGGTAATGCTGATGCTGCGGCCACAGTGGGTAAAGTTATCGCGGAAAAGGCAAAAGCAGCAGGTATTGAATCTGTCGCATTTGACCGTTCCGGTTTCAAGTATCACGGTAGAGTTAAAGCGTTAGCTGAAGCTGCTCGTGAAAACGGTTTAAAATTTTAGTTCGCCACTATTAGGAGATTCAAATGGCAGATCCTAGAAATCAGAATTCTGGTGACGATCTACTCGAAAAATTGGTTGCGGTTAATCGCGTTGCCAAAGTTGTCAAAGGTGGCCGTCAATTCGGTTTTACAGCACTAACAGTGGTTGGTGATGGCAATGGTCGAGTTGGTTTTGGTTATGGCAAGGCGCGTGAAGTGCCGTTGGCTATTCAAAAAGCAATGGAAAAAGCGCGAGCAAACTTGACTAAAGTGGCTGTTACTAATGGCACGCTTCAATACCCTCTAAAGGGTCGTCATGGTGCAGCTAAGGTTTATATGCAACCTGCATCAGAAGGTACCGGTGTTATCGCTGGCGGCGCTATGCGCGCAGTATTTGAAGCAGTAGGTGTACACAATGTTTTAGCTAAGTGTAATGGGTCACGTAACCCAATTAACTTGGTTCGGGCAACGATTCAGGGCTTAACTAGCATGAAGGCACCTGAAGATATTGCTGCGAAACGTGGCAAAACAGTTGAAGAAATTTCAGGTTGATCGTTATGGCTGCTGCAAAAAAGATATCTAAAAGATTGAGCGTAACCTTGATTAAGAGCAAACACGGTAGATTGGCTACTCATAAAGCCTGTATTGCTGGTCTTGGTTTAAGAAGAATGAATCAAACAGTAGAAGTGATTGATACGCCAGAGAACAGAGGCATGGTCAATCGTGTTCACTACTTATTGAAGGTCGAGGAAGTATAATGTACCTAAATACATTGAAGCCCGCTAAAGGGGCGAACAAAGCGTCAAAGCGCGTTGGTCGTGGTACCGGTTCTGGCACAGGTAAGACCTGTGGTCGTGGACACAAAGGACAAAATGCTCGTACTGGCGGCGGCGTCAGAGTTGGATTTGAAGGTGGTCAAATGCCTTTGCAAATGCGACTACCGAAATTTGGTTTTACGTCACGAGTGGGTCGCTACTCTACTGAAGTTCGCTTAAGTGAAGTCGAAGTGTCAGGCCTGGATGTTATCTCTATAGCATCTTTAGTTGAGGCGAATATCGTTTCGCATCAGATTAAGAAAGCGAAAATTATTTTGTCTGGCGAGTTGACTCGTGCAGTGACGGTATCTGCTGGCGTGTTAGCCACAAAAGGTGCCAAAGCTGCAATTGAAGCTGCTGGCGGGAAAGTAGAAGCTTAAGATGGCGAGCCCTTCTGCATCACAACTAGGTAAGAGCCTGTCAGGCGGAAGTCTCAGCGAACTTAAAAAGCGCATATTCTTTGTCATTGGCGCGTTAATCGTATTCCGTATTGGAACGTTTATACCCGTACCTGGCATCGATCTGGGCGTTATGGCCCAAATATTCGAACAACAGAAAACAGGCATACTCGGTATGTTCAATATGTTTTCTGGTGGTGCGCTAGAGCGTATGTCGATATTCGCATTAGGCGTTATGCCCTACATTTCGGCTTCTATCATTATGCAATTAATGACTGTCGCTATACCGGCGCTCGAACAGCTTAAGAAAGAAGGCGAATCAGGACGTAGAAAAATCGCTCAGTATACGAGATACGGTACGGTTGGATTGGCGACATTTCAATCGGTTGGTATTGCGGTTGCGTTGTCGGGTCAAAGTGGTGGCGGTGGTGCATCGTTAGTGATTAACCCAGGGCCTTCGTTTATCTTTACTGCGGCAGTCACCTTGGTGACTGGTACCATGTTTCTAATGTGGTTAGGCGAACAAATTACAGAGCGGGGTATCGGAAATGGTATCTCTATTCTTATCTTTGGTGGCATTGTTTCAGGGTTACCATCCGCTATTGGCAATACCTTTGAATTGGTTAGAACAGGTGAATTGAATTCAATCATTCTATTGGGTTTATTTGTCGGTGTTATAGGGGTGACTTATTTCGTAGTCTTTGTAGAGCGAGGTCAGCGCAGAATTACCGTCAATTATGCCAAGCGACAGCAAGGCAGAAAGATGTATGCGGCTCAAAGTAGCCACCTACCTTTAAAGTTGAACATGGCCGGTGTTATACCGCCAATATTCGCCTCTAGTATTATTTTGTTCCCGGCCACTCTAGGTAGTTGGTTTGGACAGGCAGAAGGCATGCGTTGGTTACAGGACCTATCAGCGACCTTATCGCCAGGTCAGCCGTTGTATGTCATGTTTTATGCTGCAGCGATTATGTTCTTCTGTTTCTTCTATACAGCGTTAGTTTTTAACTCTAAAGAAACAGCCGATAATTTGAAGAAATCAGGTGCTTTTATACCGGGAATTCGGCCAGGCATTCAAACCGCTGCGTATATCGACGGTGTTATGTCCAGGCTAACCCTGGTCGGCGCGATCTATATTACATCGGTCTGTTTGTTACCTGAATTCCTGATTCTGTTCTGGAACGTGCCTTTCTATTTTGGTGGTACATCATTGCTGATTATAGTTGTGGTAGTAATGGATTTTATGTCACAAGTGCAGGCCCATTTGATGAGCCATCAATATGATGGGTTAATGAAGAAGTCTAATTTTAAAGGTTATGGTGGCGGTGCTGGTAGCGTTCGTTAGAACTACTATTAGCAGGTCAAATCCATCACTCATAGAAGGGTATCGTTATGAAAGTAAGAGCTTCCGTTAAAAAGCTTTGTAAGAACTGTAAGATCATTCGCCGTAATGGTGCAGTTCGTGTTATCTGTGCTGCTGACCCACGCCATAAACAGCGTCAAGGTTAATCGTAGCTATTGATTTTTATTGTTTGATTTTTTCGGCTTACGCGGATAAAATGCGCGCCCGAAGAAATTGCGTTTAGTTTAGGAGTATCAGTTTTTATGGCTCGTATTGCAGGTGTAAACATACCGGATAACAAGCATACAGTAATTGCCTTGCAGGCAATTTTTGGTATAGGCGCTACGCGTTCAGCCAAGATATGTACTGAGACCGGAATCAGTCCGGATATCAAAATTCGTGAACTAAGCGAAGATCAGCTCGAGGCCATTCGTGCTCAGGTAGAAGGATATTCTATTGAAGGTGATCTAAGGCGTGAAATTTCGATGAACATCAAGCGATTGATGGATTTAGGTACGAATCGTGGTATTCGTCATCGCCGTGGTCTACCACTGCGTGGTCAACGTACCAAAACAAACGCTCGTACTCGTAAGGGACCTCGTCGTCCTCTAAAAAGATAGGCTTAAGAAATGGCTGATAACAAAGCATCTCGCTCTAAGAAGAAAGTTAAACGCGTTGTATCTGACGGTGTTGCTCATATTCATGCAACATTCAACAATACAATCGTTACTATCAGTGACCGTCAGGGTAATGCACTCTCATGGGCCACTGCTGGTGGATCTGGTTTTCGTGGTTCTCGTAAGAGCACGCCGTTTGCTGCGCAGGTAGCGGCAGAGAAAGCAGGACAAGTTGCTCAGGAAATGGGCATGAAGAATCTTGAAGTTATGGTGAAAGGCCCAGGGCCTGGCCGCGACTCAGCCGTTAGATCGCTGAATAATATTGGATTCAAAATTTCACGAATCGATGATGTGACTCCTATTCCACATAATGGATGTCGCCCACCCAAGAAACGCCGAGTTTAGGCTGGATTTATAATGGCTAAATATACTGGACCAAAATGCAAATTGATGCGGCGAGAAGGCGCTGATTTAGGCCTGAAGTCATCACGTCGTGCAGTTGATACTAAATGTAAAATTGATAATCCTCCAGGCCAACACGGTGCTGGAACACGTAAACCACGTGTATCGGATTACGGTTTACAGTTACGTGAAAAGCAGAAGCTGAAAAGAATCTACGGTGTTTTAGAGAAACAGTTCAAAAACTACTACACAGAAGCTTCGCGCGTGAAAGGTTCTACTGGTGAAAACTTATTACAGTTGTTAGAAGCTCGTCTTGACAACGTTGTTCATCGAATGGGTTTTGGTTCAACTCGTGCGGAAGCTCGTCAATTAGTTAGCCATAAGAGTATTTTGGTTAATGGCGAATCGGTTAACATCGCATCTTATGTCGTCAAGCCTTCTGATGTTATTAGCATCCGTGAAAAATCCCGTAAGCAAGCTCGTATCATGGAATCCATGTCACTCGCTGAGCAAGTTGGATTTCCAGACTGGGTTGACGTCAATCATGGTTTATTCCAGGGTACGTTTAAGGCAGTCCCAATGCGTAGTGAGTTGCCATCAGATATCAACGAACAGTTGGTAGTTGAACTTTACTCCAAGTAAGCTTTACTCTAAATTTTAAAGAGTCGATATGTCATCAAAAATAGTTTCTGACCTGCTGAAACCTAAGCAAGTCAAAGTAGAAGAGCAAGGAACCTATCACGCAAAGGTCTCAATTGAGCCCTTGGAACGTGGATTTGGTCATACGCTCGGTAATGCGCTCAGAAGAATTTTACTGTCTTCTGTGCAAGGCTGTGCCATCGTCGATTTTAAAATTGACGGCGTACTGCATGAGTACACGACTATTGACGGTGTTCAGGAAGATGTCATCGACATCATGCTCAATCTGAAGGGCGTTGGTATCATCATGCACTCTAAAGATGAAGCAACCCTATCTGTGAGCAAGAAGGGCCCTGGTGTTGTTACCGCTGGTGATATTCAAGTCGATCATGATATTGAAGTAATCGATCCAGATTATGTGATTGCAACGCTGACTAAAGATGTTAACTTTAATATGTCAATTCACGTGCTGAAAGGCCGTGGTTATCAGGCTGCGAACACACGTAGTTTTTCCGAAGAAGAGAAAGCTTTAGGTCAATTACAGTTAGACGCTTCTTTCTCTCCGGTACGTAAAATTGCTTATACCGTTGAAGCAGCTCGTGTAGAACAACGTACTAATTTAGACAAGCTCATTATCGATATCGAGACAAATGGCACGATTGACCCTGAAGAAGCGATTCGTATTGCAGGTAGTATTCTTAAGGATCAATTATCTGTATTTGTTAACCTTGAAGGTTCAGACGAAGTAGAAGAAGTGGAACCAGAATCTCATATCGATCCTATTCTACTGCGGCCTGTTGATGATCTTGAGCTAACGGTTCGATCAGCGAACTGTTTGAAAGCAGAAAATATTTACTACATTGGTGACTTGATTCAACGCACCGAAGTAGAGTTGCTAAAGACACCAAATTTGGGTAAGAAATCTCTAACCGAAATTAAGGACGTATTAGCATCTTATAGTTTGTCGCTTGGTATGAGACTCGAAAACTGGCCGCCTGCTAGTATTGAAAATGACAGTAAATTAGCCAGCTAATAGTGTTATTGATATTATTTTAATAGTAATAACTTAGTAATATTGATTTAAGAATATTGGCTTAATCAAAAAGGCCAAGAAATAGAGGTTTGAAAAATGCGTCATCGTAATAGCGGCAGACAACTTAACCGCAACAGCTCACATCGTAAAGCGATGTTTAGCAATATGGCAATATCGTTGTTTGATCATGAAGTGATCAAGACAACCTTGCCAAAAGCAAAAGAATTGCGCCGAGTGGCTGAGCCATTAATTACATTGGCAAAGAAAGACAGTGTCGCTAATCGCCGTGTTGCTTTCAGCCGTATTCGTGATAAAGCAATGGTAGGAAAACTATTTACTGACCTTGGTCCTCGTTATCAGGAGCGTCCAGGTGGATATATGCGCATTCTAAAATGCGGTTTCCGTCCTGGTGATAAAGCGCCAATGGCTTACGTAGAATTGGTTGACCGACCAGAAGCTGCTGAAGAAGAATAAGTTGACTGGTTTAATTTAAACTAACAGGTCAATAAATAAAGCCAGCTTAATCGCTGGCTTTTTTGTATCTGGATTGTTGACCTTAAATTTTTAGCCCATCTTTAGGATTTCACGCAAAAAAAGTGGTCAAAATCGACTAATTTCACCTTTTTGGAAAAATTAAAGGTAACAATATCAATAGCTTAGTTTTTGAAAGTCATTTTGTAGTGCCATAATCGTACTTTTTTCTATTGCATTGACTCTGCTTTTGTGAAACCATCATTTCATGTTTATTCGATGCACCACCATAAAAACTGACCCGTCTGGAAAAACCTATCAATCATTTCGACTGGTCGAAACT
>JBDNJA010000003.1:0-8390 GCA_041688005.1 Gammaproteobacteria bacterium
CAATATCACCCGCCCGTATTTGACTGGTTTCAGCCTTAGTGACGCCGGCAATAATGCTCACCTTACCATCTTGACTGCTAGCCAAAACTACGACAGCAGCCGCTAGCTTATTTTTCAATTGGTCGACGGTATCTCGAAGTGTTTTCGCATCCGCACCTTCGAGTAAGGCGGCTAACACCTTTATACCTTTAATCTCTAACGCCTGACTAACCAGATCACCACCCGCTTGACTGGCTGTTTTTGATTTTAGCACTGCCAATTCTTTTTCCTGCACGCGAAGGCTGGCTTGTAATTGCTGAATCCTATCGACAAGATCATCTCGACTAGACTTTAACGCTTGCGCTGCATTTTCTATTTTATTCTCGCTATCGATAAAACGCCGAACTGCATCACGGCCTGTAACGGCTTCGATTCGTCGAACACCCGAGGCGGTGCCCGTTTCGAGTGTCATTTTAAATAGACCAATATCGCCTGTTCTTGACACGTGGGTACCACCGCATAGCTCGACTGAATCGGAGCCAATACTCAACACTCTGACTACATCACCATACTTTTCACCAAATAACGCCATTGCACCGGTCTCTTTGGCCGCGTCCATATCCATTAACTTTGCGCTGGTTGGCACATTGAGGCGGATCTGATCATTCACCCAGGTCTCTATTTGGGTGATTTCATCTTTAGTTAATGGCTGATAATGTGAAAAGTCAAAACGCAGTTTTTCAGCGTCGACCAACGACCCTTTTTGTTGTACGTGCTCACCCAAAATTTGTCTTAACGCCTCATGCATCAAATGGGTTGATGAGTGATTCAGCATTACCGCTTGCCGATGCTCTGCATCAATTGCCGCATGGATAGAATCGCCAACACTGAGTTTACCGCTACCGAGCTGTCCTACGTGTAGGTAAACATCGCCTTGCTTCTGGGTGTCGCTGACCTGGAACTTGCTATCCCCCACGGTCAAATCTCCGATATCGCCCACCTGTCCACCCGATTCTGCATAAAAGGGTGTTTGGTCGAGTATCACGATGGATTGATCACCATTGTCGAGTGTATTGACTGGACTATCGTTTTGCAGGATAGCAATAACTCTGGCATCTGCACTATTGTGCTCATAACCCAAAAAGCCGGTCGCAATATAACCGTCAAGATTAAATTGTTTGCTGACTGCACCAAACTGGCTAGATGCTCGGGCCCGCGTTTTTTGGGCTTCCATTTCAACTTCAAAACCAGCTAAATCTATTTCTAGCCCTTGCTCTCTAGCGACATCAGCGGTTAGATCAACTGGGAATCCAAATGTGTCGTACAATTTAAAAACAACGGGGCCGCTGATTGTATTGCCATTGAGTTCGCTGATCGCTTGCTCAAGAATACGCATGCCCAATTCCAGGGTCTCAGCAAATCGTTCTTCTTCTTTATGCAAAACACGAGCGACATGATCACGGTGTTGAGTCAGCTCGGGGTAGGCTTCACCCATTAATTGATCTAGCGTGGCAACCAACTTATAAAAGAAAGGCGTCTTGAAGCCTAATTGATGACCATGACGTGCAGCGCGGCGAATTATACGCCGCAGTACATAGCCTCTGCCCTCGTTCGAAGGCAAAACACCATCGACGACGAGAAAAGCACAGGATCGAATATGATCAGCAATGACGCGTAACGATTTATTTTCCAGATCATTAGTTCCGGTTAACTCACCCGCCGACTTGATCAAAGTCTGGAATAAATCGATATCATAGTTATTGTGGACGTTCTGTAAGATAGCTGCGAGTCGCTCTAACCCCATGCCGGTATCGACTGACGGTTTTGGTAGGGGGTTCAAACTACCCTGTTCATCGCGGTTGTACTGCATGAAAACCAGGTTCCAGATTTCGATATAACGATCGCCGTCTTCTTCTAGTGTGCCTGGAGGACCGCCTTCAATTTCAGGGCCGTGGTCATAAAAAATTTCACTACAGGGACCACAAGGCCCGGTGTCACCCATCGACCAGAAATTATCGTTCGTGCCAATGCGGGTTAGTTTTGCCGGATCAACGCCAATCTTATTGAGCCATATATCGGCGGCCTCATCATCTTCGGAATAAACCGTCACCCAAAGCTTATCAACCGGCAGACCGATAACGTCGGTGAGAAAATTCCAGGCGTAGAAAATAGCCTTTTCTTTAAAGTAGTCACCAAAACTAAAGTTACCCAGCATTTCGAAAAAAGTATGATGTCTCGCCGTGTAGCCGACATTCTCCAGGTCATTGTGTTTGCCGCCTGCTCGAACGCAACGTTGCGATGTCGTGGCCTTGTTGTAACTTCGCTTATCGGTACCCAGGAATACATCTTTAAATTGCACCATGCCTGCATTAGTAAACAGCAGCGTGGGATCATTGCCTGGAACGAGTGGACTAGAGGCTACAATCGTATGTCCGTGGCCTTCAAAGTAGGTCAGAAATTTGTTGCGTAATTCAGCGCTGGTAGTCATATTTTTGGGGTCTTAAACCATAAACGACACACAAATTATTTTGTGTATCGCCTGTGTGAATGATGTTTACGATCGGCTGAGACGTGTTATATCGACAGAGCCGTGGCTACCGGAATAATCGCATGACTGACTCGGGAGAAAAACCCCTATTTTGTAAAAAACGCGCCTGTTTCATTTTCTGGGCGTAATCAGTCGGAATTTCCTGTCCATATTTCTTTATCCGTTGCCGCTCCAGTAATTCATTCCAGTCGTTTGAAAGCGCTGACATGTGCTCGTCGATTATAACACTATCAACCCCTTTCTGGCGCAACTCGTGGACGATTTTTACCGGCCCAAGGCCTGCATTGACTCTATGATTAGTATAGCTTTCGGTAAACCGTGCGTCGCTTTGTAATTTTTTTTGTTGTAGCACTTCGAGCGCAAGTTCGATTTCATCACTATCAAACTCTCGCTGTTTCAGTTTTTGGCGTAACTCGTACGCCGAGTGTTCTCGGCGCGCAAGTAAATCCATTGCTTTGTTTCTAGCGCTCATTTCTGGCATTCATCCATGGTACTCAATGCCAGCCACACACTTCAGGGCGTCTCTAAAAATATGGTGACTAGATTTCTTCCAACTCGGTTTGAGTATTGGCTTCCTTCACATCATTGTTGGCCTTTTCAGAAGGCTTAGGCAGTAGTTCTTCCCGTATTTTATGCTCGATTTCCGCCGCCATTTCGGGATTCTCCTTCAGGAATTGACGTGAGTTATCCTTGCCCTGCCCAATGCGCACTTCTCCATAGCTATACCAGGCACCTGCCTTATTCACATAGCCCAGCTTAACGCCAAGATCGATTAACTCACCTTCGCGTGAAGAACCTTCGCCGTACAGAATTTCGAATTCACACTGTTTGAAAGGTGGTGCTACTTTGTTTTTAACGACTTTAACTCGGGTCTCGTTACCGACCACTTCATCACCACGCTTTATCGCACCAATTCGACGGATATCAAGGCGCACCGAGGCATAAAATTTAAGCGCATTACCACCGGTGGTTGTTTCAGGGTTTCCGAACATGACACCAATTTTCATTCTAATTTGGTTGATGAAAATCACCATCGTATTCGAGCGTTTAATGTTAGCCGTTAACTTGCGTAAAGCCTGTGACATCAAACGAGCCTGCAACCCCATATGTGAATCACCCATGTCGCCTTCGATTTCAGCCTTTGGCGTCAAAGCAGCTACCGAGTCGACAACAACGACATCGACACCACCAGAGCGGACTAACATATCGGTAATTTCGAGTGCCTGCTCGCCTGTATCAGGTTGTGAAACCAATAAGTCATCAATTTCGACACCCAGCTTGCCCGCATAGGATGGATCGAGCGCATGCTCTGCGTCGACAAATGCAGCAGCACCACCGAGCTTTTGGCATTCGGCAACCACCTGCAAGGCTAATGTAGTTTTACCCGAAGATTCTGGCCCATAAATTTCGACTACACGGCCTCGTGGCAAACCGCCTATGCCTAACGCAACGTCGAGAGACAATGAACCGGTTGAAACAACGCCGATGGTATTATCGACACCCGAGTCGCCCAAGCGCATGACTGCTCCCTTACCGAATTGTTTTTCGATTTGACCGAGTGCTGCGTCGAGTGCTTTCTTTCTGTTTGCGTCCATTGTTGTTACCTATTCGTTATTGATTTGGTGTGAGGTGATGTGTTTTCTTATTGGGCTAATTCTTAAAGAGCTAAATTATCCCATAGACTAGAGAGAACATAAAGAGAACTTTTTATCAAGTAGGGTTAGTCCCATTGTGGTTGTGCTTATTCAGTTACCTAAATCTATTTTATGGTGCGACTTTAATACGCTAGTGGCTCACAGGGTGAGCCACTAGGAGAAGTCTCGAACATTATTTAGTATTCCGCATTAAGTAAGTAAAGAAGCTGTTCGACGGCTGCATCCATCGTCATTAACCGAATCCTCTGTCTGTCACCATCAAATAGAAATTTTTGAGTGCGCGTTCGATTTTGACTTGCGATGCCAATCCACACAGTGCCGACTGGCTTTTTATCACTGCCGCCACCTGGTCCTGCGACGCCGGTGACTGCAATCGAATAATCGGCATGGCTTTGACTTAAAGCACCCATTGCCATTGCGGTCGCGACCGGTTCACTGACGGCACCATATTGCTCAATCACTGATTCGGAAACGCCCAGCATCTCGACTTTTGATTCATTGCTATAGGTAACAAAGCCGCGTTCGAACCAAGCCGAGCTGCCGGCTAAATCGGTAAATGATTTAGCGATTAAACCACCGGTACAGGATTCGGCGGTGCAGACTTTCAGCTTCGCCTCAGTTAACGAGGTTGCAAGCTCATTGATTAGTTCAACTGTTTGGTTAGTCATTGGTAGTGTTCCTCTCATGCCTTACTTTCCATTGTCTCATGTACAGACACTCTTAAAAATCAATCGGTGATTGCCAATCGGAGAATGCCAGTCCTTTATTCCTTTTTTAGAGCTACCGCCAATCAGGTAAGTAATTCAAAACAAGGTTGTTTGGCTGCCTTTTTATCGAATGTTATTGTGATATCGCAACCATTTTTTTCGTTAACACGGGCTAGAAGGTGATCAGGGAAGTCTGCATTTGATTGTTTGTAATCTCGCAATGCCCGCCAGACAGTTTGTGGCTCCATTACTTCTAGTTGTCCAATTTGTAGCAGTTTTTCTATAACAGAGGCTATGTTGGCGCGATCTTGGTTGTAGAGTCTTTCCAATACCCATGCTAGTTCACATAGAGTGATGTGGCCTATAAAGCAGGGTTCGTCGGTGGTGCAGTATTTTTCTATGTAGTGGGTGGCTTTTGGCGATTGATTGGGATCATCCTGCACTAGATATCGTACCAGTACGTTTGTATCCAACGCTTTCAAAGTGCGTTTGCCTTTTCTTTCACGACGAATTTCATGTCTTCGATACTGACTGATTTATCGGGTATAGCAATTATACCTTTCAATGAACTTAGCTGTTTAGTGATCGGTAAAAAGCTGACTTTGCCTGATTCGTCGATGATAAAATTGATGCGATCACCAGACTGTAAGTTTAAGCCTGACCTTATATCGACTGGTATTGTGATTTGTCCTTTGCTGGTAATTGTTGCGGTTGACATAGCTACCTTGAATGTTCGATTAGTCTATATTATGCGCCTTACTATTTGGTAAGGCAATTTTTCCTGGTTAAAGGCTAGGCAGCAAAGGCGGAGCTCCCTGTTTACGATAACAACCTCTCTGTCAAAATAGTTGTTACGGTGGAATGTGCTGCGCTTGTGGATCGGATCATCGCTGCCTGAAACCGATGCGGTTCGAGCCTGACCACATCCAACTCAAGCATTGATTGCCGACGTTCAAAACGTCAATGCAGGGTATATCAAATCGAGCTGGTAGCTATTAGTCCCTGACTTTTCCCGTTTTCAAAGGGCGACGTGAGGCTTGGAGGGTTAAACAACAAAAACAATGTTTCAAGGCGGTTTCAAGGCATTTAAAACTACGTTGGGAAACCGTTAAGAATATGGATAAAGCGTATCTGATTGACACGCTGTCAGCGCTTGACTTGGCCCAACCCAGCTCACCGGCCTGACATCTATTGGCGTAAAAATCTCAAGGACACTCTTAAAAATCAATTGGAGTCCTTTATTCCTGTTCGTCTCGTGACATACGGCTTCGAGATTGTGACCGTCTGGATCGATCACAAAAGCACCATAATAATTTGGATGATAGGTTTTTCGCATGCCAGGCTTGCCATTGTCTGTAGCACCCGCTTCGATAGCGGCTTGATAAAATTGATCGACTGCTTCGGTACTGCCAGCCCGAAAAGCGAGATGCATGGGTATTGGAGAGGTCTTTTGCTTTAGCTCGTCGCCATTCGCCTCGCCAAACCAGAACTCCGCTTTTCCTTCTGCCCGAACCCCGCCCAACCTTGTACCTGTACAATTAATTCAATGCCTAGTGGCGCCAGCTTTCGGATAGAAAGCTTTGCTTATTTCGTAATTTGATATTGCAATGCCAATGTGATCGATCATTTTAATACCTCTGCCATGCCTGATTGAGATTTTTTCTCGAAGTTCGTACAAAAATATCAGGAACCCTATAAAATGTCGCCACCAAAAATGGTCCTGTATAACCAAGAGTTAAGAAAGACGTACTGCATGAGTATAACCAAAGCAACCCAACCAACCCCAATGATTCAGCAGTTTCTGCGTATTAAGGCGGATCATCCAGACTCGCTTTTGTTTTATCGTATGGGCGATTTTTATGAGTTGTTTTTTGACGATGCCAAGCGAGCATCGCGATTACTGGATATCACGCTCACCAAACGGGGAACGTCCAATGGCGAGCCTATTCCGATGTGTGGTATCCCTTACCATGCGGCGGATAATTATCTCGCCAAACTAGTGAAGGCCGGTGAGTCGATTGCCATTTGCGAACAAATCGGTGACCCAGCAACCAGTAAAGGGCCAGTCGACCGACAAGTGGTGCGGGTGGTGACACCGGGCACGTTGACCGACGAGGCATTATTACAAGATCGCCGAGAGAATTTACTGAGCTGCATCTATCAGCAACCTTCAGGTTGGGGTATCGCCTCGATGGAGATAAGCTCGGGTCGATTTACCGTCAGCCAGATCGGACTGAATGACTCTTTGGTCGGTGAGATAGCCCGGCTTAACCCAGCGGAGATTATTTATTGCGATGACCAGAAGTTACCACTCGAACCAGCGCAGCTAAAACAGGCGCACTCGATGCCGACCTGGTACTTCGAGATTGAAACCTGTACCCGATTACTCTGCGAGCAATACCACATTCATGATCTGGATGGCTTTGGCTTGACTGATTTGCCACTCGGCATTTGTGCCGCTGGCTGTTTATTGCAATACATCAAAGACAGGTTGAAGACATCACTGCCACATTTGCAATCGATTCGAATTGAACAAGTGTCGGATGTTTTATTGATTGATGCCAATAGTCGCAAAAACCTTGAGTTGATTCGGTCGATTAATACCGAGGCTAGCGAGCATAGCTTGTTACATGTGATCGACTTTTGTCAGACCGCAATGGGGCACAGGGAGTTAACCCGCAATCTGCAAAAGCCGATCCGTAATCAAAATGTTGTTCGCGAAAAATTGCAGGCGGTGGATAGCTTGCTCGACAACCGACAATTCGAAGTAGCCGCTGAAACCATGAACTCAATCGGTGATATCGAGCGCATACTGGCGCGTATTGCACTGCTATCGGCCCGCCCACGTGACTTAAGCACTTTGTTGGCAACGCTCGAATTATTACCTCGATTACAAAGTCAGCTAGAGAACCTGGATAGCCCTTTGATTCGTACCCTATCACAGCAAATTTCGACTCATCCCGAAACACTAGCACTGCTCGACTCGGCTATCATCGACGAACCGCCGGTTTTAATCCGAGATGGCGGCGTGATCAAACCGGGGTTTGATGACGAACTTGACGAGCTACGAGGCTTAAGTTCAAATGCAGATCAGTTCCTAATTGATATGGAGAATGAACAAAAGCAAAAAACCGGGATCAATTCCCTTAAGGTTGCCTACAACCGCGTGCATGGTTTTTATATCGAAGTGAGCAAACTGCATTCAGATGCGATTCCGGTTGACTACGTTCGACGTCAAACTTTAAAAGGCGTCGAGCGTTATATCACGCCTGAACTCAAATCATTCGAAGACAAAGTTTTGAGTGCCCGCGAACGCTCTTTATCACGAGAAAAGCATCTTTACGCGTTACTACTAGAACAACTCAGCGAGCGGCTGATTGCCTTACAACAATGTGCCTTAGGGCTGGCTCAGCTCGACGTCTTACTCAGCTTTGCCAGTTGTGCCGATAGATACCAATGGTCAGCGCCTACATTAGTCGAAGACCCGATACTCGATATTCG
>JBDNJA010000235.1:0-10606 GCA_041688005.1 Gammaproteobacteria bacterium
GAACCATTTCGATAAAATTAAATTATGGCGTTTATCTGTATTCAAACTCGATTGGTCTCTCTAGTATTTTACCCTGAAAAATTATCGTATCTGCGTTAATTTTCAGATCGCCTTGCCCTAACCATCTCAATACCTGTGGGTACATTCTGTGTTCTAATCGATGTCCTTTCCCTTGCAGGTCAGAAACCGTGTCGCCAGTTAAAATTGGGTACCGGCCTCTCACAATAACTGGGCCATCATCGAGTTCTGGCGTCACGATGTGGATACTAACGCCGTGTTCCTTTTCCTCGTTATCGATGGCTCGCTGGAATGTACTTAACCCTTTGTAGCTCGGTAATATTGATGGGTGGATATTTAGGATTTTACACTCGAAAGCCTGAATCAAAGCTGAACCAAGTACCCGCATGAAGCCAGCGAGAACTATGATGTCTGGGTTCAAACGTTTTAGCTTTTTTGATAAAGCCAGGTCAAAGTCTTCACGAGAGCTGAAACCTTGGTGGCTAATCACCTGTTGATCAATGTTGTGTTTTTTGGCCCGTTCGAGGCCATACGCATCAGCCTTGTTCGATATCACTGCCGTTATCTGACCAAGAATTTGTCCCGCTTCCACGGCATCAATAATGGATTGTAAATTACTCCCATTGCCTGAAATCAGGACAACGATAGATAGTTTCTTCATGCAATTTTTTTCATGAAAATTTCTTCATAAAAAGATAACCGGCTCTGATTGCTCTCTGGCGACTATTTCTCCGATAACCCAGGCATTTTCACCTAATTCGGTGAGCTTTTTCAGGCAGGCTTGCTGGTGCTTATTGTCAACTACCAGAACCATACCGACACCACAATTGAAGGTGCGGTACATTTCGCTGGTTTCGATGTTGCCTGCCTGTTGTAGCCATTCAAATACGGGTGGTATTGTCCAGCTCGAACAGTTGATTTTGGCACTTAAATGATCGGGTAATACGCGTGGAATATTCTCAGTTAGCCCGCCACCAGTGATATGAGCCATGGCCAGCAGAGGACTTTGTTGGGTGAGCTCGAGTAAATTTTTGACATAAATACGCGTTGGTTTTATAAGTGCGTCTGCTAGTGATTCATCGCCACAATTTTGTGTTAGGTCAACGCCAGACACTTCAATCACCTTGCGAATGAGAGAGTATCCATTGGAATGAGGTCCGGAAGAAGCCAGTGCGATTAAGCTATTTCCGGCTTCAATATTCTCACCATTAATGACACGGTCTTTTTCTACGATGCCGACACAAAAGCCAGCGAGGTCAAAATCGTTTTCAGAATAAATGCCCGGCATTTCGGCCGTCTCTCCACCAATCAAGGCGCAACCAGCCAGCCGGCAACCATCGGCAATACCGGTGATGACTTGTTCAGCAACGTCAAGTGACAGCTTTCCAGTGGCATAATAGTCGAGGAAGAATAATGCTTCGGCGCCGAGTACGGCGATGTCGTTTGCGCACATGGCAACCAGGTCGATACCGATGGTATGATACTTTTCAAGCTCGATGGCTAGTTTAAGCTTGGTCCCGACACCATCAGTGCCTGATACCAGAAGTGGGTGACTGTAACGATCAAGTGGTAGTTCGAATAATCCACCAAAACCACCAATGCTACCAACGCAGCCTTTTCGGTGAGTTGATTTAATTGCTGGCTTGATGCGTTCTACCAGTTCGTTACCGGCGTCAATGTCGACTCCCGAGTCACGATAGCTGAGGGATGCTTCAGAATTCATGGTTTGTTGTTCAGGAAATATTTGGGGTGTGTTATTTTACACGCCTTAAAAATAAATATCCGAGTTATGCTCGAGAGAAAGCATGAAAGTTAAGTTTTTATCGCTGTTATTAGTGTTATTGATTTTGTCACCATTGCAATCCGCCAAGGCCGTTGTGATTGATGAGTTGTATACGGTCGTATTGCCAGTGTCTGATCAGACCACCGATGTACGCCTGACGGCATTTGAGGCGGCATTCGGATTAGTGCTAATCAAGGTTAGCGGCTCGGACGAGGCTCAAAAAAACCAAGCTATTTCGAGACTGTCTCAAAGTAGCTCGCGTTACGTCAAACAATTTAGTTATGAGGGCCGACCAGGTGTTGATGCTGAAGGAGGCGCGATTAAATTATTATATTTGAAGGTTAATTTTGACCAACAACAGATCGAGCGATTGCTACGCAAGCATGATTTTCCCGTTTGGGGGCGAGAGCGACCTAGCAGTTTGCTCGTCATCAATAGGCAGTCCGGTGGTTCTATCCGGATAGTGACAGGAGATAGCGCGCCTAAAATAGTCGAGCTGTTAGATGCCGCCGTATTAAAAATGGGAGTACCTATGCTGATACCATTAATGGATTTGGAAGATATTAACCTGGTAGATGTTTCAGACGTCACGTCACGTCACTTTAAAGTCATTAATAATATGGCGACCAGGTATGAGCCTGATGCCGTTGTTGTGGGTGAAATAGTCGAGCTGGATTCAGACAACTGGCAGGGGGCCTGGGAAGTTCGATTTACAGATCAAATTTTTAAATGGCGGCACAAAGCGGCTACCCAGGAAGCCGTCATAGATCAATTGATTGCTCATCTTGCGAGTGTTCTCGCACTCGAATATGCGTTGGAATCTCATCAGCGTAATGAACAGGAATTGCTGTTAAAGGTCTCATCTATGAAGGATATTAATCATTTGATATCGGTACGAAAATATCTTGGATCTCTCAATGTGGTGGAATCAGTGCGAATAGCATTGGTTTCTAAAGAAGAAGTTACTTTTTATTTGAAGCTAAGAAGCAGTGCCGAAGACCTACAAAGGCTAATCGATATTGGCAATGTATTGGAGCAGCTGGATTTACCGATGGTCAATTTGCAATCAAATGATGGTGTTGTGATTAGCTATGACTTTATAGGGCGAGGCATATCCAATTAACGCGGTGCAAATAGCGCTTCCACTCACATTTGATAAGCAGTTCAGCTTTGATAACTTCTTGTCTGAGCAGGCTGAATTCTTTACCAGTAGCCTGAAATCTTCGATTGATCAAGTTGGTGAATCATTGATTGGAGTATGGGGTGGCCAGGATAGCGGGAAAACGCATCTTATCAATGCGACAGCTCATTATGCTCGACAGCAATCTAGTCGTTTTCAGTTTTACGACGGTTTCCAGTTAATGGAGTGTGACTCAGCGCAGTTCGATAACTTTGCCAATAGCGAAATACTTCTAGTCGACAACCTGGATGCGATTTGTGGACATCGACAATGGGAGCAGAAGTTTTATCAATTGATTAATGCTTGTAAGCAGGGTGAGATGACGCTGCTGTTTACGGTCTCAGTTAACCCGCAGTTTCTCGATTGCACATTGTCCGATCTTCAATCTCGATTGAGTTGGGGGTTGCTGCTGCAACTGCCGGTAGTGGTTGATACGGATATCGGGCAGGTTCTGAAATTTCGGGCAGAATTGCTCGGAATCGAATTATCTAAGGAAGTGATCACCTATTTACTGACTTACTATCCCCGACACTTATCTGCGCAAATGCGAATTTTGCGGCTGTTGGATGAAATGTCGTTGTCGGCAAAAAAAAGAGTGACGGTTCCTTTTATCAAGCAGACGTTGAGTGACTACAGAAATTAAGACGTCTGGCCTTGTTGTTTGATCATTGCCAAGTACCGAGCGTAATAAATACAAGCTAAAAACAATAAGGTACTGAACACCGACGTAAACAGGGCATAAGTATTCAATTCAGGACTCGAAAATAATTCACTTATGCCGATGCAAAAATAAAACAGCGCGAGAAATCCTGTCCAGCGATAAGTGTAAAGCGTATCTAACCAGAAGCCTTTTAGCGGCAACAGCAAGGGTAAGGTGACGAATAATATCCAATACAGGTTTATTGGATCGTCTTTAATTAAAAACAGACTGGTCTGAGTCAACAGCAATCCTGGCAAACAAATCAAGCAAATCAGTTTTAGTGGGTGTGGCATATTTACATTAGGCAGCATTAGGGCTAAGTCGAACTGTAAGAGTCGCTATGCGTTTGCCTAGCGCCTGGCAGGCCGCAATTTCATCTTGACTCAGTGGTTTACCCTGTTGCGTTGCAACATGACTGGCGCCATAGGGTGTTCCCCCAGTGTTCGTTTGGTGAAGCGAATTTTCCGAGTAGGGGATGCCACTAATAAGCATGCCATGGTGTAGTAATGGCAGCATCATACTCAATAAAACACTTTCCTGTCCGCCGTGCATGCTAGAAGTTGAAGTAAACACGCCGGCCGGTTTTCCAATTAAAGCGCCAGAAAGCCAGATCGGACTTGTTTGGTCAAAAAAATATTTTAAAGGGGCCGCCATATTGCCAAAGTAACCTGGGCTACCAATAATAAGTCCCTGACAGGACTCTAAATCATTAATCTCCACATGGGGCACGCCGCTTGAGGGAACCGTGGGCGCTGACTGTTCTGTGGCAAAAGAAACCGAGGGAAGGCAGCGTACAATCGATTCACATGGTGTATTTGCGTCGATGCCCAAGCTTATCTGGTGAGCCATTAAAGCAGTTGAACCATGTTGGCTATAATAAAGTACGAGTATTTTATTCAATGTGTTTGACTGAGATTGCAAAGTTACGGATGAAAAATCAAGTTTAGGCTGTCCTTTACACCGATTAAGAAGGGATGATATCCAGCACCTTTATGGGTGGCCTGCCAATTATAGCTTTGTTTCCGTAGATAACGATAGGACGCTGCAGCAACGAAGGGTGCTTGACAATCGCTTCAATAATCTCTTTGTCACTCATTAAATCAGCTTGATATCCCGCTTCTACATAAGCTTTTTCCTTCGTGCGCAACAAATCTATGGGTGCCATACCCAGTTTTTTTACTATTTGACTCATTTCACTTTGAGATGGCGGAGTATCGAGGTATTCGATGATCTGAGGTTGAGTCTTATGTTGCTCTAGTATTTGTAACGTTTCTCTAGACTTGCTGCAACTTGGGTTGTAGTAGATTGTTAATATTTCACTAGTCATACAAATGCGTTCAAAGCTGAAGATAGAGTGACATGTTTTACAATAATGAAAGCACCTTTGCAAGATATCAAACAGCGCGATAATTTAAGGTGCTAGATCTTTTTTTTGGGAGTAGATTAAGTATAAAAGTATATTAATTTGTATATAAAGGCTTGCTCTGCTTATTTGTTCAAGGTAACCTCCATCACCACGTGGGCAGACAAAATTAACAAAAGCTTACCTCAATCGACACGGTTCTCGGAGAATTGAACAGATGAATGCTAAAAAATTATTAAAAATCGCTGCTGTTGCAGTATTTACTGCCGGATTTGCAGTTGGTTGCGCCAGTGGTGGAAGCGAGTCAACAGTTGAGCCAGAAGTTGTGGCAGAAGAATGTGAAGGCGCAACCCCAGAAGCGAAGAATGCAATTTACGCAGCTAAACTAAAAAATGCACGTGCAATAAATCTTGGTTTTGATTCTGCAGCGAATGAGAAGTTGATCAAAGCCGCTGAGCAAGCTGCGGCAGACTGTAACAACGTTCGTGCTATAAGCCTGGCTAAAAGATCTGAAAATGAAGCCGACAAATTCATTGCTAAGTACCATGCTGATCAAGCAGCTGTAGTTGTGCCTGTAGTTGAAGTGTCGACGTCTCTAGGCAGTTATTTGGTAGAAAGCGGCGATAATCTCTGGAATATCGCTGGACAGGATTCTGTCTACGGTAACCCTTACCAGTGGCCTTTGATTTATAAAGATAATCTGGGTCAAATTAAAGATGCAGACTTAATTTTTCCTGGTCAGACGTTTAATATCCCTAAAGCTAGGGCCGGTGAAAGCGCAGCTGCGATTGAACATGCGAAGAATCGTGGCGCATGGACATTAGGTGAAACTGAAGCATCGGATTTGGATTATCTTGCTCAGTAAAAATGACGAAGTAGTTATGTTAAAAAGCCCGCATTAGCGGGCTTTTTTTTGCGTGTTATTTAATATCGTTCGACCCAAAAAACGCTCTAGAATCTATTGTTATAGGGGTGAGAACCCCCGTGGCCTTTAGCACAAATAAATCATTTCCTGCTAAACTATTTTTGAAACTCAATATGCGATGCATTAATGGCAAAAGTTAAAGAATGTAGTCTAGATTATATTCTCGAACTACTGGTCGATCAAAAGATTGTAGAGCAAGAGAAGGCAAGTATGGTGTCATCATTGGTGGTTGCTAATGATCGTAAAGTTTTGCTTCCACTCGAATCGATAGCGAGTCGGCAATGGATACACTGGTCTAAATCTGATCAAATATTAACCCTCGATTTTTTAACCGAGTGGCTTGCTAATCAGTCGGGTGTTACTCGATATTACTTTGGCCCACTAAAAATGGATATCGTTCCCTGCACTTCCGTTATGTCCTATGCTTATGCCTCTCGATTTGGGATTATTGCACTTACCCCATCTTTAGGATTTCACCCATGAAAAGTGGTCAAAAACGACTATTTTCACCCTTTCTGAAAACTAAAACCTTTTACTGTGTATAGACCTAGACACTGACCTTGAAACGATGGCACAGCGCTATGCTGCTCAAATCATAGCATCACGCAATACGGTTATTGATACAGATATCCAGTATGAGGCCGTTGATATCAGTAGTATGGCGTTAGTTCGCCCTCGTCGTATCGGTATAGAGCCTTTAGCCTTACATGCCGTGAAGCAATTAACCTTGGATGATAAGCTCAAAGCTGGGGTTTAACCAACACCAGCTTGCTGCGGTACTGGGTAACATCATTGGCCGTATGGCGGCCCCGGCCAGTGAATTGGCTACACACGGTTGGCTAAAAAATATGAATTGGCATTGTCGAACCTGCATGAGGGTTTGAGCAAAAAAGGCAGCACTAAAAAGCAGCCCAAAGTGCTGGAGCGCATTGGACGATTAAATGAAAAATATGCCCGTGCAGCACAGCACTACGAAGTGACTGTAACGGCGGATGACGCGCAACATAACGCCCTTTCAATTGAGTGGAAACGGGTGGAAAAAGCGCACTCACAAGCGACCCATCCAGGCGTATATTGTTTGCGGTCAAACCAGACGGACTGGGACGAAGCAACGCTCTGGCGCACTTATACCATGCTAACCGACCTGGAAGGTGTGTTTCGAAGCTTGAAAAGTGAACTGGGGTTACGACCAATCTATCACCATAAAGAAGATCGCGTGAATGGTCATATATTCATCACACTAATAGCCTATCATTTAGTACAGACCCTGCGGGTTCAGCTAAAGTCACAAGAGTGTCATGATAGCTGGCAAACGATTCGACGAAAGGTAGAAAACCAGCAACGCCTAAGTCTATTAGTGACCGGTAATCCTACAGCGTGAAGATGGTAAAACCGTTCATCTGAGGAAGGCCACTAAGGCAGAACCGCAGCAATCCACTCTCTATAACCTGCTTGGAATCACAGAGCAGCCAGGTGGCATTAAAAAAACACTGATATAGTTTATCATCGTTTTTACAGAAAATATAAATCTGTAGTGCCAACGCCAGACCAATAAATTAGTAACTGTCTGTTTTTTAAAGAATTGTTGTCAGGTAAGCCTAAAGATGGGTTAAGTGCCTTGATGACTTTGTTCGGGTAGACGTATTTACCAAGACTACCATTATAGCGCGCTAAGGCACGTGTTAAATTGCCTGATTCGATATCAAGATAATAGCGTAATATCGTACAGCCCATTCTCAAGTTGATTTTGATTTTAAATAAAGTTTTATCTGGCAAATTAATTTTATCTAGCCAGAACGGCATGATTTGCATTAATCCGAAAGCATCAACGACAGATATCGCAAATTCATCAAAGTGTCTTTCAACCTCTATCAGAGCCAATACCAGTTCAGGTGCGACGTTAGAGGTTAGCTCTTGTTGCTTCGTAGTGTACGAATTTTAATATGGTTATGCGTGTTTCTGGGTCTTCGACAAATCGATCCTGAAACCAGGAGTCGGACATTATCGCTTCTTGCAATAGTGCCCGAAGCTCGGGGGTCAGTCTGAGCTGTCTGGGGGCCAGCCTGCGAATAAACTGGCTGTGCCGACAGCAGGATAACTGTCAGCAAAGTCAGGCAATGGTTTATCTTTAAGCCGATTGGCATACCGGATTGAATAGTTTCGTTAGGAAGTCAGATAATTCAGCTAATGGTAAATCTTGAGATGCATCATCGCGTCGGCCCTTGTATTCGAACTGCTCAGCTTTTAATCCGCGGTCACTTAGCACGATACGGTGTGGTATCCCAATCAACTCCATATCGGAGAAAATAACACCAGGGCGCAACGGTCGATCATCTAATAACACATCAATGCCTTGTTTCTGGCAATTCAGGTATAACTGATCCGCAGCCTGTTTTACGATATCCGATTTGTTGTAATTGAGCGGGCAAATGACGAGTTGGAATGGTGCTAGTGAATCGGGCCATAAAATGCCTTTTTCATCATTATTTTGTTCGATTGCTGCGGCAACAACACGTGTAATGCCGATGCCATAACAGCCCATCGATGTTACTTTTTTTTTGCCACTTTCATCTAATACGGTCGCTTGCATGGCCTCGCTATATTTTTCCCCTAGCTGGAAAACATGCCCAACCTCGATGCCCCGTAGAATTTTTAAATGCCCCTCGCCATCTGGGCTTGGATCGCCATCCAATGCGTTTCTGATATCAACCGAAACTGGCTCATCACTATCTCTGCCCCAGTTAGCATTAATATAGTGCTGGTCATTACTGTTTGAGCCACAGACAAAGTCACTCACGAGGGCGGCACTATGGTCAACATAAGTCAGAATGTTAAGACCTATCGGGCCAATTGAACCCAGATCGGTGCCCAGCTTTGTTTTGATTCGTTCGCTGTCTGCCAGCGCAAATGGGCTTGCAACGCCTTCCAGTTTCTCTGCTTTCAACGGGTTGAGGTCGTGATCTCCTCTTATCACGAAGGCGACCAGGCTACCCTCGCCGCCAGTAGCAATCAGAGTTTTTAGGCACTTTTTGGTATCGAGTTTTAGTCCGCTGGCAAGGTCATCAATGGTGTGCAGATTGGGTGTGTCTATCACCTGCATGACCTCACCTGGCTCTGCACGCGTCTGTTCACCCGGTAAAGCTTCGGCCATCTCTACGTTGGCGGCATATTGGCTTTGATCGGAGAAGGCGATGGCGTCTTCTCCTGAATCGGCTAAAACATGGAACTCATGTGAGGTGCTTCCTCCAATTGAACCTGAGTCAGCTTTGACTGCTCGATAAGATAAACCGAAACGGTCAAATATGTTGCTGTACGCCTGGTACATAACTTCGTAAGTTTGTTGTAATGATTCTTGATTCAAATGGAATGAATAAGCATCTTTCATGATGAATTCTCGTGAGCGCATCACGCCGAATCTGGGACGAATTTCATCCCGAAATTTGGTTTGAATTTGATAGAAATTGACCGGTAGTTGTTTGTAGCTTTTGAACTCACGTCTAAATATATCTGTGATCACTTCTTCGTGGGTTGGGCCTATGCAGTACTCGCGCAGATGTCTGTCCTTCATCCTTAAGAGCTCAGGGCCAAACTGTTCCCATCGGCCTGTCTCCTGCCATAGCTCGGCGGGCTGGCAGGATGGCAGAAGCACCTCCAGGCCACCTGCATTATTCATTTCTTCGCGGACTATATTTTCGACTTTACGCAGAACTCTTAATCCTAGTGGCATCCAGCTGTAGATTCCAGATGCGAGGCGACGAATGAGTCCGGCTCGTAGCATGAGTTGGTGGCTGATGATTTCAGCATCTACAGGGGTTTCTTTTAGTGTTGCAAGGTGGAAGCAGGAGGCTTTCATATATTTTATTCAATGTCAGTTAAGTGATGTGAGTGAGCTAAGCAGAATTAATCAGACGAAATAGAGTTTAGTAACAATCGGCATGATCACCGAAAAACTGAGTCTATTATAAAAACAGAGAGGCTACAAATAAACGGTTTTTTGAGAAAATAACGGGCTAGCAAAACTGCTCAATATCAGTCTCGGACTTTTCTTTGTGGGTTGCAATTTCCGCGGTGGACAGGTAGCGCAAGCTGCCATCCGCTGATTTCATTTGGATCCGACTACTACTGGTGATGACAGTCAGGTCATCACGAGCCTGTTGACAGGCAATAGCAGCCTGATCGGCGGGCACTTCGCTGCCACCGCCTTATCTTGTTTGTCTTTTGCTAGCCCGGGTAGTGCTTTACCGGGATCGCTCGGTACAGGTGGTACGTCTCTATAGTGGGTGTTACCCTCTGAATCTATCCATTTGTAGACGCCGCCTGCTGATAAACTCGCTGAAAACAGGACGGATAAGAATATTAAGACCTTCATAATTACCCATTTTGTGTTATTAGGGATAGTTTACGAGCGAAAGGAAAGGCTTTCATCATTTATTCTCATTGCCAGCTGAGTCATTATTTCGCTAATCGTGATGAGAGATTAGGGGTTCTAGTGCTTATTAATTCGTCTGAAAAAAAGGTTTAAACCCTCGCCTTTAGGCGAGTAGCTTTTAGCTAGTAGTTGGATTAGTGTTATGCAATGGAATACCGGACTGGCGCACATACGAAATACAAGCTTGAGTATCATTTTGTTTGGGTTA
>JBDNJA010000236.1:0-10101 GCA_041688005.1 Gammaproteobacteria bacterium
AATCGAACCGACAGCGGGCGAAGTATGGGTCGATGGTGAGAACATTCTGGAATATAACGAAAATCAGCTGCGGCACCTACGGCAACACAAAATGTCGATGGTTTTCCAGAAATTCGCGCTGTTGCCGCATCGGACAGTGCTGCAAAACGCTGGCCTTGCGCCTGCCATCGAGGGACAGAATGAAATCGAATATGCTGATGAGGCGGGCAAATGGTTAGACCGTGTCGGGCTTCAGGGGCAAGGCGACCAGTACCCGCATCAGTTGTCAGGCGGGATGCAGCAGCGGGTGGGCATCGCCCGCGCGCTGACCAGTAACTCCGACATCATGCTGATGGACGAGGCCTTTTCGGCGCTTGATCCGCTGATCCGCACCGACATGCAGGGTCTGTTGATCGAATTGCAGGCAGAATTACAGAAGACGGTAGTGTTCATCACCCACGATCTGGACGAGGCGTTGAAACTGGCGGACCATCTGGTCATCCTCAAGGACGGTTATGTGGTCCAACAGGGCGAGCCACAGCATATCTTGCTTAATCCGGCGGACCCTTACATCGAGGACTTCGTCAGCGACATTAATCGTGCTCGGGTTCTGCGAGTCTGTTCCGTAATGGTGCCGACCCCAGACGCGACAGGCAAACAGACGGGCGAGATCGATCATAACGACACGCTGGAATCTGTGATAGCACTGTCCAAGGGGGACACCGACCTCAGCTATCGTGTGATGAAGGATGGCAAACCGATTGGCGTGCTGGACATGCGTAAACTGGTCCGCGCACTGGTCCCGTCGGAACAATCTGATGATCCCGAAAGTGCCCGGCTTAGCGGCTGATAGGGAAACCCACTTGGGGGCGCGAAAAGCTTAGGGTTAAAACTTAGCAAAAAAACCTCGGGGCCAGTTTTTCCAAATCACATTTCAACGTTTTTTACAATTCAGCTAATTGTAGTCTAATGCTTACCGTAGAGTTCACCTCTCTCCTTCAAGGTGTACCCGCCCGATAGGTAGGTTTGAAAAGCGACTGATTTTCATCTTTATATTTGGCTTCTTGGATTCAACTCAATTCAATTGCACCAGGCTTCCAGGTCATCACCGATACAAATCCCTCAAAAACCAGTCGGGTATCTTACTCCTAGCCCGGTTCAACAAACCCTCATGATCACGAAAATCGGCACAATGCGCTTCAACCAAACGCCAAAAACTCGATGAATGGTTCATGTGCTGGGTATGGCAAAGCTCATGAATCATCAAATACGCGGCTGTTGCACGTGGTAAGAATAACAGCTGATCATTCACACTAATCGTGCCTGAGCTAGAGCAGCTGCCCCAGCGCGTTTTCTGGCTACGTATGCTTATTTGTTGGTAGGTCAGGCCCGTTTGCTGAGACAGCTGTTCGAGCAATGGAGGCAATAGTCGCCAGGCTTTTTGTCGCACCCAGTTTCTCAGTTGCCATACTTGATCAGCATGCTTATCTGCATCACTATCAGCGTCACTATTAGAAATAATCACTATTTGATTGGCACTGTTGGTTGCCAGATGATGCTCATAAACAATAGGCCAATGACTGTCATCAAAGGTGAGTTGAATGTCGTCTGGCAAAGCGGGTTCTGCCGATGGCTGTTTTTGCAGATGCGTCTCAATCCACTGGGCATGCCGATTAACTAGCTCGGGTACTGCTTTTTTGGGGAAGCGCGGGGGAATGACAACTTCGAGTCCGCCAAAGGGTTTTATTCGCAATCTGGGGTGCTTTACTCTACTCGATACGCGAAGAGAGTAATCAAAAGGTATATTCATCTTGCCAACCAGTTTAGAATCGCTCGCCATGTCACATCAACCCTCATTTGAATCGCAAATTTTACAGCATTGTTACGGCACGGATCGAGCAAAGTTGCTGCAGCTGTTAAAAAAAACTCGCCTGTTTAAAAATGACGACAAGCTCAGGCAAACGCTCACGTCGTCAATTTTGGTCTCGGCTGAAAAAGTAGCCACTCGTCAGCAACAAAGGCCCAAATCGCAACTCGATCAAAGCCTGCCTTTTTACGACCACCAACAAGAATTAGCCGAGGCCATTGCCACCAATCAGGTCACCATAGTGTGTGGCGAAACTGGCTCGGGCAAAACCACTCAGTTACCACAGCTTTGTATCGACCTGGGTCTGGCTGACTTAGGCATGATTGGTCACACTCAACCGAGACGAATTGCAGCACAAAGTGTTTGTAATCGAATCGCTGAAGAGTTGAAAAGCGAGGTCGGTGCTGCCGTTGGTTACAAAATTCGTTTCGGCGACCATACCAGTAGCAAGGGTTATATCAAATTAATGACTGATGGCATTTTGCTTGCCGAAGTTCAAAATGATCGACTGCTCAATCAATACTCGACCATCATAATCGATGAAGCGCACGAGCGCAGCTTGAACATTGATTTGCTGCTGGGTTACATCAAACAGATACTGCCCAAACGACCAGACCTGAAAGTTATTGTGACTTCTGCCACCATCGATCCAGAGCGTTTTTCGAACTACTTTAATCAGGCGCCTATTCTCAACATCAGTGGCCGTACCTTCCCAGTCGAGATGCGTTATCGTGCGCCCGCTCAGGATGATCGTGATTATAATCAAGCATTGGTCGAAGCGGTAGAAGAACTCACTCAGGCAGGCAAGGAAGATATATTGGTTTTCTTCTCGGGTGAACGCCAAATTCGGGAGGCGGCTGATAAACTATCGAAAATATTCCATCAACACTACGACATACTGCCGCTCTATTCTCGGTTGAGTCAGGGCGATCAACAGCGTATTTTTCAGCGCCATATTAAAAAGCGTATCGTGCTCGCCACTAATGTCGCCGAAACGTCATTAACGGTGCCGGGTATTCGCTATGTGATCGATACCGGGCTGGCTCGGCTGTCGCGTTATTCATGGCGGTCACGCATTCAGCGGCTGCCCATCGAGAAGATATCGCAGGCCTCGGCCAACCAACGCAGCGGACGTTGTGGACGCACCGCGCCGGGTATTTGTATTCGGCTTTATGATGAGGAAGATTTTGACTCACGTCCGGAATTCACTGAACCTGAAATTCTGAGAACCAATCTTGCCTCGGTCATTTTACAGATGGATGGACTCGATCTGAGTTCGATCAATGTCTTTGATTTCGTTGAAAGCCCTGACAGTCGTTTAATCAATGACGGCTATCGTTTGTTGTTCGAGCTACAGGCCACCAATAAAGACGATAAAATTCTAAAGCTGGGCCGTGACATAGCATCATTGCCAGTCGACCCAAGGCTCGCCGCCATGCTCATTCGCGGGCAGCAATTAAACTGCCTGAGTGAAGCGCTAGTGATCGTGAGTGCTTTATCGATTCAAGATCCACGTGATTCAAGCGTCGATAACCGACAGGCTGCACAACAAAAACATGCGGTCTGGCAGGATGAACATTCTGACTTTCTATTCTGGATCAATCTATGGGCTGAGTTAAAACAGCAACAGATCGATCTGTCTCGTAATCAGTTTTCTAAATGGTGTAAAAAGCAATTTTTATCCTACCCGAGAATTCGCGAATGGCAGGACATTCACTCCCAGCTAAAACAGCAATTAAAACGTCAGTTTGAACAGGGAAAAAGTAAGTTTAATACTACTGAGTCAGACCCCGATTCAATTCATCGTGCAATATTTGCGGGCATTCCGAGCCACATCGCCTGCTTCGATGGTACTGACACGGCTAAAAAACAATTCCAGGCAACCCGCGATCGTCAGCTGCTTATTTTCCCCGGGTCGGGTCTTGCGCGCAAAACACCCAAATGGATTATGGCCTTCGCCCTGATCGAAACAACGCGTTTATTCGCGCATGGTGTCGCACGTTTTAATACCCAATGGGCGATGCAGGATGCGGTTCACTTACATCAATATGAGCACTATGATCCACACTGGCAAGCGCGTCAGGGTCGAGTCGCCGCGTTTCGTAATACGCGAATTTATGGCTTGCTGATCGAAGGTGGCAAGCGCGTAAACTTTGCCGCAGTTGATCCCGTGCAAGCGCGTGAGCTATTCATACAGCGAGCGTTGGTAGAGGGCGACTACCGCACCAGCAATCCTGTGGTTCGCGCTAATCGGCAACTCATCGACCATTATCAAAAACAGGAGGACAAACAACGTCGTCGTGACATCTTGATTAGTGACCTGCAATTGTTTCAATTTTATGACGCGCAATTACCCCCTAAAATTGTGGATGCGCCAAGCTTCGAGGCTTGGTTTAAGCAGGAACCAAAAGGCACAACGGACGCATTGTTGCTGACCGAAGACAGCCTTGTAGAACAAGTCATCGACGAAGATGATGGTACTGGCTTTCCAACCGAATTAAACTTGCGTAATCAAGTGCTTCAGCTCGACTATGTATTCGACCCTGCTAGTGAGTTCGATGGCGTTACCGTGCGTATCCCGCTAGTACTGCTTAATCAGTTTCAATCGAGCGATTTTGACTGGCTAGTGCCAGGCTTGTTAAAGCTAAAAATTGAAGCGCTATTGCGCAGCTTGCCCAGACTCATTCGTAAAAACTTCATTCCCGTCAACGACTTTGCCAATGCTTGTTTTGCGCGTTTGGATAGCCCGGATGGAAAAAATGGCAGAGGAAATTTATACCAAACACTTCAAGAATCGCTGCATCGAATGACTGGCATTCAAGTACAGCAATCCGATTGGCAGCTTCATCAGCTCGATTCTCATTTCCAGATGCATTACTGGCTAGAAGATCGTGGCGACTGCCTGGCACAATCGCATAGCCTTGAAACCTTGCAGGAAAAATTCGGAAACAAAGCCAACCAACACTTTGAACAACAGGTTCAGCACGACGAAACGCTGACCCAAAGTGGCTTAACCAACTGGGATTTTGGCGACTGGCGCTCAACAGTCGAAATACAGCAAAAAGGTTCAGTTAACCAGGGGCAGGTTATTCACAGCTACCCGGCGCTAGTCGATTACGAAGATTCGGTTGCTATCGAGCTATACGAAACACGCGGTGATGCGCAGTTTTATCATGCCACAGGCATTGCCAGACTAATTTACCTACAACTATTTCCAACTATAAAATATCTGCGCAAAAACCTGCCGAAGATTAATCAAAGTGCGCTCATGTATAGCGCCATTGCGAGCAAGGCGGAACTCATCGAAGACCTAATTTTAGCGAGTATTTTCGATTGCTTCCTTAATAGTCAATTACCCGATAGCGATCAAAGTTTTGCGGATTGTCTGGCGAAAAATCAAAATCAATTTGTCGATCACGCGAATAAATTGGCAGAGTTAACCCATCAGGTGCTGACCCAGTATCGCGCCGCCATGAGTGCCATCGCGAGCGCATCGTTACCTGCACACCACCGTTCTGACATGACCGAGCAATGCGAAAATCTAATGTACGATGGTTTTTTGCGTGACCTGTCGATCTCAAACCTGTCTCGCCTGCCGGCCTATTTCCTGGCCATTGAAAAGAGAATGGCCAACTTTAAGCTGGGCTCAACTCGAATCGAAGAGGCGCATTTGCTGGTTAGAAAGTTTTGGACTGAATATCTTCAACTCAGCGAAAATGAATCACCATTAGAACAAGCTGACACAACCAAACTAGACCAACTGCGCTGGATGATAGAAGAATTTAGGATGGCTAGCTTTGCCCAACCGATGAAAACAAAAATGCCTGTGTCTGAGAAAAAATTGCAGACGCTCATTACATCAATCCAGGCGCCTGGCAGGCCAGGGTAATGTTAGACTCATCACCTTATACAACCATAGAATAAACTCCGACATAGAACAAAAGCCATGATTAATTGTGATCCGCCTCAAGTCCCACTCGTGTCCTATGACGACGCATTACGCTCATTGCTGAGTCAGGTTTCAGCCATAGAAGCGGTAGAAAACAAGCCATTACTCAAAGCCTTGAGCCGAATTTTAGCGCAATCAATTCAATCGTCTATCAATGTACCACCCGCTGATAACTCGGCAATGGATGGTTATGCGCTCAACACTGCAGATATCGCTATAGAAGGCAAAACCAGCCTAGCCGTATCGCAACGAATTGCAGCGGGTGACACTGGCCAAACACTCAAGCCTGGCACCGCCGCTAGAATATTTACCGGTGCACCCATCCCTCCGGGGGCAAATGCCGTCATCATGCAAGAGCAGGTCGAAGCCATCGTTGACACCATCGAATTCGAAGTTCGGCCAACCGAACAGCAAAATATACGACCTGCGGGTAATGATATAAAGGTAGACGACCAAATTTTAGATCGAGGCTGTTTGTTACGACCTCAGGCACTCGGGCTTGCGGCATCGGTCGGCTTGCAGTCATTACCAGTATATCAAAAAATTCGAGTCGGCATATTTTTTACCGGTGATGAGCTGGTCGAACCTGGTAAAGCATTGGCACCCGGTAAAATTTACGATTCAAACCGTTATACATTGCACGGCATGCTACAGAAGCTGGGTTGCGACATAGTCGATTTAGGCTTGGTTGGTGATACGCTCGAAGCGACCAAAGCAGCCATGCTCGAAGCTACGGAAAAAGCTGACTTGGTCGTGACCTGTGGTGGCGTCTCGGTCGGCGAAGAAGACCATGTGCGGATTGCGATTGAACAATTAGGTGATTTACATTTGTGGCGTCTGGCGATTAAACCAGGCAAGCCGTTGGCCTTTGGAAAAATAAACCAAACGCCTTTTATTGGCCTACCCGGAAACCCTGTCTCCGTATTTGCCACTTTTATGTTGTTTGTGAGCCCAGTCATAAAGACTCTGCAAGGCAGATATTGGCAAAAGCCGACCGCGATACCAGTCACAGCCGGATTCGATTGGCCTAAACCCGATAGCAGACGAGAGTTTTTACGAGCACGACTCGAACAGGACGAAGATCTCGCTCTGGTTGCCCGTATTTACCCCAATCAAGACTCAGGTGTTTTAACATCGACCGCCTGGGCACAAGGCTTCGTCGAAATTGCCGAAGGCGCAACGGTCAAAATGGGTGATAAAGTCGATTATCTGCCTTTCTCTGAGTTTCTCG
The DNA here is from genome assembly GCA_041688005.1 of Gammaproteobacteria bacterium. Classification (GTDB taxonomy): domain Bacteria; phylum Pseudomonadota; class Gammaproteobacteria. Next base: position 7,027 of record JBDNJA010000236.1, read on the forward strand.
ACTAAACTAAGGGCACCCTATTTTTAGAGGCACCTGTTTTTGAGGCGATTACGATGATCATTCAAGTACAAAAAGAAGACTTCGATGTTGGTGATATTAACCGGCAATTATTAGGCAGTCGCTCAAATATAGGTGCCATTACCAGTTTTATAGGCCTCGTGCGTGACTTACCAAACAGCCAACTGCAACAGATGACGCTGGAGCATTACCCCGGCATGACCGAAAAAGCGTTACAGGCCATCGCCGAACAAGCCAGCCAACGTTGGGCCGTTCAGGACTGCGCCATCATTCACCGTGTTGGTAGCTTAAAACCAGCCGATCAAATTGTGCTGGTCAGCGTTTTATCTGCCCATCGAAAAGATGCCTTTTCAGCCTGTGAATTTATTATGGATTACCTTAAAACAGACGCTCCATTCTGGAAGAAAGAAGTCGATGAACACGGTGAAAAATGGGTAGAAGCCAAAATCAGTGACGCCGATGCTAGAGGCCAATGGTAGTAAGCTTGTAATTTCTCCATTTTAAAGCCATGCATATAAAGCTTGTCAGGTTGGTTTTAACGCCATTTTGGTATAAAGCGACACTGTGAACATTAGCGCCGCCAATATCGATACAATCGTCCGCCTGCCTACAGCGAATGATGAACAACGTCAAACATTTGATCGTGGCCGTGCGGATGCTAAAAATGACTTTATCGATAGCCGACGAACACGACAGGAATCAAGCGAATACGTGTTTCGGGGGCGAAGTTTTAGAGTCGGTAGAAAACGACAAGCGCTACAAGCCCCAGTTCAATCAGCAAGTTGACCCTCAAAATCGAGAAGCCATTTCCAATTATCAAACCATCAGCGTCGCCCGAACCGAATCAGAATCAGAATCACTTGGACAGGTGATTGATCGGTTTATTTAGTCCCACCATTTTAAGATTGAATTACTAATGTACCACTCCCAACACCCACAATCTGAATATTCAGGAGTCTTTCGGACTTAGGATGAAGCTACTGCGAAAAAGTCCTGATACAATCACCGCCTACTTGATTAAAGCGGCAGCACACAACTAATGGATGTATCCCACCTGCTAGATTCCCTCAATGACCGACAGCGTGAAGCGGTCAGTGCAGACCCCGGACCAATCTTAGTATTAGCGGGTGCCGGTAGTGGAAAAACGCGTGTTTTAACCCATCGAATTGCATGGGCTTGCCAGGTGAACGGGCTATCACCCTTTAGCTTGCTGGCGGTCACTTTCACCAATAAGGCCGCCAAAGAAATGCGTTCACGAGTCGAAGAATTACTCGGTATTTCGGCTGCTGCGATGTGGGTCGGCACCTTTCATGGGCTGGCGCACAGAATGCTACGCGCCCACTGGGAAGCCGCAAAATTGCCCCAGACATTCCAGATACTGGATAGCGATGATCAACTACGCATGGTCAAACGTGCGGTGCGCCAACTCGATCTTGATGAAGCCAACTGGCCGCCAAAACAAGCGCAATGGTTTATTAATCAAAATAAGGATGAAGGTTTACGTCCGCAAAGCATTGATGCGGGAAACGATCATGTCCAACGTCAGATGCTTGAAATCTACCGCCTTTATGAAGAATTATGCCAACGCGCAGGTGTGGTCGATTTTGCCGAGCTATTGCTACGTGCGTTAGAACTCATTCGTGACAATGACGATTTACGCAGTCACTATCAAAAACGCTTTCAACATCTACTGGTCGACGAATTTCAGGATACCAATGCGATTCAATATGCCTGGATACGTTTGATGGCGGGCGCTAATACACCGGCCTTTGTGGTGGGTGATGACGATCAGTCCATCTACGGTTGGCGTGGTGCTCGTATCGAGAATATTCAGCACTTCGAAAGAGATTTTGGCGGCGCGAAAGTGATAAAGCTAGAGCAAAACTATCGATCAACCGGTACTATTTTGAAGGCTGCAAATGCCCTCATCGATAATAATCGAGGGCGTTTAGGCAAGGACCTATGGACTGAGAGTGCTGATGGCGACCCCATCATGCTTTACTCTGCCTACAACGAAAAAGACGAGGCCCGTTTTGTTATCGACCGTATTCAGAGCTGGGTCGATGAGGGCCGTAGTCGTAACGAGGTCGCTATACTATATCGCTCTAACGCTCAGTCCCGTCAATTCGAGGAAGCACTGGTCACGCGTGGCATGCCGTATCGTGTCTATGGTGGGTTACGCTTTTTCGAGCGTGCTGAAATAAAGGACGCCTTGGCCTATTTGCGCATGTTATCTAACCCTATGGCCGACCACGCCTTTGATCGCACCATCAATCATCCACCTCGTGGCATCGGTCAAAAATCGATCGATATGATTCGCGAGCAGGCCAAACTACAGTCGCAATCACTATGGAATGCAACCCTCGCTTTACTCGAATCGGCACCACTCACCTCACGAGTACGGACATCTTTGCAGGTTTACGTCGATTTAATACAGTCCATGAAGGCCGACCTGGAACAGGCAACGCTGGCTGAGAAAATGGAACATTGCATTCAACACAGTGGATTAAAAGTCCACTTCGAAAAGGACAAGTCCGAGAAAGGTCAGTCGCGCATAGAAAACCTGCAAGAACTGATAGGCGCAGGCAAAGGTTTCGAGATCGATGCCGTAATTGAAGACGAAAACATGAGCGTGCTCGACGCATTCCTCGCACACGCAGCACTCGAAGCAGGCGAAGCACAAGCCGAGGCCTGGGAAGACTGCGTGCAATTAATGACCCTGCACTCCGTCAAAGGATTAGAATTTCCGCTGGTCTTTTTGGTTGGCATGGAAGAAGGCTTATTTCCTCATCAACGCTCAAGCGAAGAACCCGGCCGATTAGAAGAAGAGCGTCGCCTGTGCTATGTTGGCATCACTCGAGCACGTGAGCAATTGGTTGTCTGTAGTGCAGAAATTCGCCGACTATACGGTAAGGAAAATTACAATCAGGTGTCGCGATTTATACGTGAAATACCAGCCGAATATGTTCAGGAGATCAGACCCAAGGCGCAGTTTAGTCGCCCAGCTTTTGCAGCTCCAACTCATCAATCAACGAATAAATTAAGTCATCATCAAAC
>JBDNJA010000052.1:0-7724 GCA_041688005.1 Gammaproteobacteria bacterium
ATCCACTCAGGGTAAGAAATGTCAGCCGAGAGTGCCTCGATAGTCACTTCATCACGAATCAGCTGGCGTAATAGACCGTTGACCAATCCTTTAGCCCAACTTTTTTTCTGATGAAGGGTTAGCTTGACTGATTCGTTCACCGCCGCGTGATCATCCACCCGCATCATCAATAATTGGTACATGCCAATCAGCAAAATAATTTCCAGATCGAGATCCTTCGTTTTAAACGCCTTGCGTAATCGCGGTTTGAGTAAATGCTGTAAAGCGTAGTAGTAGCGACATACGCCGTTAGCAAGTTCACGGCATAATGCAGTGTCCCGTGCATCCAAATCAGGGAACTTGACTAGTACATTTGCTAGCGTATCATCCAGTGATCGCCCCTTACCAATGACCAGCAGTAATGACTGGAGTGCCAACTGCCGAGGATTAGCGGTGCGATTGGCGGCAACTCGACTATTCACCGAAACTGACTCCCAGTGAGGTTGCGACCATTAAATGCTTGGGCCGCGGTACATCGGTTTTTACCCTCGAACTGCAATTCTTCGATACACAACACACCGTCACCACAGCTAACATAAACACCGTTATTATTATGGTCGAGCACATCTCCCTGCTCTCCAATCGTGCGCGTAGTATCGAAACTGGCTTGCCAAACTCGAACCAGTTTTCCGTCTAGATGGGTATAACTCACCGGCCAGGGTATGAAGGCTTTGATTTCTCGGGCAATTTGCTCTGCACTGTTATGCCAATCAACTTTTGCCTCAGCCTTACTCAGCTTGTTTGCATAATTGGCTAGCGACTCATTTTGAGGTTCTGGCTGGATTTGACCTGACTCAATTATGGGCAAGGTATTGATGAGCAAATCAGCGCCTAATTGCTTCAATTGCTCGTGTAAATCGAACGAAGTCCAGCCTGGATCAATAGATAAGATTTGTTTTGAAATCATGCCGCCTGTATCGAGACCACTATCCATTTGCATAATTGTCACTCCGGTCGATGAATCGTTCGCCAGAATAGCACGTTGTATTGGTGCCGCACCGCGCCAACGCGGCAATATCGAACCATGAATATTAATACAACCCAGTCGAGGCGCATTCAATATCGGGACTGGCAAAATCAAACCATAAGCAGCCACTATCATCAGATCGGCCTCTAGTTCGACGACCCGCTCTAAATCAATTGGCTCTTTAAATGAATGCGGTTGATATATCGGTATATCGTGAGATAAAGCGCATTGCTTGACGGCGCTTTGCTGGAGTTTTCTACCACGACCTGCCGGTCTGTCGGGTTGCGTATAAACAGCAATCACAACATATTCTGACTGCACCAATGACTCTAAAGCGGGCACGGCAAAATCTGGCGTACCAGCATAAATTATTTTCATCTATATGATTTCTTGTTGAGACTTAACCCTGCCGATGACCAAGCTTAGTCATCGGTTACCAAGCCTAATGAATGACCAAGCTGAATGACTACACTTGTTTCTTTAGTTTCAATAACTTCGATCGAATTCGATTACGCTTTAAAGGTGACAGGTAATCAACAAATAATCTACCCAGCAAGTGATCCATTTCATGCTGTATACAAACAGCCTCCAAACCCTCTGCCTCTACTTCGAAGATATCACCGTTAACATCCTGCGCCCGCACCCGAACGTGATCCGCTCTCGTTACCGCCTCATAATAGCCAGGTATTGAGAGACAGCCCTCATCCACGTGACTTTCACCATCTGCCCGTGCAATTTCAGGATTAATGAAACATCTGGGCGCATCACCCTTTTCTGACACGTCAATGACCAGTAATCGAATATGTCGATCAACCTGAGTAGCGGCTAAACCGATACCCGATGCCTCGTACATCGTTTCAAACATATCACTCACGAACTGCTTGAGTTCATCGTCAAACAATGTCACAGACTTTGCAACTGTGCGAAGTTTTGGGTCAGGAAAATGTAAAATATTTAATAAAGCCATGCTTTTGAACTTCGAAAAGGTGTACAAGTAGTTGTTCCTAGTTAATGATTCTATTAGAATCTTAGCCATTAAAAGCCAGTATCACTGAAACCGAACCGGCTGAAACCATTGTCTACGAACCAGAATACCCTGATAGCTATATTGTACAAAAAGGAGACGCCTTGTGGGGTATTTCCTCGTACTTTTTTGCGTGATTTCTGGCATTGACCTAAAATTTGCTTCAAAAGAAGTTTGGCTCAAAAAACCTCAGGTTGAAAATCTGCATCTAATAGGCCCTAGCTTCCACGTCAAACTGCCTGATAAGGAAATTGGCATCGTCATGATCGTACAGCCATTTGAAAAATGAGTTACAAACTGGTGATGCAAGTTTAACTCCCGATTAGCATAAGAGATTATGTTGAATCTCCTTACAGAGTATACTCCTATAGCTAAGCTAAGGTCAGAATCGAGCTTGGGATAGAGCCCTAATATTTAAGGGCATCACTCGTTCAATTAACCTCGTTCAAAAAATAGGGATGGCACATTCATGCAAAAGGATCAATTTGCTAATTTCCTCCGGCTGTTTCACATTTTCGGTATTGGTCGAGTATCTTTGCTCGACTTGCGTGAAAAATTCGGTGGCGATTTCAATCAGATATTCACCGTCAGTAGACATGGCCTGGAAGCAGCGGGGCTGTCTGCCAAACAAATAGACCAGATAAGATCTCCAAACGAAGTCCAGGTAGAAAAAGAACTCACTTGGGCAGAACAACCGGGCAACCATATTATTTGCTTCGACGACGACGCCTACCCCGCATTGTTGAAACAAACCGCAAACTACCCCTCCCTACTCTACTGCAGTGGCAATATCGGTTTACTTTCTAACCCTCAGATTGCAATCGTTGGCAGCCGTAACTGCACCCCGGGTGGCGCAAAAACAGCGCACGACTTTGCCGCCTACTTATCCAACGCCGGCATTACAATTACCAGCGGCATGGCAATCGGTATCGACACCCACGCCCATGTCGGGGCTTTAACCGGCATAGGCACGACGATAGCGGTGACAGGCACTGGGCTGGATCAAATTTATCCCGCCAAAAATCGTCAATTGGCTTACGACATTCATTCGGATGGGCTATTGGTCACGGAGTTTCCACTGGGTACCAGCCCGCGTAGCGAAAACTTTCCCCGCAGAAACCGAATTATCAGCGGACTCAGTGTCGCCACTTTAGTCGTTGAAGCCGCCCACCGAAGCGGCTCACTCATTACCGCGCATCAAGCCGTTGAGCAAGGGAGAGAGGTTTTTGCTATTCCTGGATCTATCCATAATCCGCAAGTGAGGGGCTGCCATCAACTGATTAGAGAAGGCGCGCGATTAGCAGACAAGGCATCCGATATTATTGGCGACCTGTCGAGCTTGCTCGGTTATATCGCAAGCCAACCAGTCACGGAGCAACCTTCTGCCGACCCAACTAAGGCCAGCAAAAAACTCGATAAAGTCTATAGTAAGCTACTTGAACAAATTGGTTATGACCCAATATCTACGGACACATTGGTCGACCGCAGTGGCTTGACCATCGACAAGGTTTCATCCATGCTACTGCTACTAGAGCTCAACGAGCTTATTCAATCGACACCTGGCGGCCACTACGTCAGAATATAGTGGTAATGTAATCTAGTTCTAAATTTTTGAGGAATCCATGAAAGAAGGTGTCATAGACGTTCTGATGTATATCTTTTCCTGCTATGCGGATCAAGACGACGACCTACCCGAAGACCGGGACGGAATCGATGATGATCTTAGAGCGGCTGGTTTCGATTCGCTCGAAATCAACAAGGCATTTGACTGGCTTGACGGGCTAGCACAGGATGATGATATACCTTCGGTAGACCAGTCATCTCAAGCCACTCGTATATTTGCACCACAGGAATCGGCGCGTTTAGCTCAAAACGCCCAGGGATTCTTAATCTTTCTGGAGCAGTCTGGCGTATTAACACCCATGCTACGCGAATTAGTCATCAATCGAGTGATGGCGCTTGACTCAGATTCTGAAGTCGACATCGAAGAACTCAAATGGGTTGTCATGATGGTGTTATTTAATAGCTCAGAAGAACACGACGAAGATACCCTAATGCACTACGAGGATATCGTTTTCGCCGACCAACCAGCGATCTTCCATTGAAGCGTACGGTAGGTTCCATCCTGTTAACCCAGTTTTATAAGCAGTTACCTTTATGGCCAAACATTTAGTCATTGTAGAGTCTCCGGCTAAGGCAAAAACAATCGAAAAATACCTGGGTAAGGATTTTAAGGTTCTTGCTTCGTACGGACATGTGCGCGATCTAATTCCCAAAGAAGGTGCGGTCGAAACCGACAACAACTTTAAAATGAATTACAGTATTGTCGAAAGAAACGAAAAACACATCAACAACATCAAGAAAGAATTACGCAAAGCTGAATCTCTCTATCTGGCAACCGATCCGGATCGCGAGGGTGAAGCTATTTCCTGGCATCTCCATGAGCTGCTAAAGGAAAAAAATTTAATGAAAGACAAGGTTGCTTATCGAGTCGCCTTTAACGAAATCACCAAGCAGGCCGTCACCGATGCGGTAGCCAATCCACGAGAAATAGGCATGGATATGGTGAATGCGCAGCAAGCCAGACGCGCTTTAGATTATCTGGTTGGCTTTAATCTTTCTCCCTTATTATGGCGCAAAATTCGGCGTGGGCTTTCTGCAGGAAGAGTTCAAAGCCCCGCTCTGAGAATGATTGTTGAACGTGAATTAGAAATCGAAGCCTTCGATCCAAAAGAATATTGGAGCATCGAATCCGACAATGAATTTGAAAACAGCGCCTTTGGCTCGAAACTTAATATTCTGTCCGGTGAAAAAGTTAAGCAATTCACTATTACCAACGAAACTGACGCACAAACGGCACACCAACAATTAACTCAAGCCTCCAATGGCCTATTAATTGTTAAAAAAGTCGAAAAGAAACAACGCAAACGTAACCCGTCACCACCATTCACCACATCTACTTTACAGCAGGAAGCGTCGCGTAAGCTCGGTTTTGGTGCACAGAAAACCATGCGTACGGCCCAGCGGCTCTATGAAGGCATTGATATTGGTGCCGGTCAGGTGGGTCTTATTACCTATATGAGAACCGACTCAGTCAACCTGTCGAATGACGCTATTAGCGATATTCGAACACTTATTAGCAAACGTTACGGCGCGAAAAACCTACCCGATATACCGCCGGTTTATAAGACCAAGGCAAAGAATGCGCAGGAAGCGCACGAAGCAATACGTCCCAGTAGTGCGATGAATGAACCAGAAATCATCAAACAACATCTAGGCGATGATGAGTATCGTTTATATAGCTTAATCTGGAAGCGAACTATCTCTTGCCAAATGATTCACGCGACGCTTGATACGGTCTCGGTCGACCTCGCTTGTGGTGCTAACAACTCGTTCCGCTCTAGCGGTTCGACTATTCGTGATCCTGGATTTATGCAAGTTTATACCGAAGGACTCGACGACAATAAAAAGGATGATACAAAAGAAAAAATCCTGCCGCCCTTATTGGAAGGCGATAAGGTCACACTAAAAGAAATCCGCCTTGAGCAACACTTTACAGAGCCACCACCACGATTTAGCGAAGCAACACTGGTCAAAACTCTGGAAGAATATGGCATAGGACGGCCCTCAACCTACGCCTCTATCATCACCACTTTGCAAGATAGAGAGTATGTCGAGATAGAGAACAAACGCTTCCACCCAACCGATGTCGGTCGAGTCGTTGCACGCTTTTTGACCCAACATTTCACTCAGTATGTCGACTATGATTTCACCGCTCAACTAGAAGACACGCTAGACGAAATTTCACGTGGTGAAGCCGATTGGTTGCCGTTAATGGAAAAATTTTGGTCGACCTTTAAAGCCCTGGTCGATGATAAAATGGAAACCGTTACTCGCGACGAAGCCATTCAGGCACGTCAACTCGGTATTTGCGAAAAATCAGGCAAACCCATATCAGTTCGAATGGGACGCTATGGACCTTTTGTCCAAATTGGCACGCGTGAAGATGAAGACAAACCTAAGTTTGCCGGCCTTCAGCCAGGGCAAAAGATGGATAAGGTAACGCTCGAAGAAGCGTTAGAACTATTCAAGCTGCCAAGAGCACTCGGAATGTCACCAGAAGGTGAAGAAATATTGGCCAATGTCGGTCGATTTGGACCTTATATAAAATACGATGCCAAATTCGTATCGCTTAAAGTCAAAGAAGGCGACGACCCATTTACCGTCACCTTAGAGCGCGCGCTTGAACTCGTTGCAGAGAAAAAAGAATTCGACGCCACCCGCGAAATAAAGCTATTCGAAGGCACCGATGTCAAAATATTGCGCGGTCGATATGGACCTTATATCACCGATGGTATCAAGAATGCCCGCATACCTAAAGATGTCGAAGAGCCCGAAACACTGACACTAGAAACCTGTCTGGAACTGATCGAGAAAGCACCTTTTCCCAAATCGAAACGAAAGAAGGCTGCAGCAAAGAAAAAAGCAACTGTCAAAAAGAAGGTGTCTCCGAAAAAGGCCGCACCTAAAAAGAAAGTAGTGAAAAAAAAGGCAGTAGCTAAAAAAACTGTCGCAAAAAAAGCAGCCATTAAAAAGAAAGCGGCTGATAAAAAAACCGCAACCTAGATCCCAACCATGTCACCGTGGGCTATCAATCGATTGAGTCATGCGATCGAGCTTGGCGCAGTCATTGCCTACCCCGGCGACACTGTCTGGGGTTTTGGTTGCCACCCGCTACTAGAAGATAGCGTCGAGCGTATTTTGCAGATCAAACAACGCTCGGCGAGCAAAGGGCTCATCCTCATATCGTCAAAACTGGACTTTTGCCTACCCTACATCAGTCGCGATTTATCAACTAACGACATTGCGCTGCTAAAACAAACACAAACCCAACCAACGACCTGGCTTATCCCTGCTAGCCATAACTGCCCCAGGTGGCTTTGCGGTGGATTTTCAACCATTGCCATCAGAATCACTCGCCACCCATTTATTAAAGCGCTCTGCACTGAGTTAGAATCACCCATCGTGTCGACCAGCGCTAACTTGAGTGGCAAAACGACCATCCGCAATTCGATACAAGCACGCAGATTATTTGCGAACCAACTGGATTACATTATCAGTGGCTATCAACCCGGCACCGGCCGCCCTAGTGAGATAAAATCACTAGAATCCGGTGACATCACCAGACCTTAACGCCATGACTTCGAATACAGATCAAATAAGACAATACCTACACGCACTACAAATCAGCATCACCGACGCCATTGCGGCAGCCGATGGTAAGGCAAAGTTTCAGGTGGATAACTGGACGCGTGAGGCTGGCGAAGGGGGTGGTAAAACCATGGTATTGACGGGTGGTGATGTGTTTGAACAAGCTGGGGTTAATTTCTCTGAAGTGACCGGTGACAACCTACCCGCATCGGCCACAGCACACCGACCCGAATTAGCGGGACGTAATTTTCGTGCAATGGGCGTGTCGTTGGTTATCCATCCAAACAATCCACATGTGCCCACCTCACATGCGAATGTACGCTTTTTTATCGCCGAAAAAACAGGTGAACCGGCTATTTGGTGGGTTGGTGGTGGTTTCGATCTAACACCCTATTATGCTTACACCGAAGATTGCGTGCACTGGCATCAAGTGGCAAAACAAGCTTGTTCTGACTTTGGCTCAGTCACAGATTCAGATATCTA
>JBDNJA010000237.1:0-3688 GCA_041688005.1 Gammaproteobacteria bacterium
GCCTATAGGTATGCCGATAATCATGGCAGCCAGAAATCCACCCAACACTCGCATGAAACTAAGATACCAACTTTGCCAGTAACTAGGATCACCAATGAGACCACCCCAGCTTACAAATACAGCAGTAGGCGGTGGTACCAATCCAACCCAGGGCATACGGTATTCAAACCATTGCTCGAAACGAGCGCCGACTTCCCACAGTATTATAAAAATAATAATGGCAGAAATTCCACGTAGGAACGCTTGGCTTAAGACCTTGTCTTTCAACTTAGCTATATTCATCTACCTACCCCTCTTTCTCGCCGGCTTCGAAGGCTTTCTTAGCCTCTTCATGCACGACACCTTTTGCTTCTTCCATCAATTCACGGAACCTGGGGCTAGTGAGGACGCTATAATCGCGCGGATGAGGGATATCAACTTCGACAATCTTTTTCGGTTTACAGGGTCTGGAAGACATGATTATTAATCTATGTCCAAGAAATATTGCCTCTTCCAGATCGTGAGTAATAAAGAAGATAGTGACTTTATTTTTATAATAAATTTCCAGTAGTGCTTCATGCATTACAGATTTAGTGAGCGAATCAAGCGCTCTGTAGGGCTCATCAAATAACAATACCTTGGGGTCATTCATTAATGCACGCACAATTTCTACACGTCGTCGCAAACCAGATGATACTTCCCCTGGAAAACTGTGCTCGGTACCGCTCAACCCGGCGTCTGCCATCATGCTGAGGGCCTTATCATATATTTCCGATTTGCTTAGTTTTCCCGCCATCATGGGGCCGAAAACAACATTCTCGAGATTAGATTTCCAGGGAAACAAGGCACCGTTTTGAAATACCACAACGCGATCCGGACCAGGTTCGGCCTGCATTTTTCCCGGTCCGCAAAGCAGCTCATCATCTAGGTAAATACTGCCTGATGTGATGCCATGAAATCCAGCAATAGCATTTAGCAAGGTTGTCTTTCCACAACCAGACGGCCCTACAATCATGCAAATTTCTCCCCCTGGAATGTCAATAGAGCAATGATCGACAGCCATCACTGCAGCGCCATCAGGGTCATAAACCTTCACCACATCTTCGATACGAATAGCACCCTTGATTACACTTTTCTGAGGGTTAGACTCTGTGTTAATTACTGCACTCATTAGTTGTCTCCCAAAGCAAGTTCACGAACTCTCCACTGCATCATAAAATCTCCAGCCATACGCACCATTGCACTGGTCACGTAACCCGTCATACCAAGGGTAATCATGCCAATGACGATAGTGGGATAAGTAATCATTGTGTAGGCAGTATTAATCACGTATCCCAGTCCAAATTGACCGGATACCATTTCTCCAGCAACCAACGAAAACCAGGCGACTCCAATTGAAATCTGAAGGCCAGTAAAGATATATGGCATCGCACCAGGCACAATCACATGCCTGAATGTTTGCCAACCATTAGCACCCAGACAACGAGCCGCACGACTATAAGACTCATCGATAGATTCAACACCCAACATCGTATTTAACGTAGTCGCGAAAAATGACGCTAGGAAGGTCAGGAATATGACAGGAGTTTCAGAACCACTGAACATAATAATGGCCAGCGGTACCCAGGCCAGAACGGGAATAGGGCGCAGCACTTCGAAAAGAGGGAAAATGAATTCGCGAAACTTTTTCGACCACCCTAACAATAAACCAAGTGGCACACCGAGCGCTGTCGCGAGGAAAAAGGCATAGGCAATACGACGAAGACTGATGCCGATGTGCTTGTAATACTCTGGGGTATAGAGTGATAAACCATAGACAGGGTCCTTACTGAATAATTCGGTAAATACTTCGGTTAATCCTGGCATATCCTCGAATCGAGGTAACTGCCAGACTTCAACCGCGAAGTACCAGATGCCCAGCAGAATACCGAATCCAATAAACATCAGGTAAGGCCTCGGACTTTTTAACCAGGTTGAAATCCGGTACACCGTTAAAGCCATACCGGTCATTTCTGAACCCAGTAAGTTAGTTGCGTTCAAGGCTTGTTTGAAACTGGGTACCTGAGAAGCAATTTTTTCAGGAACCGTAAATTCTTTGTAAATCATGGTAGCGAATCGACTCATGACGATGTCGCCAACCGCAGGATTGATTTTGAATATACTGATTAGCGCTTTTCCCTCGATCCTAATAATTTCAGTTGCTTCGACGCAAACAACCTTTGCTAATCGTGTGTTTTGTCCGTCAAGAACTGATGCCCAGCCAAAAATGCCGCCATTACGCAATATTTTTTTATGCTCGCTAGAGTGAGCGTCCTTTCCCAAGGTGTGCTCTACACTGCCTGACGATACGATGTATAGGTCGTCGGCTATATCACCGATATCGTAAAGTTGATCACCAGGTTGGCATGACTGGTGCCTGCAAATCCCGGCAATATCCTGGAGTAAGTTATCCGGTACCATCTGAAACGGCATTGTGCCTTTCAGTATGTCTTTGAGTTGGTTCATAAAGTCCTCGAAATATACATATAAGTACTCATGGTACCTCTAAAAATGAACTTTTTACGCGATTGCCGCGTTAGCTCCCTCCGTGCTCGAATCCTCATGTACTCTATGTACACTGCGGTTCTCCGCGCGGTGCTTTTTTGCACTCACAGAAAAATTATTCTTTTAGAGATGCCCTAATGTTAGGGATCAACAGTTACCTCGGCCTTAAAATGCTACTCAATGGTAACTCGGGTGCTACGTGTATTTGGTTGCTACTTCTTTTTATTGAGTACTTTGTCACTATAGCCCTATCCTTCGCCATCATAAATAATTCGACGAAGGATAGGATTTTTAAGTGAATACTAGCTATTAGCTACCAGGAAAAGCGCCTTCCTGCGCCCGTACTTCGCCAATAGGTGCAGTGAGTCCGCGCTCTTTCAATATAGCATCAGTAAATTCCGTCATGACAGCACCATCTCGAAGAGTATCAACATTGATAGTCTTGATACTATGTAAAAACGTGGTTGCTTTCGTGATAAGAGCCTGAGCCTTTGGCGTAATACCAAACGCGAGTTCGATCCGTACTGGCGTTCCACCTTCCGCATCTGAATAAGCGCCAGCCATTGATTTCCATAGTACTTCTTCAGTAAAACCAGTAGTCTGTGATTCAGCCATTCTGACTACCGCCATAGTATTAGCGGGGTCTGCCATGAACAACTGTGCATCAAGCTCCGCATTCAACCAGGCTTTAACCACGTCGGGGCGCTGTGAAATGAGGTCACCACGCATCGCTATGAAGCCACCGTCATTTTCATCAACTGAAGCGCCTGACGCGATACGCTTTGCAAGGCCTTCTTCAACAAGGCGTGAGGCAGTTGGTTCCCAAATGGCTGCAGCATCAAGTTTATTAGCACGGAATCCACTAGTGATAACTTCGATGTTCTGATTTAGATAACTTTTTGGTTTGATGTTTGCTTTTTCAAAAACAGCCAATGCAAAACGGTCAGTACAAGCGCCTTTAGGTACTGCGACGGTTTTACCGTTCATCCACTGAAGCGCCTCTTTAGAGTTGGCGAAGTCAGGTGCATCCATTCGCGCAAGCATGATATTACACTGATCAAAGCCAAGGCCAGCAGTTGCCACTATACTGATAGGTGCCACTCTCTCTTTAGTGGTAGAAACGATGGCTGGCATGTCACCCATGTAACCGATGTGCTGCTTACCC
>JBDNJA010000238.1:0-3714 GCA_041688005.1 Gammaproteobacteria bacterium
ATAGGCCCCAGAATCAAGCCCAGCACTATTGGCGAAGCAGAAAAACCAAATCGACCGACAATCCAGCCAAAAATACCTAAACCAATCATAATCCCAACATCAGAAATACTGTTATGAATCGCAAATGTGCCGATTATAGTCATGAATCCCACAGTCGGCACCAATACTGCTTTTGGAATAGTCACAATTGATTTATACGCATATCGACCAATGAGTAAACCCACTGGCAGCATCAGAATTGTAGCGATTAATAGGCCATAAATAAAAGTATAGGCGATAGAGTCACCGCCTGATTGGAATAGCGTTGGTCCCGTTCTGACACCCTGAACCAGCAAAGCACCTAGAATAACAGCATCGGGCGGAGTGCCTGGAATGCCCAGCACTAATGTGGGAATAAACCCACCTCCTACCGTTGCATTGTTAGCTGATTCAGTTGCGATGATACCGTCAGGCTCGCCTTCACCAAATTTTTGATCTGGCGACGCATTACGTTTGGCTTCTGAGTAAGCGACCAGTCCTGCGACTGAACCGCCTGCACCGGGCAGAATACCCACCAGCGTACCGATAATTGATGAGCGTATTAAGTTAACTTTGGACTTCATTGCAATAGCAGCAGCCTCACCGATGCGGACAGACTTAACGTCATCTTCTATCTTCAGGTGCCTATCAGGCACTGCAACGAGGTCGATTAATACAGGAATGCAATACAGGCCAATCAGCGCGCCCACGACACCAAACCCACTAATGAGAGTCTGGCTGCCAAATGTCAGTCGTATATCAGCCGAAATTTCGGCGACACCAACAGTAGAGAGAATAAGCCCGAATGCACCACCGGCTAACCCCTTCATTAAATTACCATTTGAAAGTGCGGCAATGAGTGACAAGCCAAAAATAGACAACCAAAAATATTCACCTGGTCCAAATGCGAGGGCAACTTCTGATAGAGGTGGTGCTAAAAATAACAGTGCCATTGCACCCACTAGGCCACCGAATACGGAAGCAAAGCAGGCCAAAGCGACGGCTAGATCACCATCACCACGTTTTGCCATCGGATAACCGTCAAACGTTGTTGCGATTGCTGAAGGTGTACCGGGTGTATTTAATAAAATGGCGGCGTAAGCGCCGCCATAAATGGCACCCGTATAAATGGCACCGAGTAAAATAAGTGCCGAAGCAGGTTCCATACTAAAAGTAATGGGAACCAGCACTGCCACGGCCATAGTTGCGGTCAAGCCCGGGATAGACCCTATTATCGTACCGGCTACCACACCAAATAGCGCCAACGCGATATTCGTCAGTGTTAATGCAGCCAGGAAGTTATCGATATCCATGGTTTATCCCGCCCAAACTCAAACTAATCTATTTGATTAAACCAGCTTCGCGAGCGTCTTTCAGATACTCGACAGATCGAGCCTTCATAAAGCTAGCCATTCCAGCAGCATCGACGTCTAACATCGCAAATCCACCCTCTAACATCTTTTTCACAAATGCAGGATCGCGGTTTATTTCCCCAATCATGTCAGACCACATTTTAGTGGTAGCGGCACTCGCTGACTTAGGTAATGCAATACCTCGATACGCGCCACCGACCATATCGTAACCAAGCTCTTTAAAGGTAGGTACATTTGGAAACAATGGATGACGCTCTTCCATCGCAACCGCTAACATGCGAACGGCCGCGCCCTGCTTGGCACCAACTGTAGAGTAACCCCATTCAGCTTTCACCTGACTACCCAACATAGCAGCGACTGCAGCCCCGGTACCCTTAAAAGGCACGTAGGTGGTCTTAATATTGGCCATTTTATCGAACTTTATTTGTGCCAGATGATTGGCTGAGGCTTTGCCCGACCCAGATAGAGTCATCTGCCCTGGATTGGCTTTAGCTGCATCGATAAAATCCTGCAAACTTTTGTACGGGCTATCTGCCTTTACGACTAATGCGTCTGGCGTAAAGTGGAACATATAAAAAGTATTCAAGTCATCAGTCTTGAAACCAACATTTTTTTGCGCAGGTTTAATAATAATATGTGGGAGATTAACCCCCATAATGGTTTGACCGTCACCTTTTTTGCCATTCAATGAAGCCCAACCAACGGCACCACCGCCACCAGGCTGGTAGGAGACAACTAAATCCTGTCCAAACATACTTTTAAAGAACGGCTGTTGAAAACGAGCAGAGATATCAGACTCGCCTCCTGGACCAAATGGAATAATATAATTAACCGGACCATTGACTGCGGCCTGGGCTGAAAAGGCACCTGCCATTGTCAATATTGCGGCAGCACTGAAGGTTTTAATTGCGGTTTTTCTTTTCATTACTCTTCCTCTGTTGTTGTAATTTAATAATACAAAATTATTCTTATATGAAATTTAAATAAAACAAACTACTCGATAAACTTACAACCCTTCACTGATCGTCGAAATAAACTTAAGGCTAAAAACCGTCAGAACACATGCAACTTACATGGTATGAGACATTTAATTTGTTCCACCAGCTAATAATATGAGTTAACCAACACTCACCAAATCGTACTACGTTTAGAATGATATAAAGAATATATTTATTCAATTAATAAAAACTTTACTTGCTGTAAAAATTACCTTTATACAACTGTAGGCTTCTTCGGCAAAACCACCTGCTTAACTTGCTCCAGCAATCGATCCACTAGGCGAAGCTTTGAGCAATCTGAACGCGATAGTAAACCTAGAGTCCTTGTGCCTGAGCCACTAGGTAAAGGGATTTTTCTCAATTTTGAAAATATCGGATCCGGCACACAGATATCCGGCACAATTGAGACGCCTAGATTATGAGAAACCATGCTAGTTAATGACTCAATAGATTCCATTTCCATGGAAAATCGAACTGAAATATTATTAGCCGCCAAGCATGATTCAACCAACAAACCCACCGCGCCTCGTCGCGTATGATGGATGTAAGGTTGTTCTCGGAGTACGATCAGAGGATCATTTTCTATGATTTCTGTTGAGGTGACTAAGATCAACGGCTCCTCGACAAATGGCTGCCAATTCAAGTTCGAACCAATGCGGGCAGGCTGACTGAGTATTGCCACATCCAGCGCCCCACTCTCCAACAAATGAAGCAAATCACTCGAAAGACCGGGAACAACACTAATGTGCAGACTAGGGTAATTTTGCATCAACTGCTTGATAGACAAGGGTACCAGCCCCCGAATCGCCGACGGTACCGACCCCAGAGTCAGCTCACCAAATAAAACCGCATCGCCAGTCAAGTCATCTAGCAAAGTGTCATAGGCATGAATCAAACCACGCGCCTTAGGAACAAGTACCTTGCCAAGCTGATTCAGTGCTGGAGATCGGTTACTACGATCAAACAAAGTGACGTGAAAATGCTCTTCAAGTCGTTTCATCTGCTGCCCGACAGCAGCATCGGAGACATGAATACGATCTGCCGCAGCAGAAAAACTACCTTCTTCGGCAATCGCTATTAACGTTTTAAGCAATGAAATCGACAAAACTCTCTCTATTTTAGTAGCGATGGATGCATCAATGCAGCATAAATTATTGTTAGCTCAGATAATGCCACACAATGAGTCAGTCGACATTTTCACCTAATCAGTCTACCCCCTAACCCGTTAGAACAGATAATGAATTAGAATAAATTCTAATCAAAAAAATATAAAAATCTCGGCCGCAAGCGACCGAGTTTTTGGAGCGCTTACGCGCTTTAGAACA
>JBDNJA010000053.1:0-17756 GCA_041688005.1 Gammaproteobacteria bacterium
AAGCTTTTTGCTGGACGGAACCCTCAGTAATTATGACAAGGCGGCAGATAATATTTTTCGCTCTCTTAAAAAGGAGCGCGCGGTACAGATTCTGTACGTCTATCAGGAGCCGATGTTGGCCTGGGAGTTCGTACGAAGCAGGGAGGCGCTTGAGGGTCGCAGGATTTTGCCAGAGCACTTCATTGAGCAGTATTTTGCGTCAAGGAACGCCGTTAATCTGTTAAAAAAAACCTTTGGTTCCAAGCTGAAGGTTGATTTATTATTAAAGAACACTGATAACAGTAACAGGCTGTACAAGGCTGGCATTGATCAGATTGACAATCATGTGCCGGAAAAATATACTTCTACCTCTCTAGCAAAATTACTGGGAGTCGACTAGGCTAATATTATGCTTACCATTTTTAAGTCAAAAGAAAAGAAATCTACCCCATTTTCGGAGTTCATCCGTAATGCTTCTTCTAAAGACAAGAAGCGTGTGTACTCTGACGTGATGAAAAAGGCTACCGACAGGCAACTCAGCGTTATAAAAAAGGCGCAGGCCGCGAAATAGTCCTATCTGACAAGGGCTCTCTTGGCCCATTACACCCTCCTAACTTTATTCAGCTCGTCACATCCTTTTTTCGTTTGGGCACGGCTGGGCATTATGTTTCACTAAACTCTAGGAATAAGAATGGATTTAACTTGGATAAGCGTAATTGATACAGCAGTCAAAATTGGGTTTGGCGCATTAATTGCGGCTGCTTCAGGCTATTTGGTTCTTGTGAGGACACAGTCACATGAAGAGAGCAAGGAGCTAAAGGCGCGATTTTACAAACTGCAGATGAAAAAAAGTCTAAATATGTTGAGCTACTAGCGCAATCACAAGAGCTAGTTCAGAGCCATTTATATATTGCATCAGTGCCAGATTTAGAAGCATACAAATTATATTTACGCACTTTTAACGAAGTTCAAAATAATATCCAGTGATGAAATTCTTGCAGCTGCGTTTAATATGATGTCGGGTGTAAGTTCTTTCATCGATCTAAGAAAGAAAGAAAGAGCAATAAATAAAATTGGTTGATGGTATGGTCAAGTCCGCAAGGGAAAATTTTCTTTTTTTCAAAAGATAGCTCAGTTAGAAGTAACGAAATACTACCAAAGAACATAGCAAACACCTGCATCGGACAAATTTCCGCCGTCACCTTTTGTGCAAAAATACGCACAGAAGCCGCCAACAAAAATTTTCTCGTTGAGGCTGACGTTAGATAAAAAGAATAAGGGGTCAAGCATTGATAATATACTTTTAGTTAAGGCGTTAAATATATAGCCCCCATAATCATTAGCCTACTTTAAAGCACCAGTGAATGGCGGCTCGCTAATAGTATTATATCAACACTCGACCCCTTAACGACCCCTTTTAGATGTTTCTATCTACCACTGCTTACGTTTGATTTACGGGTTCACGATTCTGACCTAGAGTTATGGCGGCTCCATGAAGTCGCTGGGGACGAAGGCGACTGGGATAATATTTTGTGTTCTGACAACCCACTTATAGTTGATGACCTTTCTGAGATGTTTAGCTTGAAAACCAAGGGGGTCAATCGTTGATAATATACCTTTAGTTAAGGCGTTAAATATATAGCCCCCATAATCATTAGCCTACTTTAAAGCACCAGTGAATGGCGGCTCGCTAATAGTATTATATCAACACTCGACCCCTTAACGACCCTCTGGATTTTTACTCCGCTGTGCTCCGTAAAAACCAGTGAGTTCAAGCGTTAGCCATTCAAAACCACCCGCCTGAGTACAAAGTGCACACGTCTATGCTATACTTCATCTATGGATAAAACATTCAATTGGAATAGCGATAAAAATCAAGAGCTTATTAGTAAAAGGGGCGTCTGCTTTGAAGATATTGTACTAAATATCAACCTCGGTAATGAGCTTGATATTTACGATCACCCTAACACCGAACGCTACCCGAACCAGCAAATATCAGTTGTTCAAATAGAGGATTATGTTTATTTAGTCTCTTTTGTTGAAAGTGAAAATGAAATATTTTTAAAAACTATTATCCCTAGTAGAAAGGCAACTAAACAATATATAGGTGAATCTAATGAGTAAACTAGACAAAGAAGAACAAGATATTTTAAATGCTTTTGAGTCTGGAGAGTTAAAGCGTGTTAAAAATGTTAAAGAGCAAATAGAACATCATAAAGTAGTTGCAGAAGCTACATTTAAAAAAGATGCTCGCATAAATATACGCTTATCATCACGAGACTTACGCTCGTTACAAGCACGCGCATTAAAAGAAGGCATTCCATATCAAACATTAGTATCCAGCGTGCTGCATAAATTTGTTGATGGCCAATTAATTGAAAAAATGGCTAACGAATAAGGATAAGTCGCGCGCAGCCGCGACTTATCCTGTTGTTGAATAAGCCCGTCTCGAAGGTATCGTCGCCATTGATAAAAAAAGATAACCAAGGGGTCAATCGTTGATAATATACCTTTAGTTAAGGCGTTAAATATATAGCCCCCATAATCATTAGCCTACTTTAAAGCACCAGTGAATGGCGGCTCGCTAATAGTATTATATCAACACTCGTCCCTTAACATGCTGACCCCTTAACATGCTGGGCGTACACAATTTGCTTAAATCTGATGTCAAAAAATTACAGCCAAAAACACGGCTTCCATTTTTTGACACAGTTTAGCAATGCGTTAACCTCATCAATGGCTTGCCGAAACTCCGTCAATGACGTATATTGTTGTGTATGTATACGATCATCGAAACTCCCACATTTCAAGAAGACGCCCGTAAAATATGGTCGGAAGAAGAACGTGGTGCTTTTTGTGCTTGGCTTGCGTCTAACTCAGAGGCAGGGAACGTTGTATCAGGCAGTGGCGGTTGTCGTAAAGTACGCTGGTCTATGTCAGGCACTGGTAAACGAGGTGGTGCAAGAATTTTTTATTATAACCGTTTTGCCAATGGTGAAATATGGTTGTTAGTCATATATAGCAAGAGCGTGAAAGGTAATATTCCTGCCCACACATTGAAAGCCGTTCGAGAGGTTATTGAAAATGAGTAAAAAAACTACAGAATTAACCGGTGAAGAGTTAGGAGCTAAACTGCTTCGATCAGTTAAAGAAATGCGGACTGGTAAAGCCGCTAGAATTACGCAGATCGCAGCCAATCAGGTTGCTGCTGCAAGGCTCAAAACGGGGCTTTCGCAAATGTTATTTGCACAGGCACTTCAGATATCTCCGAGAACTTTACAAGAATGGGAGCAGGGCCGCAGAGAGCCTTCTGGTGCGGCTAAAGCGTTAATTCAAATTGCTTTTCGTCATCCAGAAGTTATTCGGGAAGGCTTACAAGGTTAATCGGATAGCCGGGGGTATTTAACCCTCAGCCCCACAATACCCTGCATGCGGATCTACCCCAATGGCACTTTGTCGCTTCGCTTATGTGGACTCAGTTCTTAAAACTCGGTCGCTTGCGGCCGAGATTTTTATAGGGTTGCCAATCCTCATGATCGGGAACAGTATCAACAGTAACAGTCGTACCTAGGTACGGAGTCAAGCTAGATAAATAAATACGAAAAACGTATATGGGGTCAACTCACGAAACGTGGAATATCGTACGCTAAGGATAGCGACGAATCGCCGAGGATGGGAATCTCAATAGTGCTTAGCGAAGCACTTATCTCAGGCTACATCCCCAGCTTCTGTAAAATGACGGCGCGTTCGATTGGCGAATGCGACAAGTGAAAGCATGACAGGCACTTCAACCAAAACACCCACGACAGTTGCCAGAGCCGCACCGGAATTTAGGCCAAACAAGCTGATAGCAACCGCAACGGCTAGCTCAAAAAAATTGGACGTACCAATGAGGGCCGCCGGAGCTGCTGTATTGAATGGCACGCGCCATAGATAACCCCAGCCATATGCGATGACAAAGATCCCATAGCTTTGGATGAGCAGTGGAATAGCGATTAACGCTATGACCATCGGTTTATCTAAGATGGTCTGAGCCTGAAAGCCGAACAATAAAACTACTGTGGCCAGAAGTCCCATGATAGAAAACGGTTTGACCTTGGCGGTGAAATTGTTGATGCGTTCGTCATTGTTGGAACCATCCAGTATTTTTCGGGTTATGTAGCCAGCTGCGAGCGGTATAACGACGTAGAGTACAACCGAAAGCAGCAAAGTTTCCCAAGGCACGACAATGTCAGTAACGCCAAGCAACAATGCCGTTATTGGTGCAAAGGCGAACACCATGATGATGTCGTTGATAGAGACTTGTACAAGCGTGTAATTGGCATCGCCGCGAACAAGCTGACTCCACACAAAGACCATGGCGGTACAGGGCGCAACACCAAGCAGGATCATTCCGGCGATGTATTCTTTAGCCGTTTGCGGATCAACCAATCCAGCAAAGACATACTCAAAGAAGAAAATGCCGAGCGCCGCCATAGTGAAGGGTTTTATCAGCCAATTTACCACCAGAGTGATACACAAGCCTTTGGGCTTTTTGCCAACATCTTTCAGTGATGCAAAATCCACATTGACCATCATGGGGTATATCATTACCCAGATGAAGACTGCAACCACCAGATTGACACTAGCATATTCGATGTCGGCAACGGCCTCAAAAAGGTTTGGGAAAGCAACGCCCATCCCGACACCAGTCGCAATGCAAAGAGCAACCCACAATGACAGATAACGCTCAAATACGCCCATTGACGACGGTGCACCAGTGCTCATAGCAGTTCCTTCTCTATCCGTTCTTTGAGCATCTGAAACGCATCATCAAATGCCTTATCAATTGCTTTGGCGGGGTCAGGCGTACTCCAATGTCGCTTTTCATACTTACCCAAGAATATCGGGTAACTTTCACTGGCAGCCTGATCGCAGACAGTGATGACCAGGTCAAAGCTCTGGTTTTGGAATTCGTCCCATGACTTACTTCGTGGCTCGCCTGCGTCGATTCCATGACGCTCCAGCGTTTTGTACGCTTCCCACGCAATGCCAGAGGGATCTTCTACCCAAGACTTGTCGGAGCGGACATAACAACAAACCGTCTCGCCTTCATCAAAAACTGACATATCTGCGCTTTTAAGCCGATCGCGCAATGCTTCCAGTTCATCGTCTTCGTCCACTTGTAAGCCTAGGTGCTCCACACCCATTTTTCCTGAACGCGTCGATATGGCGAAATTGATCCGAGGGTCATCCAGCATCCACTTGGCATAATCCGTCTTGGTTTTAACGGGATGGGCACCAAAAAGTGCATTGTAAAATTGGATACTTTGATCCAGGTTTTGGGTCCTGACATGAATGTGCATTCGTTTCATTAAATTGCCATTTCTTTAAGCTTTGGTTTTCGTTTGGGATTCACAGCAATTCGTAAGCTCGATAATCGAGCATCCGTTTTTTTTGTCTTCACGGATGTTGGCGAATTCATCGCTGCAGCAATCATTAACCAGGAAAGCGATAAGATCATGAGTCCCGTCAAAATTCGCTGAGTAAATGACGGAACGCCCTTCTTTACGTGAGGAAATAATGCCAGCGTTTGATAAGTGACTGAGGTGAAATGACATGGTGTTGTGTGGTGTGCCCAATTCTTCACTCAGAACGCCAGCAGCCAGGCCAGCGGGGCCAGCCTGCACGAGCAAGCGGAACGCTCTCAGCCGGGTTTCCTGAGAGAGCGCATCAAGTGTTATAATTGCTTCTTGTATATCCATATGTCCAGACTATTGGACATATCTTAACATGTCAACGATTATCGACATAAAAAGGTAGGATATCCTGGTACCAGGTGTGCTCAATGAAAGGTCCGCCTATAGGGTCGGACCAGCCTACCTTATTGATTCTATTGATTTATAACGCAAATCACCCTATGATTTGTCGTTTAAACAGCTTGTTTGACTAACTAAACCAATTAATGCACGAGTCAGTTTGACCAGCCTTAATATCGCCTCTCAATCAGAGATGACAACGGTTGGTGATGCTAGCAATAAGGGCACAATTAACACGACTGCAGATATTGATTTTGGATCCAGTGCTTTATTGTTCGACTGACCTGTATTTGATGGTACGTTTCAATTGCAGCCCCTGTATCAACGGTTCCATTCAATCGCACCTCGGGATCCACATAAGCGACACCTAGCTCTGCCGAAAAAGAAAATCCTGAGCCAGCGGCTGCCTTTCTCCCCCAACAAAGATCAATGAAATGATTGAGCTGAATTAAGTGTCTGGCCTGTTCTTTCAATCGGTGTCAATTATGCGTTCTGATTTCACCGAAATTTGATATCATCCCGAGCAGCCGCTTTGGCTGCTTTTTTATTGGTGAAGGTATGTTAAGTAAGAAAAAGATTCGAATGGTTAATTGTGTCGTGTTGGGTAGTGAAGCACCTGGACTGGAGCGAGCGCCTTATCCTGGTGAACTAGGACAGCGAATTTTTAACACAGTCTCTGAGCAAGGTTGGAAAAATTGGTTGGAACGTCAAACTACAATCATCAATGAAAATGGATTGTCGACAGTCGATCCAGCTAGTTTGGCGCTTATTGAACAGCATATGGTTGGTTTTTTATTCAAAGAAGGCGATCTTGGCCAGCTACCCGATGGTTTTAAAGCGGCGGGTGCAAAATAGCGGCCTATCTTAACTAGCGTTGCGATTCAATTCCCATATAGGTTGGGTAGCAAAGATAGGTTGGGTAACAAAGTTGAGCATTTGATGCGCTTTTTTTAAGGCATCAAATGTTTGCTCAAAACTAGGGGCCTGGGCAAACATGAATCCAAGGTAATTAGATCCCTCTGGTAATGGTATTAGTTCATATCCTTCTTGAATATGAATTTCGATATCTTCTATAAATTCAACCTGCATGGCGGCAGTTAGCCCTTCAACCCTTTTTAAAATGCCTGACGTTTTCACTGGGATCATTAGTACACCAGCGCAAAGACGACTTTTAGGTAATTGGGGTATTTTCCCACATAGTCCTTGAATAACGATTTCTTCGAGTTTCTGCTGTAGCGAGAACTCAATTAATTGGCCGCATTGCCCACCTATCGTCCTAGCGGCTAACTCGATTAAAAATATGCCGTTTTCTGTGATTCGAGCTTCAGCATGAACCGGGCCTTGTGTCAGTCCATAGGCATCACAGCATCGTGATACTTCATGGATCAGTGCCGCCTGATTCGTTTGAGTTAACTGGCTGGGCGTTAAGTAGTATGTCTCTTCGAAGTAGGGGCCGGTTAAAGGCGCTGGTTTATCAAAAATTGCCAGTAGGTGAAAGTCGCCGTCAATCAAAATGCCATCAATAGCAAACTCTGGGCCGTCAAGGTAACCCTCGACCAGGGCATGATTCCGTTCGTACCCATTGACATTTGATTGGCTCAAAATACGGTCAATGGTCAGACAGGCGGCATTAAATTGCTGTGGATTATTGGCACGAATGACGCCTTTACTGGAGGATAAGCTTAAAGGCTTAATTACAACGGGGTAAGTGATTGAACTGGAGTATTGGTCCGGTTGTTGTAATTCGATAATTTGATATTCAGGTGTGTTGCAACCAAAGCTTCGAGCCGCCTCACGAGCTAAATCTTTACGCTGGGTTAGTATTGTTGCGGATGCTTGGTTGTGCGGCAGACCTAACTGCTGAGCAATGTCGTTGCTTAAGCTTACGCAATAATCCTCTGTCGCAAGCACGCATTTTATGTCTAAGTCTTGGATAGCTTCTAGAATGATGTTTTGAGCTTGTGCGGGGTCAGTGAAATCAACAGTGATGCCTTGGGCTACTTCCGGAACGAGTGAATATCGGCTATTGGACACCAGTAAGATTTTTAAATTTAAAGCTAGGGCTGCTTTTAGGTAGGGCGATATCCGATAGCTTTTCGCGAGTGATATTAAAAGTACGAAACCCGGATTATGGCCGGGTTTCGATGTTTTTGGTTGCACTAGGTTTTAGAAATAGTGTTGGTTATTTAGCAGAACCACAGCCACCGCAAGAACCTGTGCCACCAGTTTCGGCAAATACATTATTGAACACAAATCTTTCACGACCTTCTTCCTGGATGTAATCGATTTGCGCGCCACGCAAATAATTGAGCGCTACCACATCAACGAAAACTTTGAAACCGTCGAATGCCATTACCGTATCGAAGTCGGTTTTTTGGTCTGTAAAGGTCATGCCATAAGTCATGCCGCTACAGCCGCCGCCACCGATGTAGATTCGAATGGCGCTGACTTCATCTTCACTTTGAGTGACAATTTCTTTCAGTTTGTCTTGCGCCGATTGCGTTACTTCCAGATCTTCAATCGTTAAATTGACTTGAAAGTGCTCGTCTGACATGCCAGCAACAACGGGTATGTTTTTACTGGGAGGGGTATATGTGCCTACGTTTTCCATAATAATCTCCTAATTGAATTTAAATTATACTATCGAAACCGATAGCTAAACCCATAGTTTACATAGGTTTTTTGTGGCCGATATATATAGAGCTTTATAATACAGCTATTTGTTAAATGGTGACGTGTATTTGTAAATCAAATGTCATGCCGAAATTACATTGATATTTGTCGTGTTTATTAGTGCTAATTGCACTATTGATATAGTAGTATCACGTTCTTTTTCTCGCTTGGGATAACCTAAATGTTTTCAAAATCAATGAATATCGCGGATTTCGATCCAGAACTTTGGGCATCGATGCAAGATGAAGTCCAGCGTCAAGAAGACCATATCGAACTCATCGCATCAGAAAATTATACCAGCCCACGTGTTATGCAGGCACAGGGATCTGTACTCACTAACAAGTATGCCGAAGGTTATCCCTCTAAACGCTATTACGGTGGCTGTGAGCATGTCGATATTGCTGAAAATTTGGCAATTGATCGTGCTAAAGAGCTGTTTGGTGCAGATTACGCCAACGTGCAGCCTCACTCTGGTTCACAGGCCAATGCAGCGGTGTACTTCGCGCTGTTAAACGCGGGCGACACAGTTTTGGGCATGAGCTTGTCTGATGGTGGGCACTTAACTCATGGTTCTAAAGTTAACTTTTCGGGCAAGCTGTTTAATGCGGTTCAATATGGCATTAATAAAACTACCGGCGAAATTGATTACGCTGAAGTCGAAGCATTGGCTAAAGAACATAAGCCAAAGATGATTCTTGCCGGATTCTCTGCCTATTCACGTATTATTGATTGGCAGCGTTTTCGTGACATCGCCGATGCCGTTGGCGCTTACCTGTTTGTCGACATGGCTCACGTTGCAGGACTTGTTGCGACAGGTTTATATCCTAATCCGGTTGGAATTGCAGACATTTGTACTAGTACCACCCATAAGACACTTCGCGGTCCACGCGGCGGCATTATTCTGGCTAAGTCAAATCCAGAGATCGAGAAAAAGCTTAGCTCTATGGTATTCCCTGGAACACAGGGCGGCCCATTGATGCACGTTATCGCTGGTAAAGCGGTTGCATTTAAAGAAGCCATGAGCGAAGACTTTGTTAATTATCAAAAGCAAGTACTGATCAATGCCAATGCAATGGCTGAAGAGTTCATCGCACGTGGATTTGATATCGTTTCTGGTGGTACTGATAACCATTTGTTCTTGCTTTCTTTGATCAGCAAGGGATTGACGGGTAAAGAGGCCGATGCCGCTTTAAGTAAGGCTCACATCACGGTTAACAAAAACTCAGTGCCGAATGATCCACAGTCTCCTTTTGTTACCTCTGGTTTGCGTATTGGCTCTCCAGCAATCACTACTCGTGGCTTCAATGAAGCTGAGTCGCGTGACCTGGCCAACTGGATTTCAGATATCCTTGATAACATGGGTGATGATGACGTTATTGACGCTGTTCGAGCTAAAGTGAGCGAAATTTGTAAACGTTTACCTGTTTACAAAGATTAGTTCTGTCACTAGACCTCTGATATGAAGTGCCCCTTCTGCGGTACACCTGATACTCGAGTAGTCGATTCTAGATTGGCTCAAGAGTCTACTCAGGTGCGTCGTAGGCGGGAGTGCGTTTCTTGTGAAACGCGCTTTACCACCTATGAATCGCCCTTGTTAAACATGCCAATGGTGATTAAAAGTGACGGCAGTCGAGATGCATTCGACGAAGTCCGTTTACGCAGTGGCATGTTGCGCGCATTGGAGAAACGTCCAGTCGCCGTCGATCAAATCGAAGAAGCGATCAACCGCATAAAAAAACATTTGTTGGGTGTCGATTCGCGCGAAATTTCCAGTCGAAAAATCGGCGATATTGTGATGCATGAATTGCAAAGACTCGATCATGTCGCCTATATCCGTTTCGCATCTGTTTATCTCAGTTTTGAGGATATTCAAGCGTTTCAGGAAGTGATTAAGACGCTCGAATCCGAACCAACGCCAGAAATGCATCGTCGTCAGGTGCCATTGATCGACGAGGATGTTTAATGCCTCAATTTTCTCATCAATACTGGATGGCGAAAGCAATACAGTTAGCCCATCATGGCTTTTATTCTACCGCGCCAAATCCTAGAGTAGGTTGCCTGGCTGTTAAGAAAAATATTTGCGTGGCGCAAGGCTGGCACGAATACCCTGGTGGGCCGCATGCTGAAATTAATGCCATTCGTGGCAAGACAACCTGTGGCCAGGCAATCGAAGCGGGCAGTTGTTTCTATGTCACGCTCGAGCCCTGTTTTCATCAAGGTAAAACGCCACCCTGTGTCGATGCTCTAATCGAACTAAAACCCAGTTGTGTGGTGATTGCAATGCAAGACCCCAATCTATTGGTCGCAGGGAAGGGAATAACCAAATTAAAAGAAGCCGGTATTGAGGTGATCTGTGGCGTTTTAGAAGCAGATGCCAGGCAGTTAAATGTCGGCTTTATATCGCGCATGGAAAAGAAACGCCCTTATTTGAGAGTTAAAATGGCGACGTCATTAGATGGGCGTACCGCATTAGCCAATGGTGTAAGCCAATGGATTAGTGGTGAACCAGCTAGACTCGATGTGCAGCGTTTGCGTGCTAGAAGTTCCGCTATCTTAACCACCGCCCGCACTGTGCAGGACGATAACCCTTCGATGAATGTGCGCTTATCCAGGGTTGATTTGGGGCAAGCAGTCGAAGTAAGGCAACCCATTAGAATCATCATCGATTCGCAGTTATGTTTGACAGGTAACGAGACAATATTCTCTACAGGTGGTCAAGTATGGGTAATCACCACGAACACCAATCAAAAAGCCCATGAACGATTGATGCAGGCTGGTGCCGAGGTCATCGTATTAAACACGGCATTAGACCGGGCACAAAAAAAGGAGCAGGTTGATTTATCTCAGTTGATGCAATATCTAGCGAGCCGAGAGATAAACGAAATTCACACCGAATGTGGGCAAGGATTAGCCGGCGCATTAATGCAGCAGCAACTAGTAGATGAAATCGTGCTTTACTTAGCGCCTTGTTTTTTGGGCAATCAAGCACAAGGTTTGTTTGATCTGGGTGAAATCACGCTGATGAAAGATCGTGTCAATAGCCATATCAATGATGTACGAACCATTGGTAATGACATTCGTTTAACATTAACACCTGAGTATCCTTAGTTATGTCGACGATCGTAGCAGCGGTAAAAAATGGTGTCGCCTGTATCGCGGCTGACAGTTTAACCAGTTTTGGTGATACCAAACAAAGTGCCGAGTTTGTTGTTAATTCGGATAAGATTTTATCGGTAGGCAATTCCAAGACTAATGCCAGTACTAATGCAAATTCGGAAATCATGACTTATATGGGTATCGTCGGCAGTGCAGCCCATCATTTGGTGATGCAAAACCTGGTGGTTGATCATGCCGATAAAATTGATTTGAGTGATCGCATGTCAATATTCACCACTCTGAAAACAATCCACCCGATCTTGAAGGAAGAGTATTTTCTCAACAGCAAAGAAGATGATGGCGACTCTTATGAATCATCACGAGTTGACGCGCTAATCATGAATGAGAATGGCATCTTCGGATTGTACTCATTACGCGAAGTTGAACAATACTCGCGTTTCTGGGCAGTCGGGTCTGGATCAGAATTTGCGCTCGGTGCCATGCAAACGGCATACGAAATATACGATACCGCCGAGCAAATAGCTCAGGCTGGTGTGGTCGCCGGCGCGACTTTTGATAATGCCTCGGCTTTGCCGATGACGAGTTACACTCTCGAATTGAACCCTCAAATTAAGAAAGTGGAGCTGAAGTAGTCGTGTTTACCGGAATTATTCAAGCGGTTGGTTCGATAGCTAGCATCGACAACAAAGCGGGGGATATGTCACTGACGATAAACACCGCTGGACTTGATCTTAATAGCTGTGAGCTAGGGGATAGTATTGCCGTGAATGGCGTATGCTTGACGGCTGTTTCTTATCACTCTGAGCAATTCACAGCAGACGTATCTATAGAGACTATGAACAGGACCAGTCTGGGGCATCTAAAAGTTGGTAGCTCGATTAATCTTGAAAAAGCACTCACGCTGAATACTGCTCTGGGTGGTCACCTGGTCAGCGGTCATGTCGATGGATTGGCAACGTTGATTGATATGCGACAGGATGCACGCTCGACCCGATATAGATTCGAAATAGCGCCTGAATTGCAGCACTATATTGCGATCAAAGGTTCAGTCACCATCGATGGCACTAGCCTAACGGTGAACAACGTTAATCAAAATCAATTTGACGTTAATATTGTGCCTCATACACAGCAAAAAACGATATTTGGGTATTATAAAGTGGGTACTACGGTTAATATTGAGGTTGATATAATCGCTCGCTACCTCGAACGATTAATCACTGGAAAATCCAGCGCCGATACCACTGATAACCAAGTATCTGATAATCAAGTATCTGATAATCAAATATTGGCAACGCTCACAAGAAACGGTTTTATACAATCTAGTTAGGTTTTATGTCTGTATGAATTTGAACAGCACGAAAGAAATAATCGACGATATAAAGGCTGGTAAAATGGTCGTTATCATGGATGATGAAGATCGTGAAAACGAAGGTGATATTTTGATGGCCGCTGAAGCGGTCACTGCCAATCATATTAACTTTATGGCTAAAAATGGTCGTGGATTGATTTGCCTGACTCTATCCGAGCAGCGCTGCCAACAGTTACGTTTGCCGTTAATGGTAGGCGATAATAAGGCACAGTTAGAAACAAATTTCACCGTGTCTATCGAAGCTGCAGAAGGTGTCACCACAGGCATTTCAGCCTCTGATCGAGCGACCACAGTGCTTGCAGCGGTTAAGGCAGATGCAACACCCGCCAGCATTGTTCAGCCAGGGCATATTTTCCCGTTAATGGCGAAGAAAGGTGGTGTTTTAATAAGAGCTGGGCATACCGAAGCTGGTTGTGATTTTGCCAGATTAGCCGAGTTTGAACCGGCGGCTGTCATCGTCGAGATACTGAATGACGATGGTACCATGGCGCGTCGACCTGACCTTGAAGTATTTGCCAAGCAGCACGATTTGAAAATCGGCACGATCGAAGACTTGATTCGTTACCGCATCGAAAACGAAAACACAGTAGAGTGCATTGTCGAAACTCGTTTTCCAACTGATTTTGGCGATTTTCAGCTATACGCCTACGAAGACACGATCGCGCGGGAACTACACCTGGCTTTAGTTAAAGGTGATATTGATCCGAGCCAGACGATACCTGTTCGAGTACATGTTCAGAACACATTACACGATGCACTATCGGGCACCGTCGGGCGAGGCTGGCCGTTGCAGGATGTAATGAAAACAATCGAAAAGGAAGGTGAGGGCGTCATCGTATTTTTACGTCAGGCAGAATCACCAAAGGATATGGTGAAAAAAATAGAATCCTTGATCCGAGATGAATCGGGCCAGGATGAAGACCACCCTGATGCACTTAGAACTTATGGTATCGGTGCCCAGATACTGGTGGACTTAGGTGTACGAAAAATGAATTTACTCAGTGCACCAAAGAAGTTCCGTGCACTGGCT
The DNA here is from genome assembly GCA_041688005.1 of Gammaproteobacteria bacterium. Classification (GTDB taxonomy): domain Bacteria; phylum Pseudomonadota; class Gammaproteobacteria. The sequence goes on from JBDNJA010000053.1 coordinate 13,967, forward strand.
GGCTTCGGGCTCGAAGTTGTTAACTATTACTCTGAATAAACCCATTCCAAATAAAAGATGCTCTGATTAAATGAAAGAGTTTAGGAGAAGAAATACTATGGCTGAAGTGAATACAATCAACGGTGACCTCACCACAGATAAAGCAAAAATCGCAATTGTTGTCGGGCGTTTCAACGGTTTTATCGTCGAAAGCTTGTTACAGGCAGCTGTTGATACGCTACAACGTGCAGGTATCAAATCATCTGACATTACCGTCAGTCATGTTCCAGGCGCGTTCGAGATGCCATTAGTGGTTCAAAAATTCGCTAGCTCAGGACAGTTCGATGCCATTATCGGGATTGGCGCTGTCATTCGTGGTTCGACGCCCCATTTTGATTTTGTCGCAGGCGAAAATGCCAAGGCGTTATCAACGCTTGCCCTGACACATTCTATCCCTGTCGTGAATGCGGTATTAACAACCGATACTATCGAGCAAGCCATTGAAAGGGCTGGCACCAAGGCCGGTAATAAAGGGGCTGACGCCGCAATGGTCGCGATGGAAATGATCAGCTTACTAAGGAAAATCGGTTAACTGACTCCGATGACTAATCAAGAAAAAAAAGATGCCAATAAAATGAGTAGTAAAGAAGTGGCAGAGCAGGCGCGTTTTATCAAAAAACGTAAGCATGCTCGCGACAAAGGGTTACAGGCTTTATATCAATGGCAACTGTCTGGTGAGGATCTTGAGTGGATAAAAGATCACTATGTAGAAGAGCAGGGTGTTGCAACGGGAGATAAAGCTTATTTTCTCGAATTATTATTCGAAATCCCAGCCTGTATTTCTACACTTGATGCGCATTATCGACAGCATATCGAAAACTTCGAGGACCATGTTGATCCGATTGAAACCAATATTCTGAGAATCGCAACCTACGAATTTATTCATCACCCCGAAATCCCTTTCAAGGTGGTGATCAACGAAGCGGTTAATCTTGCTAAGATCTACGGCGCCGATGATAGCCACAAATTTATCAATGGTGTGCTAGACCCATTGGCAAAAATACTTCGCCCAGTTGAAACGAAGGTTTGATTAGAACCAGACCCTGATTAAAGCCTAGGTCTGATTAAAACCGTTCCAATGACAGCCTCGAAAAATGAATTTTCGCTAATCGAACGTTTTTTCTCTGACACTGGAAAATCTCGTTTCCCGGTGGCGCTAGCGCAAGGTGATGATGCTGCCATTGTCGATGTGCCAGTCGGTAAGCAACTCGTCATGAGTGTCGATACACTGATTAGCGGTGTTCATTTTCCCGAGCAAACCAGTGCGGCAGATATTGCCTACAAATCGCTGGCGGTTAATTTAAGTGACCTCGCCGCTATGGGGGCGACGCCGGCCTGGTTTTTATTATCGATTGCCTTACCCAAATTTGATGAGACATGGCTGAGTGAATTCTCAGCCAGCTTAAAGGACACGTCAAACCAGTATCAAATTGAATTAATTGGTGGAGATACCTGTCGAGGGCCGCTTTCAATTACGATTCAAATTACTGGGCTGGTCGACAAAAATAGTTATGTAGACCGAAGAGGCGCTAAACAAGGTGACCTAATACTGGTGACTGGAAAGCTTGGCAATGCCGCACTAGGGTTAGCGCATTTACAGCAACGAATGACCTTACCGACCGACTTGATTCAAACCTGCGTGGAAGCGCTTAACCGCCCGTCACCTAGGCTGGAGCTCAGATATTTCTTGACAAGCTATGCTAACGCAGCGATTGATTTATCAGATGGATTAGTCGGTGACTTACGTCATATCCTGGATCAAAGTCAAAAGGGTGCTGTGATCAGACGCGATGCTCTGCCTGTCAACGACTGGATTCGTAGTCAACAGGCCTATGATTTTGCGCTGACGGGTGGTGATGACTTTGAGCTTTGTATTACCGTACCTGCCAGCTACAAAAGTGCTGTTGATCACTGGAATCAGCAAAATCCTCAATGTCAACTGACCGACATTGGCGAAATTACAGAGAGCGGCTATGAACTGGTTGGCAAGCACCAATCAGAAGATCTAAACCATTGGCAAGGGTACCAACATTTTGAATAAACCAATTCCAGCCTCGCTACTACGTCACCCGATTCATTTACTGTCATTAGGGTTTGGGTCAGGCCTGTCTCCTTTTGCACCAGGCACCATGGGGACGCTCGTCGCCATACCACTGTACCTACTGATTGCTGATTTACCTCTGTCGATTTATCTCGGCATCATTCTGGTCGGGTTTATTCTAGGCGTCTATTTTTGTCACCTAACCAGCGAGGCGCTAGGTGTGCATGACCATCCTGGCATTGTATGGGACGAGGTGATTGGTTTCTGGATTACAATGATTGCAGTGCCATTGCTGAACTGGCAATGGATTGCAGCAGGATTTGTACTCTTTCGATTTTTCGATATCGTCAAACCTTGGCCTGTCAAACTAGCAGACAAACGACTACCTGGTGGCTTTGGTATTATGTTCGATGATGTATTAGCCGGTATTTACGCACTTATTTGCATGCAATCGTTAGATTATTATATAAGCCTATAGGGATAACGTTTAGAAAGCTGCGCTACTCTATAACATCTTAATCACCGGTCGAATGCCATTAATCTTGCTGACTGAGATAGGGTGTTGATGATCCACTGGTTAATGCTGGTGGATTCTTTTTAAAGGTATATTATCAATGCTTGACCCCTCGGTTTTTCCCCCTCGGTTTTTCGTGCCTCATCACACGGTTAACAGAACGAGTGAATTCATTAAAGGGCTTTGACCGCTAATATCCGGCCGCACACCCCGCATTTGGCAACCGACAATTCGGGGATAAGCTTGAAATTTCCAAAGGATGAGTGTCCTTGTTATTTCGGGTTATAGATAGCATTTTAAAAGGGAATGTGTTTTTTAAGGCATTGAATATTATAGGTATTTTAAATTAGCATACTGTATTTCGACAGCCTAGTAGCGTCCCCTTTTTCCCATTTTGAGATATATTATGCAATATATTGACTTTCCGTATAGAATAGTAAATATAGAGTAAATACTTATTAATAGATTTTATTATGTCACTAGCTGTTAAAAAAATTGATAACATTCTTACTGAGCAAGTAGGAAACGGGTCTTGCCCTTCGGTTGCGGAAGCAGAGCAAGAGCTTATCAGTGTTCTTGCACAAAGAGATATTGATAGGGGAATAGCTCAAGGTAGAGTAGATATAAAGAATGGGGATTTCAGAGAAATGACCTTAGAATCAAATGCTCAATTCATCGATAACCTTGCAAAAAAAATACTCCCTAAAACTTCAAAATAATGTATCAGGTTTTTATATCGGAACAGGCTGATACTGACTTGGAAAACATTGCAGAATACATTGCTCAAGATAACCCGTATCGAGCGATAAGCTTCACTCAACAAATGCTTGATTCCATCACCAGTCAGCTTTCCTCCTTTCCAGATTTAGGAATAGGGTATTTTGATAGCGCATATATACCGTATAAAAACTATTTGGTTTTTTGTGATATAAATAGAGGTTCACAAATGATTTGGGTAACTCACATTATCAATTCCGCTCAATATACCGCTTATAAAGACCTTATCACTAAGTAAATATGGAAAGGGAGAAAAGGGTCAATCGTTGATTAAATACCTTCCTGATTACCCCCATGCCTCAGCCATTTTAAGTAGCCGGTCAGGCATAGGCGGTGTTTGGACAGCGACATAGCCCAAACGAGCGATCATATCTTCCAGGTTGAAGCGACGGTTAAACCGATAGCAAAATTCTGCCAAG
>JBDNJA010000054.1:0-43833 GCA_041688005.1 Gammaproteobacteria bacterium
CGTTGTAATGTCCTTGCGCTGATCCCAATCACTTCACAGGCCCGCGTCTGCCGAGCGCCATCTGCTTTGGCCTCGTCGATCCATGTGATGATATTCCCTCTGTCCTCGCTCATTGTGAGTTGTCCTCGTCGTTGCCCCAGATCGATCTGACTTTTTTTTGGAGCACTAATAACGCAGCTGTCTCAGCCAGCGCCTTGTCTTTCCGATTGAGTTCTTTTTTGAGCGCTTTGTTTTCAGCCCGCAAGGATTTTATTGATACTTGTGATTGGCTCTGACCACCAACTTGCTTCTCTGAAAGAAAGTCTGCTTTCCACTGCTTAATATGATGAGGATAAAGACCTTGCTCACGACACACCTGGCTGATTTCTTCGTCAGTCAGCGCTGAACAGCTAAAGAGCATATTTAGCTTTTCTTCTTGACTCCAGTCTTGTGGTCTTTTCTCTTTCATCATCACTCTTTTGTTAATCGCCTCAGACTCCGGCTGGATTTCAAGTACCTGTTCTCGGCTTTGTCTAATCCATTTCTGTAGGGTTGAATAACCAATACCTAATTCTTCGGATAACTCCTTTTGACTAGATCTGTTAGTTGGATTAAGCGCCTTCTCAACGGCTTGTAATTTAAATGATTCACTGAACTTTGTATTCATTTTCTTGACCTCTAAGTAAAGTATTAGAGGCGACAACTATCCTGACACAGGGGGATTACTGACAACTGCCCATGACTCGGGGTTCTGGCGGCTTGCTAGGCCTTACCTGATAAAGGGCTTTCACCTTCAATCTTCTGCCGATTTATCTCGGCGCACTGCCTGTCCTTTATTCTTTCGTTATTCTATTCTTTTTCAATGGGCGTTAAAGTACATAAGTAGATTGAAAATAGTCGTTATTTGGCTATATAGCTGGGCTTCAGGCGCAAAAAAGACGCCCGTGGACGTCCTTAGTTTGATATATGGTACCGGTGGGCGGCTTCGAATTTAGCTTATAAGTAGTTGTATTTAATGATTAATATTTCTTTCTGTTTTCACTTATACCCCCATAGATACCCCCATAGATTTTCACTGGGATTATTTCTTGATCATCGGTTGAACCTTCAATCCTCGCTAGTAAATCGACATTGTTTTGCGGTCATAGGATTACAGATTGCCATCTCTGCGCTTGTTTAAGCCTTCGAATTATTAAGCTACCACTTATCAGGGTATAAGCTTGTTGTTCTTGCTGGTAAGGCCAGACGCCTTAGCAATCGCCGCAGAATCGCCACCGGGGTAAGGTATAGGCTCGCTTCGCTGCTGTCGTGTGAGGCTGTCAGGGCTTGAGAATAGATACCCGTTACGTTTGGCGAGTTGTTGCGCGATAGCGAGAAGGCTACTGGCCGGAGAAATGACTTAGAAACTAACTTAGTCGGGCAGCACGACCAAGTTAAAACCTTATCTGAAATGGGAGTAACTAAAAAACAGTCCGGCCAATGGAATAACTCGCGGTTGTTAGCTGTTGATTTTCCCGCTCATTTATTTGAGCAGTTGAACACTAGAGCCTTATGTTTAAAGTCTTTCCTGCTCTTTTCCTTGCTCAGTTATGCTGTTGATTAATTCAGGGCTGAACTTGGTCTTTTTGGCGTTCAGTTTTTCTTGGCTAGATACCGGAAACCCTTACAGCTATTGGGTTTCAGTGTTCATTTTTCCTCGTGCGTATTGGTCACTTCTCACTATTTATTTCTCCCCTTCAAGCCCTCAGAACTTTTGGAGTTAGCTTTGCCTCGCGCGCGTACTGGTGACGAAACTATAACCGGCCTTGTGCGTACTGGTCGCGAAACTAATTCCTTTAGGGACTGCAGAAACGCCGCTGTCATCGTGTTGGTCGTTGGTTATAGATCACCCAGTAGAACTTCCAGTTCGCTCTTATCCACTATGGTTATCGCCTTCACTTTTGGAGCTATAAATCCAGCTAATTCCTTGTAGAGATTGCCCGCTAGTTGCAAATCCTTTTTCTCGTGCGCTTCTCTGGCGATTATCACCAATTGTTCTATTGGTTCGCATTCAAGCTCATCCAGTCTATTCTTTACAAATTCGCTTATTTTATTTGGAGTGCCTTTTACGCGGCCACCTGTTTTAGCTTTCATCTCTATTTACCTTCTACTGTAGAAATTTTAACATTGTACAATCTTGTTGCTGCTGTGGCTTCCTAGGCTTCATTCTAAGCGATTATATTATCAGTCTGCCACTCGTTAGCCTTTGCAGCTTTGCATTCCGTGGCGACTGCCTGTGCGCGTTTAGCTGTTGTTCGATAGTATCAATGAAAAATACCGTTTATATTTTCCTTCACTAACTGACCATTTTAATCATAGTGATTATTCTAAACAGTGATTATCTGGTATGTCTTAACACTAGGAGAGGGTTACTAGGTTATTAGGTTACTAGGTTATTAGGTTATTGGTGGAGGGTTATTAGGTTATTAGGCAGTAAAACTGGTCATATCTAGTACCTGTCTGAAATGCCCCATAAACCCGCGAGAATAAAGGCTCTTAGAGATAAAAACTGGTCATATCTAGTACCCCGAAAGTTATGACCAAACTATGACCAAACTATGACCAACTTATGACCAAACTATGACCAAACTATGACCGACTTATGACCAACTTATGACCGACTTATCATAGAATATGGACTTCCTGCAATTCAATGTAATCCTGTTTTGTTACAAACTTACCGGTGAATGATATTTCCTTTAGCTTGCCCATTCTCTTGTAGATAGTTGAACTACTGCCATCCGATCCGATGGCTTTTTCCCAGAACTTCATAAACTTGGAATTATCGTCAGGCCAGAATCGGCACTTTTTACCAATGCTGAAATATTTGTCCTTGTTCTTGCCTCGCTGCCCCTTGATATTCACATTAAAAAACGCTTTCACTCTATTACTCGTTTTAGCATTCTTAAACTCCATCACAAGGCGGCCACCTCCTTTTTGATCTTTGAACGTCAAATAGCTTATAAGTCGATACGTATCTGATGCAACCTGACTGGGCAATGGTTCAATAGTGCGAGGGGTAACCGGAACAGGCGCGCCTTTTGGGGGGCCCCGTAACCAGTCCTCGTTTGTCTGGTCTTGAACTCGACCTTTCGCCTCTGCGTATGAATTGCCCACAACTAAGCCCCATTCAAAATATTAAGCATGTTCAAGGCTGCTTGCATATCTGCCTCGTAACCGAATATGACCAGCAAACTGGCAACATGGCCGATGTCATCCCAATAGTTAATCGTGATCCAGCGGTTATCTATAAGCCGTCTTAGGCTATACACAGGGCGTTCTACGAGGCGTTCTTTTACTAGCTTGAAACCTGCACCCAAATAGGCAATATTTACAGTAGAGAGGCTCATGCTGTTTCTCCCTTCCATTGACCCGAAAGCAAAATATATTCAGCTACTCGGTGATCTTTGCCGCATGCCGTTGGTTCTGTTTTCCAATTTGTTAGAATATTCAATCCGCGCTTATGTCGCAGCTCAAAAATTCTGGCCGCTGGCATTAAAATATCGAGTTCACCTCTGGCATAGATCGTACTGACTGAGTGATATTTTCTTAATGCTTCTTCTAGTCGATTACACTGCGCTGCTGTAGAATTGCTTTTTGACTGATCACGTCTGGCGGCGTGGTTGGTTGGCTCCTCCATGTCCTAAGCCCCTATCCGAGATTCATCCATCCGCGATTTAATCCAGTCTTGAATATCTGAATCAATCCAGCCCCGCGCCCTTGATCCAAGGCTTATCGAATTTGGAAACTTATTTTCTGATATTCGCTGATAGATGGCAGAGCGACTTAATCCGGTCTGCTGCTGTACTTCTGGTAAGCGTAGAACGCTGTATTTAATATCTTGATTTCGGTAGGTCATTTGATACTCCAAGTTGTTAAAACCGCTTAACAAGCGATCTAGGAGTCATCATGAAGTGGGTAACGCGATTCTCTAGGGGTCGAGAATTTGGAAAAAACGCACCTGTACGTTTTTTATAATTTTTCGTCCGTGTAGATATCAGGTGGCGTTGACCACAAAGCGTTCCAATATCCTTTTGTTTTTAACTCCATAAGGTGTTTTCTGGCTATCCTCAACCGCTCTGTTGAACCTCCTCTATCGTCATCGGGATATATTATTAAACCAATCTGCCCATGCGTAGGCTTGAGATTGTTTATTCTATGCCACTGCGTAACGTCCATATATTGCAACATTCTAGCATTGCTCCATTGCCTTGATTTTGCGGGGGTTATCGCCTTATTAGTGGCTTTCACGCCCCGCTCCAACCTTTTATTTTCTACCCACGCTTCAAAAGAGCTGACCAGCAGATCGTCAGGCATTCTTAAGTCCACAGCTGCAAAACAATCACTGCCTACTGTCCCTTGATGATAATTGTCATAGAGTTCTTGAACAAAGTCTTCAACTCCAGTGCCGCCCCCATACTTGATAATATGAATTAATTCAGCCGCTCCCTCTCTAATGTTTACAGCAGACCTAGACCTTGCTCTATCAATCAGACCCTCTGACAAAAATACGTCAACTGATTGTCTCTTTACGATAGCCATTAACCAATCTTCTGACACAAACTGTGCTGAATTTCTGTAGTTATCAAGATTAAATTCAGGGGGTACAAACTCTAAAATCTCTTTGCTATATTCATACATGCGTTCGTTCCTCGCATCGTTCAATAAAATTCCAAGTCAACCGGTGAACGGTTCCGGCTTTTCGGGTTCGATGCCCTAGACCTGGAAAACCTGTTTTATTTATTTGCTATATTGATCGGCACAACTTGCGCCCCTGCCTTTACGCCATCCAGAAAATCACTGTATGCTTGCATCATTTCTATGCGTTCTGCCATGTACTGTGAACGGTTGTAAGCCGCTCTGACCTTGTTCCGTTCTCCGTGTGCCAGTTGCCTTTCGATCACGTCCACACGGTAGCCTGACTCGTTCAAAATGGTGCTGGCGGTAGTCCTAAAGCCATGCGCTGTTGCGTCAAAACCCAGCCGCTTTCTAATGGCATAGGTGAGGGTATTTTCACTCATGGGCTTTCGGTGATCGTGCGATCCGGGAAACACTAGGTCATATTGGCCTGTTAGTTCTTTGACTTGTTTTAATAGGTCAACGGCCTGTTTGGATAACGGCACTATATGTTCTTCGTCCATCTTCATTTTTTCGGCTGGTATGCGCCAAATTGCCTTATCAATATCAACGTCCTTCCATTCAGCGCTGCGAAGCTCACCAGGGCGTACAAATGTCATCGTGATTAACTTCAAGGCGTGTTGGGTCAACAGGTAGCCGGGATAGTTATCCAAAGCGTTCAGGTAGGCCGGCAGTTGGTCGAGCTTGATAGACTTGCGGTGCTGTACTTTGTGGGTCTTGATTACGTCCTTGAGCGCGTCGACGGGATTATGTTCGGCATGCCCTGTTTGCATGGCGTAACGAAATACTGAGCTAATGCGCTGCTTAACACGACCGGCGATATCCAGTGCGCCACGATCTTCAATTTGTTTCACTACATAAAGGACGTCACGCGCTTTTATATCTGTAATAGGCATATCACCAAGGTGAGGCAGGGCGTCAACTTTGATTGTTTGCCATACTCGTTCTGAATGGAACTTACTCCATCGCCCGGCTTCCTTGTCGTGCCATTTTTTAGCTATGACAGAAAAGGCGCTTTGGCTTATAGATGCCTTTTGTTGTTTCTTGGCAATGCCAGGGTCTACGCCATCATTGATTAATAGCTTGGCTTCGTTGGCGGCCTTCCTGACATCCTTGGCCGATACGGTTGGATAGACTCCCAGAGCTAGCACCTTTTCTTTTTCTTCTATTCGATACTTCAACCGCCAATAACGGCTTCCATTTGGATTTATCAGCAAATAAAGGCCGCCGCCATCACTTAACTTGTACGGCTTTTCCTTCGTTTTCGCCTGTCGGAATGCAACATCTGTTAGTTTTCCGGTGGTACTTTGCTTCGCCATGATGGGGGTATATTTCCAGTCGAATCGAATGTACCCCCAGTTATACCCCCTTGGCTTTTGGATGTCAACGGACGTTAAAATACATGAATAGATTGAAAATAGGCGCTATATGGCTATGTAGATGGGTTTCAGGCATAAAAAAAGACGCCCGTGGACGTCCTTAAATGTATATATGGTACCGGTGGGCGGACTCGAACCGCCACTGCTTGCGCAAATGGATTTTGAATCCATCGTGTATACCAATTTCACCACACCGGCTTAGAATCTTGGAGAGGGCGGATTCTAATGCAATTTGTTTGTTTGTGGTAGGCCTTCGAGGTAATAATAAAGCAGAAATTTAGAATCAGTGGCTATCTCTTTACTGAGCGGTATCATACGCGCTTTTTTAAACCCTAAATTTTAAACTAAACCTTCAATCGGATCAGCCCAACGTAACCTATGCAACATGCCCTATGCAACTAACCGACTTTGATTACCACTTGCCAGACGAGCTAATTGCTCAAAAACCACTGACCCAACGCCGTGCCTCGCGTCTTTTGCGCGTTTCACCCTTAACAGGTGATATTTCTAATGGGCAATTTACAGATATTACGACTTTTTTGAATCCTGGTGATTTGCTCGTTTTTAATGATACTCGGGTTGTGCCGGCGCGACTGTTTGGTCAAAAGCAAACAGGTGGCAAAATTGAAGTTTTAGTAGAAAGAATATTAGATGATCAAACAGTGCTCGCCCATATACGTTCCAGCAAATCACCTAAACCAGGTGCTGTTTTGTTACTAGAAGAGAAAATTAGCTGTGTGATGACAGAACGAGAAGGAGCTTTGTTCAAGTTAACTCAGGATAGCGATAAAAGCTGGCTAACTTTGTTAAATCAATACGGCCATATGCCTTTGCCGCCGTATATCGAGCGGGCAGACGACGACGAGGATTTGGAGCGGTATCAAACGGTTTATGCGCAAAACCCAGGCGCGGTTGCAGCGCCGACAGCAGGGTTGCATTTTGATCAGGCGCTTATCACCGAATTGGAAAATAAAGGGGTTGAAACCGCTCATATTACCTTACATGTTGGTGCAGGGACTTTTCAGCCGGTCAAGGTCGAAAACATAGATGAACATGTGATGCATTCCGAATGGGTTGAAGTATCGCAACAGGTGTGTGATGCCATTGCTCGGACTCATATGAATGGCAATAAGGTGTTGGCTGTCGGCACCACTGTCGTGCGTAGTCTCGAAGCGGCAGCGTCGGGCGGTACGGCAAAAGCATTTGAAGGTGATGTTTCCATCTTTATTACACCTGGTTATCGGTTTAATGCAGTCGATGCCATGATTACAAATTTTCATCTGCCTAAATCTACCCTATTAATGTTGGTGAGTGCTTTTGCTGGAACCGATCTAATACAACGCGCTTATCGACAGGCTGTGGATGAGCAATATCGCTTCTTTAGTTATGGTGACGCGATGCTAATTGAATCAAAAATGCCAAATAAAGCCCCCAAATAAAGTCACTTCAATTAAGAAAGCAAATTTAGAGATTAATAATGAAATTTACACTGGATAAAACACTGGGTACTGCCCGTAGAGGACGACTCACCTTCGATCGTGGTGTGGTTGAAACACCGGCCTTCATGCCGGTCGGCACCTATGGCACGGTGAAGGCCATGACCCCGGAAGAATTGACAGGATTAGGCGCACAAATAATCCTCGGCAATACCTTTCATTTAATGCTTCGCCCTGGTACCGACATTATAAAGAAGCATGGTGATTTGCATGACTTCATGAATTGGCACGGGCCTATCTTGACTGATTCTGGTGGTTTTCAGGTATTTAGCCTTGCGAAGATGCGCAAAATCACAGAGGAGGGTGTACATTTTAGTTCACCGATCAACGGTTCAAAAATATTTCTTAGTCCCGAGGTTTCGATGCAGGTTCAGCGTGATCTTGGCTCAGATATTGTGATGGTATTTGACGAATGTACCCCTTATCCGGCGGAAGCAAACGTTGTTCGAGAATCGATGGAAATGTCATTGCGTTGGGCAGCTCGAAGTAAGTTTGCCCATGCTGACAACCCGAATGCTCTATTCGGCATTGTTCAGGGCGGTACCTACCCAGAGTTACGTCGTGAATCCGCATTGGGTTTAACCGAGATAGGGTTCGATGGCTATGCCATTGGTGGCCTGTCCGTTGGCGAGCCAGCAGATGAAAGGAATGAAACACTCGATCATTGTCTGCCACATTTGCCAACAGACAAGCCACGTTATTTGATGGGGGTCGGCAAGCCTGAGGATTTAATCGAAGGCGTGCGTCGTGGCATCGATATGTTCGACTGTGTCATTCCGACACGTAACGCTCGAACCGGTTTTCTCTATACTCATCAGGGTATTGTACGCATACGCAATGCACGCCACGCCGATGATATATTACCCATCGACGAACAGTGCGGTTGTTATACCTGCCAGAATTACTCGCGAGCTTACTTGAGACATCTAGATAAATGTGGAGAAATTTTAGGCGCTCGACTCAACACAATCCATAACTTGTATTACTTCCAGGAATTGATGAGTCGCATTCGTGAGGCGATAGCAGAAGACCGATACGATAGTTTTTGTGATGAGTTTTATGCACAGTTGGAATCAAAATAATCATCCAGTTAAGGGCGTTACCCAAGGCTTCGGGTCATTAAACTTGAAGGCTTGTGAGAATACGGGGCTAGTGCCATAATATGCGCCGCTTCGGGGTAGGCAGGAACTATCCACATACATCGTGAAGACGAATAAATCCATTTAAGCAACATTTAGATAACTAAGGTAGGTTAAGCATGAGTTTTTTTATTAATGACGCAATGGCGCAGAGTGCTGGCGCTCAGTCTGGTGGTACTTTCCAATTAATTATTCCATTAGTTTTAATGTTCGCAATCTTTTACTTTTTGCTTATTCGCCCGCAGCAAAAGAAGGCGAAAGAACACAAAAAACTCGTTGAAGAACTTAAGAAAGGTGACGAAGTGATTACCACAGGTGGTTTGTTAGCCAAAATTACCGCTGTCGATGAAAGTTTCCTTACTTGCGAAATCGCCGACAAGGTTGAAGTTAAGATTCAAGTTCATGCTGTAGCCACTGTCTTACCTAAAGGCACAATCAAGAAGCTGTAACCCCTATGGTCAATCAATATCCTGCATGGAAATACTTGCTACTCGCCATTATCGTTGTTTTTGGCGTTGTTTACGCCGCACCTAATTTATATGGTGAAGACCCAGCAGTACAAATTTCGCATCGCGTCAATCTGGTAAATGAAAGTGAGCTATCGCATGTACGAGACATTCTCGTAGCCGAAGGCATTCAATTTCGTTCGATTGAACAAAATGTGACTAACCTTCTGGTTCGTTTTGACGATGAAGACGAGCAGCTAAAAGCATCCAGCCAAATCCGCGAAGTCCTTCAAAAGTCAGATAGTCGTTATTCTGTTGCGATTAATTTGGCGCCAGCGACGCCGGACTGGATGGCAGGCCTAAACGCATTGCCGATGTATCTCGGCCTCGATTTGCGCGGTGGTGTGCACTTTCTAATGGAAGTGGATATGGATTCGGCCGTAGAAAAATCACTGCAACGTTCAGAAAGCGAACTTAAATCGTTTATGCGTAGTGAAAAAATTCGTTACAAATCGGTGCAATCGAATACGACAGGCATCAACCTGCAATTTGGCAGTTTAGCGGTGCGTGACACCGCTAAATTAAAGATCGAAAATAAATTTAGAGACTTTGTCTTTGTGATGCGTGACGAGGCAGGTAATGGTCTCATCGAAATGTCATTGAATCCGACGGCATTACAAAACGAGAAAAAACTAGCGATAGAGCAAAATATATCGACACTCAGAAATCGAGTGAATGAACTGGGTGTTGCCGAGCCGGTAATTCAACGACAGGGTGAAGATCGAGTCGTTGTTCAGTTACCTGGAGTACAGGACACAGTGCGTGCAAAGGAAATTTTAGGTGCGACCGCTACCCTCGAATTTCGTATGGTGCATGGTAGTTTTACCGACTGGACAGCCGCACAGACATCGGGCAGAGCACCGATTGGCACACGCTTGTATGAGCGCACCGATAAATCACCTGTTTTATTGAATCGCAGTGTCATCGTCACGGGTGATCAAATTGTTGGAGCCGCATCAGGTATCGACTCTCGCAGCAGCACACCCAACGTCACCATTACCATGAATGGCAAAGGCGCCGATCGCATGGGTGATGTCACTCGGGATAATATCGGTAACCCGATGGCCGTTGTATTTATCGAAGATAAATATGAATTCCGCAAAGTAAATGGTGAGGACAAGCGTTTTAAAACCACTGTTTCTCAAGTTATCAACGTTGCTACTATTCAATCTCAACTGAGCAAACGCTTTGAAATTACCGGACTAAACAGTACCCGCGAAGCCCGTGATTTAGCGTTATTATTAAGGGCAGGCGCATTACGAGCACCTATGTTAATTGTCGAAGAACGCACCGTTGGCCCAAGCCTTGGTAAGGAAAACATCAACAAGGGATTTTTGTCGGTGGTGATTGGTTTTTCCGCAGTGCTGCTATTTATGGCGATTTTCTACAAGGTGTTTGGCCTGGTGGCTAATGTAGCGCTGACGATGAACCTGGTATTGCTCGTTGCCGTTTTATCATTACTGCAAGCAACGCTCACGCTACCGGGTATTGCGGGTATCGTGCTCACTGTCGGTATGGCGGTTGATGCCAACGTGCTTATTTTTGAACGTATTAAAGAAGAACTGAAATCGGGTAATTCGCCTCAGGCTTCTATTTTTTCCGGATATGAAAAAGCGTTTGGAACCATTGCGGATGCAAACGTCACTACATTGATTGCAGCGGTCATTCTATTTGGCTTTGGCACTGGGCCGATCAAAGGTTTTGCGGTGACGTTATCGATTGGTATTTTGACCTCGATGCTAACCGGAATATTCGGTACCCGCGCTATCATCAATTTGATCTATGGCCGTAAGGCTGTCACCAAACTGGCAATCTAGGAGGTATCGGTCATGTTAAAACAGAAAATCAACTTCATGGGAATGCGCAAACCGGCCATGGTTTTGTCCACCATCATGATTCTGGTGTCGATTACCTGTCTGGCGACACTTAAACTCAATGTAGGTATCGACTTTACTGGCGGCAGCATTATCGAGGTCGGCTATCAGCAAGCGGTTGAACTTGAGCCAATTCGTGATGAGTTAAGCGATAATGGTTATGACGATGCAGTCGTACAATTTTTTGGCAGTGCCAGCGAAGTACTGATTCGACTTGTACCTAAAGAAGGTCAGAACGAAGCCCAGACCAGTTCTGACGTCATCAAACTGCTCAGAAACATGACAGATGAGACGGTTCAAGAGCGACGAGTCGAATATGTAGGCCCACAGGTCGGCGAAGAACTAACCGAAGACGGTGGACTCGCGGTTCTGTATGCATTAATTGCCATCTTAATCTATGTATCAGTTCGCTTTGAATATCGTTTCTCATTGGGTGCCGTCGCGGCATTGATCCACGATGTGGTGATTACACTGGGTATATTTTCGTTGCTTCGGCTCGATTTTAACTTAAGTGTTTTGGCGGCTATATTGGCAGTTATTGGTTATTCCTTAAACGACACCATCGTCGTATTCGATCGAGTGCGTGAAAACTTTCGTAAGATCCGTAACAGAACACCTAAGGAAGTCACCAATATTTCCATCAATCAAACCATCTCCAGAACCTTGATGACCTCCTTTACTACGCTGTTAGTGTTGTTCTCCCTGTTCTTTATCGGTGGTGAAGCGATACATGCATTTTCACTGGCACTCATTATCGGTGTATTCGTCGGAACCTATTCGTCGATTTATGTCGCCACAACAACGGCGTTATCATTGGGTATTTCTCGTGCCGACTTGCTAGAACCTGAAGTTGATGAGGAAGAATTAGCTCGTCCATAGCCAATAATTTCATTTGGTTTACATGGCTCATTTATACGTGAATGGGCCATTCCAAATGAGTCGTCTTCATTTTTAACTAAGGGAGTAGTAACTTCATAGTCGATGCTCTAACCATTTGCCTCGTTATCGATTCAACTTGAATCCTGCCCATCTTATTTAACATAAATACGCTTACCTAGCTGCCGATAGAAAATCGGCACAGTCTCTGCATACACCTTCGTAAACCCCTTTAACGGAGATAAAAAATGAACCAGGCCTTATGGGTAGCAAAAACTGGACTCGACGCACAGCAAACGCGCTTGTCGGTCATATCAAACAATCTCGCCAATGTCAGTACCACTGGTTATAAGCTATCCCAGTACCCGGATGACATTGAACACCTGATGCCTAGGAATGTTGCTCTACCAGGAAAAACCAAATCTTAGTAGGTGGTGTTCGCTGGACGTTTACTAAACTTGAGCAGCAAGGGTATTTTGTTTACTTCAACAGAGACTATCTAAAGAAGGTTCTGATCGCATTATCGTGTTAACACCGAGTAATTCGATTACCCCGGTGGTGGAAACCGACGCAACGGTAACTAGAGTTTCTTGATCAGCTTGGTCAGTTACCTTATTCAGACGGGATAAGGGTTCGCTATCAAATAATATCAACTTAAACCGAGTAATGGCTGACGACATAGTCATTCACCATAGACATAAATTCATTCGCAATATTGTCACCTTTTAAGGTGACTGTTTTTTTACCATCCTCATAAACAGGTGCGACAGGTTGTTCGCCAGTACCGGGTAAACTAATCCCGATATTGGCATGCTTGCTTTCACCTGGGCCATTCACCACACAGCCCATAACTGCAACATTCATCGTTTCTACACCAGGATATTGATGCTTCCACTCGGGCATAGAAGTATCCAGTTGCTGCTGGATTTTCTTTGCTAATACCTGAAAGTACTCACTCGTTGTTCGGCCACAACCCGGGCAGGCTACAACGGTGGGGGTAAAGGCTCGTAAATCGAGCGATTGTAGAATTTTTTGTGCCACTTTAACTTCACGGTCACGCGATGCGCCAGGTTCAGGCGTTAGGGAGACTCTAATCGTGTCGCCGATGCCTTGATTCAATAAAATGGCTAATGCAGCAGTCGAGGCAATAATACCCTGGTCTCCCATTCCTGCTTCGGTGAGTCCAAGGTGAAGTGCATAATTTGATTGCTGCGCCAAAGATTGATACACCGATACCAAATCTTGAACGTGGCTCATCTTGCAGCTGATAACAATTTTGTCCTCAGCCATACCAATATCGGTCGCCATCTTCGCGCTATTGAGTGCAGACTCAATCACTGCTTGACGGTTGATCTGGGCTAATGCCAATGGATCGGCAAGGTTGGCATTTCGGGTAAGTAAACCGGCTAATAATTGTTGATCAAGGCTACCCCAGTTGACTCCAATCCGAACGGGTTTGTCGTGTTTACAAGCTACTTCGATCATGTCAGTAAATTGCGTATCTCGCCTTTTTCCATGGCCGACGTTACCAGGATTGATTCGATACTTGGCCAAGAACTTTGCACAGTCGTCATGCTTCTTAAGCAGTTTATGGCCGTTGTAATGAAAATCACCGATGACAGGTACTTCATAACCATCGCTCATCAAACGGTCAACAATATGCGGAATAGCAGCAGCAGACGCGTCATTATTAACGGTGACACGCACCATCTCGGAACCGCTGTCGGCGAGCAGCTTTATCTGTTCAACCGTCTTATCGACATTCGCCGTGTCAGTATTAGTCATCGACTGGACAATAATTGGCGAGCCATTGCCCAATTGAATATGCCCAATTTTGACTGCCGTAGTTTTATGCCTAACCGATTGTTGCATTTGTAATGAGCCAAATATGAATTGGAGGTAATAGTAATGAACATCTCAGTCGAGTTAAAGCGCTAAACAGATCGCTAGCCAAGATATTGGCGATTAATCAACTACAATTGTTCCACCAGTGATCAAAAGCATCCTTGGAATCAAGTAATAACTACACTAGAATCCGCTGATTACTGACTATTAACGTCACCACCATCACCTCCATTAATGAAAGGAGTTATTTTGCTAAACAAAGTAACCATTTTAGCCTTCGACCTCGACGATACACTCTGGCCTTGTATGCCTGTGATTGAACATGCTGAAGAAACTCTGTATGCCTGGCTGGATCAACATTACCCACGTATCACGGCCAATCACAACCCTGAACAAATGGTTGATTTACGCAAGTTGTTCACAGCTCAAGACAAGCAGTATTCGGTTGATTTGTCGATGATGCGGTATGAGTTCTTAAAAAAGCTAGCGACCGACAATCGATACGATGTGAATAAAGTCGCCGACAGGGGTTTCGATGTTTTCTATCACGCGCGTCAACAGGTGAGTTTCTATGACGATGTATTTCCCGCACTAGAGCGGTTGAGTTCAAAGTACCGTCTAGGCGCGATTACCAATGGCAACGCCAGTGTCGAAAAAGTGGGCCTGGGACATTTGATAGAACATACCGTGAGCGCGATAGATTTACAGGTCGCCAAACCTGATAAACGTATATATCACAGCCTTGCAGATCGTTTCGACGTGCCACCAGAGCAAATACTCTATGTCGGCGATCATCCTGAATACGATGTTATCGGGCCGCAAGTGGCGGGACTTCGTGCCGTCTGGATTAACCGAGAAGAGCGGCAGTGGCCACAGTCTTTACCACTACCAAAATACCAGATCACCAATTTATACGAACTTGAAGCGCTATTAGGCCATTAAAAAGCAACTGCCACCACTTAATCAGTCGATAGCATGTCTATTAACGCATCGTAGATTTTTTGTGCCAGCACTGGCTGGGCGAGGGCGGTTGGATGAATATCATCACTTTGCATTAGAGCAGGGTCGCTGACAGCAACACCATTTAGAAATTTGGGTAGGTAATAGGTGTCGTTCTGACTGGCTACTGTTTCGTAAACTTCCTGAAAACGTTGATTGTAAGCAACCCCGAGATTGGGTGGCATACGGACACCAATCATCATCGTTGCGATATTTTGCTCATTTGCCATCGACAACATTCGATTCAAGTTTGCCGTCGTCTGCTCGAAGTTCAAGCCTTGCAGTCCATCATTACCACCAAGCTCAACGATCAAATGTGAAGGTTTGTGCTTAGCCAATAAACTTGGCAGCCGACTAACGCCGCCAAAAGTTGTTTCACCACTAATACTGGCATTGATTACCCTTGTTTGTGGAAATCTAACCCTTATATTATGACTAAACAAAGCAGGCCAGCTTTCATCAATCGCTATATTATGAGCGGCGCTTAAACTATCACCTAAAATAAGGATTTTAGTAACGGAATTCTGGGCCAAACCAGATGTCTGAAACAGGAATAAAAAGACTAAGCCAATGACTGAATTGATGAGTAAGAATGATTTTTGCATTTCTCTCCACAATGTGACTAAAACCGTCAGAACACCCGATGGTATGCTCGACATTGTGCAAGATGTTTCGCTGAAGGTGAAGTACCAAGAAGCCCTTGTCATAAAAGGCGCTTCAGGTTCAGGCAAAACAACTTTGCTAGGTCTTATGGCAGGGCTCGATCAAATAAGTTCAGGTGACATCGAATTGCTCGGGAATGACCTTGGTGACAAGAATGAAGAGCAACGATCGGCTATTCGATCGGGCAAAGTTGGTTTTGTATTTCAATC
Organism: Gammaproteobacteria bacterium; assembly: GCA_041688005.1. Lineage (GTDB taxonomy): Bacteria > Pseudomonadota > Gammaproteobacteria. Next base: position 15,643 of record JBDNJA010000054.1, read on the forward strand.
ATTCCAGTTGGTACAAGGTGCAACAGCACTACAAAACGTCATGCTGCCATTAGAGTTAAAAGGCGAGCCGGATGCTTATGATCGTGCACACCAAAGTTTGCAGCAAGTCGGTCTCGAACCTAAGAAAAATATTTTGATTGACCATCTATCCGGCGGCGAGCAACAACGTGTTTCAATCGCACGCGGATTTGCAGTGCAGCCAAAAATTCTATTCGCTGATGAACCAACGGGTAATCTCGACGCTAAAACAGGGCGGCAAATAGCCGACTTGATGTTTCGTCTGCGCGATCAATCAGGCACAACACTGGTACTTGTCACGCACGAGACTGACCTGGCAGAACGGGGAGACCGCCAAATTTTGATCGATGCAGGCCGTTTGATCGATTCAGAGCAGGGCCAAACCATAGACTCTGGTCCAAAGCGAGTTTCATGTTAAAAATTAAATCCTCTGGGATTCAATCCTACTGGTTAATGCTGGTAGCGACAGTAATAACGGTCAGCATCGTGACTTCCAGCCAATTGCTTACGCAGCGTATTAGCTTGTTACTAGACCGTCAGGCGAGTGAATTGCTGGCAGCCGACTTAGTGGTCGTGTCAGGCGAGCCGATTAGTCCAGAATATCAACAAGAAGCAGAAAAATTTGGTTTAAATGTATCCAATATCGTTAGCTTTAGAACCGCCATTTTTATCGACGATAATCCTCAATTGGTTGCCATTAAAGCAGTGGATAGTGCCTACCCATTGCGTGGACACTTAGAAATTGCGAAAGACACTGTTGGCGATAAACTTAAGGTTGATCATGGCCCAAAGGCAGGCGAAATTTGGGTCGACCCGAAATTATCACAATTAATACCCAGTCCAGTTACCCTTGGCAGCGCCCAGTTTAAAAGTGATTGGATATTAACCTTTGAACCCGATAGAGGCGGCGGTAGTGTGTTTAACCTGTCACCTCGAATTTTGATGAACATCGATGATCTGGCATCTACGGGCTTGATTATTCCTGGCAGTCGAGCAACCTACCGATTGTTATTTGCGGGCCAACCCGAAAAAATAAACCAGTTTGTCGAGTGGCTTAAACCTAATTTGAAGGCTGCTGAAAAGCTACAAGACTTAGAAAATGCACGACCTGAAATGCGCCAGGCACTCGATCGAACGCGCCAGTTTTTTGCCTTATCGATCGTACTCACTCTAGTCATCGCCATGGTTGCAATTGCCATTACCGCTCGGCATACCGCCAATCAGGAAGCCCCAAAAGTGGCGATGCTCAGAGCATTTGGTATATCTCAGGCGCGATTAATGCGTTTCTACGCCGAGCAATTAGGCAGGGTCTGGATAATAGCGACGCTACTCGGTATTGCGATTGGCTGGTTTTCGCAATATCCGTTGCAATGGTTGCTGGACGGCTGGTTTGGCAAAGAGTTACCGGTGATTGCCACCGTAATGCCCTATATCAATGCCGCAATTGTTGGCTTTATTAGCCTAGTCGGTTTTAGTTTGCCATTTTTGTTTAATGCAACTGCAACGCCACCAATGCAGGTATTTCGACCCAGTCAAACAAACCAATCGATCCGTCGTAATCTAATTATTGCCGCTTCGGCCATTTTTAGTGTTTTCCTGGTTTTGATCGTTTTGGTGCAAAGCTCTAAGTTGGCGATTGTGACTCTGGCGATGATTTTGGGTGTTGCCCTGATATTGCCCGCAATCTTCTATTTGATGATCAATGCACTGTTGTTTACTAGCAGAAGACAGTTTTGGCTGCGTCAATATTTATTAAGCCGACTAAAAACTAAAACTCGTGGTGCTTTGGCTGTGATGTCTGGGTTTAGCCTGGCTTTATTGTCAATATTATTGATTGGAGTAGTTAAAGATGAGGTACTGAACTCATGGGAAACGCAATTACCAGACGAAATTCCAAATTACTTTCTGATTAATTTAAGAACCGACGAAGTACCCGCTATTCAGAAATTTTTAAAAGGAAAAGAAATTGCCTCCTCAGATTCCTATCCTTTAGTGCGTGCTCGGCTAACGCACATCAATGAGGTATCGGCACAGGATATCGAGTTCATCAATCCGCATGGGTCACACTTGATAAAGCGTACCTTCAATGTGAGTTATGCCGACAAGTTACCCGATGAGAATGAAGTTATATCAGGCCAGTGGATGGAAGCTGATAGCGATACGCCAGAATGGTCGATAGAGTCAGGGTTAGCCAACTCTTTGGGGTTAAAGCTAGGCGATATATTAGCCTTCGACGTAGCCGGTGAAGTCGTCGAAGCACCTATTACCAGTATCAGAACTGTGCTTTGGGAAAACTTCAAACCTAATTTTTACCTGATGTCTAATCGTCGATTACTCGAAAATCAACCACAAACCTGGTTGTTGGGTGCGTTGATTACGAATGACAAAAAAGGCGAATTGAAGCAGCTTATCCAAAATTTCCCATCGGTTACTTTACTCGATATCACTGAATTGATTTCACGTATCCGGGGTATCGTCAATCGTGCTACCAGTGCCTTAGAATTCTTCTTTTTGTTCGCAATGGCGTCGGCATTTATCGTGCTGATGGCGGCTATTCAAACAGGACGACGTGAACGTGAGCAGGAATCTTCCCTTTTACGAGCATTGTCAGCCAATATCGGTCAGCTCTATACAGTCCATGTTTTTGAGTTCACCTTGATGGGTGTTTTGATTGGTTTTTTTGCGGCACTCTTTGCCAGTATTGCGGGCTGGGTTATTAGTGTGCAGTTTTTTGAGATTGAGTATCATTTTTCATCGAGCATCTGGCTTTATGGCATACTTTCAGCCACTCTCGTGCTGACCACCGTCGGCACCTTAGTGAGCCGTAAGGTTTATCATGTATCACCGATGAAAATGCTCAGATCATAAACGATAACACCCAACTCTAGACCAATAATGCCAAGCACTCTAACGCCCAATACCGCCAGTTCTGTCGATTCTACTGATTCAGACTCTAATTTAGATTTGATGACGCATAACGACAACAAGCAAAATCTAATCAACCAGATCAGCAAGAAAATTGCCTGGGACGATGATATCGCACGGGCATTCGACACTGCGATTAACATCGATCGAAAAAACAAAAGCGAGCCCAATAGTATCGATGTAGTGATGCGAGTGCTTGAGATGGACTGCGATAAAAATGTCGTCGTCGCCACCTTGTTAAGTGACTCTCAAATGCCTCCGTTCGAAGTCGGTTTTGTTGAGGCGACATTTGGCAAGACGGTTGCTTTATTAACCTACGGTGTGAGTCAGCTCAATAACTTACGGAGTTCAAGCCAGACTAAACAAAAGACACCCGAACAGGCCGAGAAATTACGTCGTTTGCTGATGGCAATCATCAGCGATGTCCGTGTCATGGTGATCAAGCTCTGCTATCGAGTCGAACGTTTATCGCTGCTAAAACATCGAGACTATGAAGAGCGACGAATGATCGCTCAGGAAACCATTGATATATTTGCGCCACTGGCCAATCGGCTCGGTATGGGTTTAATCAAATGGGAGATGGAAGACCTGGCATTTAGGGCGATTGAACCGATTGCCTATAAAAAAATCGCGAAATTGTTGGAACAAAAGCGCAGCGAACGAGAGTCGTTTATCAACCAATTTGCGGGCGAATTGGATAACCTATTAAAACAACAAGATATCCAGGCGAGCGTGAGCGGCCGAGTCAAACATATAGTGAGTATCTGGCGCAAAATGCAGCGCAAGAACCTTGAATTTCACGAATTATTTGACGTCCGAGCGGTACGAGTTCTGGTCAACTCACTCGCCGATTGTTATGCCGTACTTGGCGTCGTGCATACAACCTGGCAACACGTTCCAAAGGAGTTCGATGATTACATTGCTAACCCAAAGGAAAATGGCTATCAATCGCTGCATACCGCTGTCGTGGCCGATAATGGACAGGTTATCGAGGTTCAAATACGCACCGTCGAAATGCACGAAAAATCTGAGTTTGGCGTAGCCTCTCACTGGCGTTACAAAGAAGGTGTCAACCTTGACACTAAAATGGAAAACAGTATTTCTGCGATGCGCGATATGCTCGATGGTTCGAGTGAAGAAGTGTCGGATGTTATTTCTAATATTTCGACCGAACTCTCGAATGAACGGGTTTATGTTTTTACGCCGCAGGGCAATATCATCGATATTCCGCAGAGCGGCACGCCACTAGACTTTGCCTATGCAGTACATTCAGAAGTAGGGCATCGTTGTCGGGGTGCTAAGGTCAATGGCCGTATTGCCAACCTGACGACTGAGTTGCACACCGGCGATGAGGTCGAAATTTTAACGACCAAAGAAAGTCGACCAAGTCGAGACTGGATGAACAAGAACCTCGGTTTCATCAAGTCTGCAGGTACGCGCTCGAAGGTTAGAAACTGGTTTAATCATCAGGATTTCGAACAAAATCTACTGGATGGTAAAGGTATTTATGATCGAGGTCTGAGTAAGTATTCGATTCATCATGCCGATTTAAAAAAGCTGGTTGACCATTTTAAACGGAAAGAAGTAGATCAATTTTATGCTGACATTGGTCGAGGGCTAATCACCTCAGCGCAAATTATTGGTTTTTTACAAAGCGAACCCGAAAGTGAAGACCCCTTTAAGAAGGTCAAAAAAACCGAGGGGAAATCGTCCACATTGAAGGATGAGGTGAGTATTCACGGTGTCGGTAACCTGATGACCCAGTTTGGTCAATGCTGCAAACCAGTTCCAGGTGATTTGATCATTGGTTTTATCACCATGGGTTCGGGCATTACAGTACACAAACACAATTGCCCCAATATGCTCGCATTGCCAGAGGACAAACGTCAACGCTTGATCGAGGTTGAATGGGGGCAGAGTTCGAACGCGGTTTATCCGGTAGAGATCTCTCTCACCGCATTTCGTCGAACAAGTTTGATGCAGGACATCAGCAGTATTCTGGCCAATCTCAAAATCAATTTATTGGACATCAACTCAAAGACTAACAAAGCTGAACAAATGGTTTATACCAAACTCACCATCGAGATACAGAGTGTCGATGACCTGGTGAAAATTATCGAAAAATTATCGCAGTTACCAAATGTACAAGAGGTTAAGCGAATTGCCTGATATAGCATCTATCGTTGAACCAACTATCAAGTTAAAGTCTGTGGTTAATCGACGCTTCTCAATCGCGCCGATGATGGCTTATTCTGATAGGCATAGCCGGTATTTTTTGCGGTTATTGTCGAAGCATAGTTTGCAATATACCGAAATGGTAACTGCCGCGGCAATCTTGCATGGTGATCAGGACTACCTGCTGGGGTTTAGTCCTCAAGAGCATCCGCTAGCCGTTCAGCTCGGCGGGTCTGACCCAGAACAGCTTTATCAAGCCGCTAAAATTTGCACCGACTATGGCTTTGACGAAATTAACCTGAACTGCGGTTGCCCGAGTGATCGAGTTCAATCAGGTAGCTTTGGTGCCTGTTTAATGGCCGACCCAGGTGTTGTTGCCGAATGTGTCAGCGCGTTGCGTAGTGCTGGTGATTTGCCAGTGACGGTAAAGCACCGCACCGGTATAGATCAACAAGACGAATACGACGTGTTTCGTGAATTTGCTCGAATTCAGATAGAGGCGGGTGTCGATGCATTGATCGTACACGCACGAAACGCCTGGTTGCAGGGCTTAAGCCCAAAGCAAAATAGAGATGTACCACCACTTCGCTATCACTGGGTTAATCGTTTGAAACAAGACTTTCCTGACACAGAGATTATAATCAACGGTGGCATTAAAGACCTCGATGCTGCACAGCAGCACCTAGAATCGGTCGACGGTGTGATGCTGGGTCGCGAGCCTTATCTAAACCCCTATTTACTCCATCAGGTTGATGCACAAATTTTCGGTGCAGTCAACGAGCGATTTATTTCGAGATTCGAGGTGCTTCAATCTTATTACCCCTATATTGAAGCCCAGCTAGAAAACGGACAACCATTGACCCGAATGGTGCGGCATATCATTAGCCTGTTCCACGGTGAACCCAATTCGAAGCAATGGCGACGTTTTATCAGTGAAAATGCCTGCAAAAAACCAGCGGGAATGAATGTGTTATACGAAGCCGAGCAGTTTCTTAGTTGATTTGATCAATGAGCAAAAAAGCCCGATATGCGCGTTACCTGATTTTATTATTAATCCTGTTTCTAGTCGCCGCATATCAGGCCTATCAAAAACTTCGAGTAGCGAGCTGGGATCAAACTTTGCGAGTTGGCATCTACTCGGTGAATGGCGATTCTAGCAGCGCCACAAACGACTATATCAAATCGCTTTCACTCAAACACTTCAAAACCATCAGTCGGTTTGTCAATCATGAAGCCACGCGACATGGCCTGAAAAAACAGGCAACCGAGATCGAATATCTCAGTGAATTAACCGACAAACCACCACAACCGCCAAACGGCAATAGCCTATTCGTGAATATAATCTGGAGCTTGCATTTTCGTTTCTGGGCGTTGTATTGGTCGCTTAACGTAAGCAGTGATGTCCCCGACGTTAACCTGTTCGTCAAGGTGATTGGTAATTTTTATCATCTTGTTGCGAATGGTAGCCCAGATGCGGATGGGATTTGGCAAGATCAAACTGTCGATTTGATGAAGCTTTACAGTGATGTGGGTGGTTTAGGCCAAAACCCAAGACTGACCAAGCTTGGTATCTTTTGTGACAGTGATAATGGCGGCGGGTCTAGCGTTGCGTATTTTGGGGATGTGATCCTGAGTCGCCCATGATTATTGAGAAATGCGGTATATAGGGTCAAGACCTATAGAGCTTATGAGGATAACCATTATAGGCACCCAAAATAATAAATTGACATCAAAGCCCACCTCCTAGGTAAATCTAACCCACATTCAAAAAAGAATACTGTGATGCCAAGATTAAGGAAGACGTTGTTTTCTCTAGATGCTGTCCCTTATTACCATTACAGCCCTCGTTGTGTTCGCCGTGCATCCGAGCTTGTGAAAAGTTTTTTCTGCCTAACGGAACTCACGTAAAATAACACTAACAATAGGTCGGCCGAATAATCGGATATTGGACTGCTATGTTCTGGACGGGTGTCCTACTTAACTCTTTTTTACCTTTCCCTATTTATCGTTTCGATCTCGTGATCCGCTAACAATGAGTCACTCACTGTGCCAATTAACCTCGATAGCTTTCACCATTAGCATAGCCAAAATGCTACAATCGGTTTTTTAAATAAACATAAATGAGCACCTTTGAATGACTGATGTTGTATTACTGGGAACGGGCCTAGAACTACCTATGAATGGAGAAATGGTTTACTTCAATTACTTCTGGTTACGAGATAACTGTATTACCTCGTGGGATAGCAGCACTCAGGAACGTACGTTTGATATCCTCGAAGAATCTGATGATCTGCACGCTACAAGCGCCTGGTTAAATGAAAGCTCACTGGAAGTTGTTTGGAGTGATGACTATCAAAGCCGCTACGATCTAAATTGGCTTGGTCGCTGGCACAAGGGTGAAAATCATGGTGATCTGGCCGTTCGTGAGCGTAAAACCTGGTGTGGTGATCACTATCCGGACATGGCGCGTTTTTTCTATGATGATGTCATGGCTAACCAGGCCAGTGTCGCCGATTGGGCAGAAGCGATGTTGGATGAAGGTGTCGCCCTGATTCAGGGTATGCCGAATTCAGACGAAGGGCTGAAAACCCTATGCGAACTGTTCGGTAATGTGCGGCCGTCATTTTCTGGTTACACCTTTGATGTCAAATCCAAAGTGAACCCCGAAAACCTTGCCTACACGAGCAAGGCGCTTGAGTTGCATACTGACCTGCCAGCCGAAGAGCTTGCTCCCGGTGTCCAGTTCTTGCACTGCCGAGCCAATGATGCACAAGGCGGCAACAGTTTGTTCGTCGATGCAACTGCAGTGGCCAATGTGTTGAAACAAACGTATCCGCAATACTTTCGAATACTCACTGAATACGACGTGCCTTATCGCTATACCACGAGCTATCAGGATGTGCGCGCGAAGCAACGAATCATCGAACTCGACCCTAATAATGGAGAAGTCAGCGGTATCAATTTCAGTCAGCACCTGGCCGATGTATTTGATTTCCATCAGCGTGAAATGGATACTTTTTATCCCGCTTTCCGCAAGTTTGGACAGATGCTGCAGGACCCTCAATATCTGATGACCTTCCGTCTAAACGCCGGGGAGTGCATCGTGTTCGACAACCACCGTATCGCCCACGGCCGAGCTTCCTTTATCAAGGGCAGTGGCGCAAGGCACCTGCGCGGTTGTTATGTTGACCGTGGCGAACTGCGCAGCACTTACCGTGTCTTGCGTGCTAAACATCCAGAGGCGGAAGTAATTGCACCGCTTCAGTCAGCGATAGAGACTCAGACGGCCGAAAGCTGTTGGGGATAAGCCAAATGCAAACAGAACAAGAACTACGGGTCGATCTGGCGGCTGCTTTCCGGCTTATCTATGAGATGGATATGCATGAGTCGGTCGCCAACCATCTGAGCGCAGCGGTATCCCCAGACGGCAAGCTGTTCCTGATGAACCGTCGCTGGATGCATTTTTCAAATGTCACTGCTAGCAACCTGCAGTTGCTCGATAGTGAAGACGACAGCATTATGCAGACTGACGAAGCCCCCGATGCTTCTGCCTGGAGTATTCATGGCAATGTGCATGAATCATTGTCGCAAGCACGCGTTATTCTGCACGTGCATTCTACCTATGCGACGGTACTCTCAACGTTGAAAGACTCACGTATATTGCCGATCGACAACAATACCGCACGGTTCTACGAGCGTATCGCCTATGACACCAATTTTGGCGGCATTGCCTCCAGTGATGAAGAAGGTAGGCGCATCATGGATACCTTTGCCGGTAAAAAGGCATTGATGATGGGTAATCATGGAGTCACTGTGATAGGTGAGACGGTCGACGAAGCATTCGAGGATCTGTATTATCTCGAAAAAGCCTGCAAGACTATGGTGCTGGCCTACTCAACCGGGCAGCCACTCAATGTTCTACCCGATGAATTAGCCCGCGAAACGGCACAAAGCTGGGATGAATTTCGTGGCCAGTCATACGCTCACTTTGAGCAGCAAAAAGCTATGCTCGATAAAAAGGGCAACTCGTATCGGCAGTAAAGGCTAAATTATTACTTCTTGCCAGGGGACGACATAGGGTACGAAGAACTGAAGTCGTTAGCGAGCCAAAACCTAAACATTCATCCTAAGTTCGACAAGTTCGTAGGACAGTTAACTACCCTTAAAAACCAATGTGTCAGGATGAAAAGCAAACCATGCAAACCAGAACCCCTGGACACCGGCCATTCTATCCCCATTTTTATCAAACAGTTTTACAGAGCGATTAAAGCTATCCCAGACGATGGTAATACCGGTTCCTTTGACAGTATCCTCAAATGTAGATAGCCCTTGTTTATCCAGTTCGGCGAATGGGTAAGCCTTAAAAACGCCATCAAATTCTACTCCTATTACCTGTTCCTTTAGATGGTAGGTGGCCGGTGCTTTGTTATTCACCTGGAAATAAAGCGATCTAGTCTTTTCATAAGCCTGGTAGGGATTCCGACTATAGTCTCTGGAAAATCCGGTATTGTCCGACAACACAGTAGTGTCTGGGTACTGCTTCAACCAATCTCGCCAGGTGGTATGGCTAATCGGGATCGCCTTGAGCTTTTCTCCAACTAACTCGCCAGAAATAGCTTCACCTAAAATTTGAGACCAAAGCGATTCGGTTTCGCGATCATAAAGCAATACATCACTGTTATATAACAACCCGGAAACGCTGAACTCAGCATCCTTACCTCGTAGTTTCGAATAAAAAGCAACATCTGTACCGCATAGTGGGCAATAGGTAACCGCAAACGAATGCTGTTTTATTTTATCGTTAACAATTTCATGCCAATTCAATATTGAAATCGGATAAGCCCTTGATATGCCATCAAGTTCGACCCCAATCACTCGATCATCAGGCTTTAGATAACTGGCTGATACTGCCGCGATTAACCTCGGTTTAAAAATTGCTGGAATGCCATCTTTCGGTGGACCACCACTCAGAATTTGATCCGCTGAAAACGTGGCGTTAGTGAGATCAAATCCATTTTTTGTGACTGCAAATGTATTGTTATTGAGCAGTATAATTCCAATTATTAGGATCGCAAATAAGCCGATATTTTTACTGTTACGGTCATTAGATTTCATTGATCAACACCTCTAAATTGACATGGTCGTCACAGATTTGAGTACAGATCACAAATTTAATTCAGTTTCTGTAAAAACAAATAAATATTTCATTTCTTCTTTAATCTGCGATCAGCCCGGGCGAGAAATAGATCTGCCTGATAATCTAGACGCGCTAACAGAACCCGATGAGAAGGGTGTTGAGCAAGGGTTGCAATGGATACTGGGTTTAGGCAGGTTGGTTACCTATGTTGGGTCGAACAATTCTGGGTATGAAGATTAGAGCTAATCTGACAATTCGAAATTAACAAGGAATCATACAAAGAGATGAGAGTCATAGATGGATCTCAGGTTTTAGGTTTTCCGATAAAACTTCATTCCACTCTGACTGTAACCATTTGAAATTTGGTTCGTCTATAGGCATGCTGATACCAATAATGATTAATTTGACAGGCATTTAGAGTATATAAAATCCTATGAGAAGAGTGTTCGTTTATAGCATATTCATTTCCATTGTACTCACTGGATTGGTTTACTTTATTTGGCCCCCAATACTTTGGGCTTTTGTGATCATTTTGCCTGTCGCCGTCACAGGCATATACGATATGTACCAGACAAGGCACGCTTTATGGCGAACTTTTCCAGTGCTAGGCCGGGGGCGCTGGATTATGGAGTTTCTCCGTCCTTACCTAAGACAGTACTTTTTCGAATCGGAGATTGATGGTGCGCCGATTAATAGAATGTTTCGGTCAGTCATTTATCAGCGTTCAAAAGGGGAGATGGATACAGTGCCTTATGGGACTAAAGTAGACACTCAGCGGGTAGGTTATGAATGGATAGGTCATTCTATGGCTGCGAAACATATACACGAAGAGAGACCTGATCCGAGGATTACTATCGGTGGACCGCAATGCCAAAGACCTTACAGCGCCAGCATTTTTAACATTTCAGCCCTGAGTTTTGGTTCTTTGAGCAGTCAGGCAATCAAGGCTTTAAATAATGGTGCAAAGATGGGCGGTTTTTTTCATAACACAGGAGAAGGCAGTGTTAGCGCACATCACCTTGAATACGGTGGAGACTTGGTTTGGCAAATTGGTACTGGTTACTTTGGCTGTCGTGACAAAGCGGGACATTTTTGCCCCGATACGTTTAAAAATATGGCGACCAAAGACAACATTAAAATGATTGAAATAAAAATATCTCAGGGTGCGAAGCCGGGTCATGGCGGCATCTTACCTGCGAATAAAAATACGGTAGAAATTGCCAGCATCCGGTCGGTCGAAGTCGGTACACGCGTTGATTCACCTCCGACACATTCAGCATTCTCAACACCAATTGAAATGATGGGTTTTATTCAACAACTACGTGACCTTTCAGGTGGAAAACCGATAGGCTTTAAATTGTGTATAGGAAGGCAAAGTGAATTTTTTGCACTGTGCAAAGCAATGGTGAAAACAGGTATAAAACCAGATTTCATAACGGTTGATGGTGGCGAGGGAGGGACAGGTGCAGCACCTTTAGAATATTCAAATTCAGTCGGTATGCCACTGCGAGAAGCCTTAAGTTTTGTTTACGATACGCTTATTGGCTTCGGTATAAAAAACGATATCAAGCTAATCGTCAGTGGTAAAGTATTTACTGGGTTTCATCTGGTAAAAAACATTGCTCTAGGTGCAGATGCCTGTAACAGCGCCAGAGGCATGATGCTTGCGCTGGGCTGTGTGCAGTCGCTAATATGTAATAGTAATGAATGCCCTGTCGGTGTGGCGACGCAAAATCCTACGCTGGTTGCTGGAATCGTGGTCAAAGATAAAGCCAAACGTGTCATGGGCTTCCACGATGCAACTGTCAAAGCGGCGATGGAAATCGTTGGATCCGCTGGACTCGATCATCCAGATCAATTAAATCGCACACATATATTCAGGCGAGTTAGTCAAATAAATATAAAAAGATATGACGAAATCTATCCTTATCCTATTGATGGTTGTTTGACCAAAGCTGAAATTCCCGATAAGTTTGTTCAGGAAATGTCAGAGTCGGTAGCGGAGAGTTTTACGCCAGAGCATATATTCGCGGCGCATGATAAGGGGTTGGCACCTGCTGTGACCAGGTTGGAGGAGTGAATCGTTGCTAAGGATAGAATGAATAATTCAGCAGGACAAGGTTAGACATATTTCGCGATAAGTCGCTCACACTTGATATAACTGAAGAGAATTACACTATGATTAACAATCGAAGATCATTACTAAAAGCGCTTGGTATCGGAGCCATTGCGATTCCATTAAGTTCGTTAATTCATCAGACGGCAGCTGTCGCAGCGGAGACCTCAAAACTGAGTCTTGATGACGCAACCGCTAAAGCGCTGGGGTATACCCATAAGTCAACGGTAGCCAATAAGCTCTGTGATGGGTGTCAGCTTTACACCGGAAAGGCTAATTCTGAGTGGGGGCCATGTGCTATTTTCTCCGGCAAACTGGTCAACGCCAAAGGTTACTGCAGTTCCTGGAATGCTAAGGCCTGATAAACAGTTAAAACTACTAATACCTTATAAGGGTAGGAGAAAGTTTAAATATCTATTTAATTCTCAACAATCAAGAATAATATATATTTTCGATATTCTGTTATTTCTCCTACCCTATACCTAAAGACAATTTGCTCCGGGTTTTAGACTTTCACCCCAATACCCGTGGGCACTCGGCTAAATAACGCCTAGACTTCGCTGTAAAAGGGAAGGGTGAACCAGATCACATTCAGGTGTTTCCACAAGCTGACGAATAGTTGTGTAGGGCGATATAGAAAATTATATTTTTCCTGCTCAAGGAAACAGCGATTTACACCGCGCCTATTTCAAACATTCATAAGTCCGTTCCGAAGGAACCAGAAAATCTGAAATTATTCGTAGATTTTTATCATCAGCGATACAGGCCTTGCCATTTAACAGGAAATTGCGTAGCGACTTGGTGGCATAGTCACGTTATCAAATTGGGTCAAAGGTGGACTGAGATTTCTATATTCTCAACCAATTGATAAGGCCCCAATTACAGGGCGTTATCATTGGTTGGTAGAATCCGAAACATTTCGCAGATAAATGTAACTAGCGCCACTACCACCATGCTTGGGTTGTGCTGGACACCAGGCCAAAACCAACGATTGCTGAGCCAGCCAATGGTGCACGAGTGGTTTCAACACGGATTGATGTTCAGACCGACTGCCTTTGCCATGCACCACGATCAAAAACTGGAAGCCTACCGACAGTGCGTGTTCGACAAATAGAGTTAATTCTTTAGCGGACTGATGTTGGTTATAACCATGCAAATCTAGATGACCATCAACTAGCATGGTGCCCTGGCGAATTTTCCTTTGTTGTTTTTTCGGAATCGATGAATGGAAAAAACTGCCGTCAATCTGCGCCAGGTTTTGATACTTAATACTCGAAAAATCAGCTGTTTCAGATGTAAAAGCTTGTTTTTTAATAGGTAGTTTTTTCCTGGACTGACCTTGATAGACATTTATCCGGCTATCATCTAGCCGTTTAACATCACCCATCAAATCAGAGAAACTAGTCTCATCTGTAAGTTTGCCGCTCATAATGCTTTGAATCTATCTCCAATCACCTTCACTATCTTATTACAATTGCGTTCGATGTTAAATCAGCAGCGCCCATCTGGCCCGAAATAGAGTCGAGATAGGTAAATAAATCGCAGGCAAGGATCGATTTAGTTTATTATTCCGCCTTTGTTTCTTGATGCCATTCTCGGCCTTTTTATTGATGCACATCCTTGTTACAAACGATGACGGATATCTCGCTCCAGGAATCCGAATCCTGGCCGATACGCTATCAGCGATCGCAGATATCACCGTAGTCGCACCAGATCGCAATAAAAGCGGTGCGAGTAACTCTCTCACGCTAATGCGGCCACTACGAGTGCAGAAAACACCCGAGGGCTATTACCGCGTTGATGGGACACCAACAGACTGCGTTCATTTGGCTATCTCGGGCCTATTAGACAATAAGCCTGATATGGTCGTATCCGGCATCAATAACGGCTCTAACCTGGGGGATGACGTTTTGTATTCGGGCACCGTCGCAGCAGCCATTGAAGGTCGATATCTCGGATTACCCGCACTCGCAGTTTCGCTGACGGGTAAACGGGAAGAAAATTATCAAGTTGCAGCGCAAATAACGCGACAAATTGTCGAGAGACTAGTGGATCAACCGATTCCTAGCGATTCAATTTTGAATATTAATGTGCCTGATTTAACCTTGGCCAACCTTCAACCTATCAAAGCCACTCGTTTAGGGTTTCGGCACAAGGCAGAGCAAATGGAGATACAGGCAGACCCTTACGGTTCACCTATTTACTGGGTTGGTCCACCCGGAGACGCGCAGGATGCTGGGCCAGGCACTGACTTTTTTGCGATAGCACAGAACCAGGTGTCGGTTACACCGTTACAGGTTGATTTAACTCGACATAAAAGTATCGATTCTTTACAACACTGGTTAGGTACCTTGACGTAGTGGTTTCAAATAATAGAAGTCTTCAGGGTATCGGCATGACTTCACAGCGTACCCGTGACCGTCTCGTTAATCGCTTAAGTGAGCGGGGTGTGGTCAATGAGCAAGTGCTCGATGTGATCCGCAGCATACCTCGGCATTTGTTCGTCGACGAAGCCATATCTCATCGCGCTTACGAAGATACCGCGTTGCCGATTGGTTACAGCCAGACTATCTCGCAACCTTATATCGTCGCCCAGATGACACAGTGTCTTCTCACTAATGGTGTTCCAAATTCAATATTAGAAATTGGCACCGGTTGCGGTTATCAAACAGCCGTGCTGGCGAGTATATTCCCCCAAGTTTATAGTGTTGAACGCATCGAAGCATTACACAAACAAGCCAAGCACCGCCTATCTGATCTTGAAATTTATAATGTTCAACTTCGTCATACCGATGGCAATATGGGTTGGCCGAATCAAAGCTACCAATTTGATCGCATCATCATGACGGCAGCCTGTTCAGAAGTGCCCGAAGCATTAACTCAGCAACTCGTCAATGACGGCATTATGCTTTTTCCTTTTGATGATGGTAATGAACAAACCTTGATGAAAATTACCAAAACAGCAAAAGGGCTAGTCAGCGAAGCATTAGAAAAAGTATCGTTTGTCCCTTTGTTGCCAGGGTTAGGGTAATGAAGTTATTTGAAACCGCCTATAGCGCGGTTATTCGGTTTTCGAAACTGAAGTCAGCGCCTTGGTACCTGGTGATACTGAGTTTTCTTGAATCGTTTATCTTACCCTTTCCACCACCTGACGTGATGCTCGCCCCAATGGCACTTGCGCGGCCAGAAAAAGCATTGTTTTTAGCATGGATAACGTTAATAGCGTCGGTTTGTGGTGGTATCGTTGGTTACTTAATTGGTACCTTTTTGTTTGACCAGGTGCAACCCTTACTGATTGAATGGGGTTACCAGCCTACTTTTTACCAGGTGACGTTCTGGTTTAACCAATGGGGTTTTTGGGCCGTGTTAATCGCAGGTTTCTCACCGGTTCCCTACAAAATATTCACCTTATCAGCCGGTGCGTTAGGGCTCGCTTTTATCCCATTTTTACTCGCTTCTTTCATTGGAAGAGGGGCAAGGTTTTTTCTAGTTGCCTGGTGCCTGGCAACCTTTGGGCCTGCGATAGAACATAAATTGATGCGTTATATTGAACGAATTGGCTGGGCCATCGTCATTATTCTGGTAATTGTAATAGGGATTTATCAGTGGCAAAAATAATCGGTAGTCAAGGTCGATAGCGTAACCATGCAATCAATCAAGATAGTAATCCCTGCTACCTGGCGTTCCTGTGCACTAACCAGAATTATCCGGTGTTGCGCTATTTTGCTGATCACGCTATTAGTCTCAGGCTGCATATCTACTCAGATACAAAGTAGCCGACATGCAGGCAATGGCTGGTACACCGTAAAGCCATCTGACACCTTATATTCTATAGCTTGGCGTTATGGGCTAGATTACAAAGAGTTAGCGAGCTGGAATAAAATCTCTGATGATTACATAATCAATCTGGGGCAACGATTGGTGATGTACAATCCAGGTAGGAAAACCGTTGCTCAGGCGCCGGTTAGCAGCACATCAAGCAACGCTTCAGGCGCATCGACGACGGATCAGCCATTAGTAAAATCAACGGTAGAATCAAGTACTCTCGACACTAACCCCCCAGCACGGTGGCGTTGGCCAGTTAAAGGTAAACTTCTTAATACGTTTTCAATAAAAAAGTTAGACCGACGTGGTGTCGATATTGCCGGCAAGTTGGGACAAGCCGTTCGAGCAACTGCGGCGGGAAGGGTGGTCTATAGTGGTAATGGTTTAGTTGGGTATGGTAATCTCATCATTATTAAGCACAATGAAACTTATTTAAGTGCTTATGCCTATTGTAAAGAACGTTTAGTGAGTGAAGGGAATGTCGTAAAGGCTGGCGCTATTATCGCGAGAATGGGGCAACATAAAAATAAATCAGCCAGGTTGCACTTTGAAATTAGAAAGGATGGAAAGCCAGTTGATCCGATGGATTATTTAGCGAATAAATAAAAGGATGAAGCAAACATCAAAATGGAGCAGTTTGAATGGCGACTTCGAAAGATAAGTCATTAATAGGAAATTCCGAGATTCCAGCAGAGGAATTATTCGACGGGATGGAAGTTGACGACAGTGCTGTAGACAATGTTAATCTCGATAAGGGCGAAGCCACGAGTGATCATGCGACATTCGTCGAAGATGATGACGACGAACATGATGTTGATGATAGTGATAGCGGTGTCAATGATAGTAAGAAAGCCAGCGCTGGCGGTGATGAAGAAATAGCTAATCGTCGGAAATCGATTGACCGTCGGAAAACCAATAGTCGCCGAGCGTCCGATACTGATCCAACACGGATGTATCTGAAAGAAATAGAAGTTTCAACACTGTTAACTGCTGAAGAAGAGGTTTACTACTCACGTTTAGCGCTCAAAGGCGATACCGTTGCGCGAGATAAAATGATTGAGTGCAATCTACGCTTGGTCGTTAAGAATTCACGCCGTTACATGAATCGTGGTCTTGCATTGCTAGACTTGATCGAAGAAGGCAATCTGGGCTTAATTAGAGCTGTGGAAAAATTTGATCCCGAGCGTGGATTTCGATTTTCTACCTATGCTACTTGGTGGATACGACAAACAATTGAGCGCGGCTTGATGAACCAAACCCGCACCATTCGGTTGCCAATCCACGTTATCAAAGAGCTCAGCACCTATCTGAGAGCGGCACGTAAGTTAACACAGGAACTAAATCGTGAAGCCACTGCTGACGATATTGCCAAGTTACTTAACAAACCAGTACAAAACGTGACCAAAATGTTTACACTGGCAGATCGTGTATCCTCGTTAGATATCCCTATAGGGGGAGATGATGAGCGCCCATTACTCGATATCATTCCTGATGAAACCAAGACTAATCCTTCTTCTATCTTGCAAGATGAGTCGGTGCTGGAGCATCTGGATGAATGGCTAGATCAGCTAGATGAAAAGCAATTAAATGTCGTTGTTCGTCGCTTTGGGTTACGCAATTATCCCCGGAGTACGCTCGAAGAAGTAGGTGCGGAACTCGGTGTAACACGGGAAAGGGTTAGACAGATTCAACTGGATGCTTTACGCAAACTGCGTCGAATTCTAGAGAAAAATGGCTATTCAAAAGAAAATGTTATGGAATAGAAAGAGCCATAGAAATAGACGCTGTGTTTATTAAAAATAGCCTAAACCAAAAAGGCCCCGTCAATGACAGGGTTTTTTAGTTTTGAGCTGATGTTCTGAGACCTTTGCACGATTGTTATTTTACCCTTTGGCTGCATCGCTCAGAAACGCCTACTTTTGGTAAAAGCATACTCAACCGGACATCTATATAAAATAAACTCCCTCATTCCGTTCGCTTTTGCCTTGCCAAAGAATAAAGTCCCCACTCGTGCAAAGGCCTCAATTAACAATACTTAAAAGTCGAACTTTCCAGCTTGATATAGTTTAGTGACAGCTTCCCAGACTGCTCCAACTTTACCGTCGCCTACTGGTTGACCATCTAGTTTAGTGACTGGCATCAGCTCTTTACTTGAACTCGATATCCAGACTTCATCTGCATTGCGGACTTCGTCCATGGTGATGATGCGTTCTTCTAGTGGGATAGAACCATCTTCTCGGATCACTTTTAGTGCTAAGGCACGCGTGATGCCGGGCAAAATTTGTGTGTCTAGCGGCGGTGTAATCACCACACCGTCTTTTACGATAAAAGCATTACAGGCACCGCACTCAGTGAGTTCATTCTTGTCATTATAAAGTAAAATTTCACCATCACCTTTAACATGGCCTTGCTGGTAATGCATAACGTTGCCGAGTAAGGAAATCGATTTGATGTTACATCGATCCCAACGTAAATCAGACGCTGTAGAACAGCTATAAGGCTTGATCGTGTCACGATTAGGTACAGGTGGTTCAGATATTTCGAAGGTGAAAGCAAATACTGTCGGGGTAATGTCTAAAGGGTAAGCGTGGTTACGTTTATTGTCGGCACCACGAGTGACATGTAGATAAATGCCTAAATTAGCATTACCATTTTTCTCACATAGCGTCGTACAAAGTTCACGCCATTGTTTGTGATCCCACTTATGTTGAATTTCGAGTGCGCCAAGGCCTTCGATCATACGTGAGATATGTTGATCAAAACCCACGGTTTTGCCGTGGTAAGAAGGAATCACTTCATAAATACCATCACCAAATAAAAAACCACGATCAAGCGGTGAAATTTTCGCTTCCTCGAGTGGCATGTAAGAACCATTTAGATATGCAATTGACATAATAAACCTTAAAATTAGAGAGAGATAATAAGTGTGCTAGACGATTAAAGTAATATCATCTGGAGGACATAAATTTGCCGCAAGTAGACCAGAAATACAACGACCTGGAATAGAGCCACAATAAGAATAACTCTATACCAGTCCATAGGGCAGCTCTAAAAATGCACTTTTTCCTCGATAGCCGCCGTCGCCTCAGGGCGCCTACTGTTGGTGCATCGTTACAGGGATGTAACTAATTAGAACAATGCAGGAGCAATTGTCGAGGAGCAAAAAACAGTCACGAAAAAATCACTATTTTTAGAGACACCCTGTGGTGTTAATTTTCGAGCGGTTTAACCGATCGGAAATCCGCAAGCCTCGCGTAACTCGAGTAAAACCGATTCGCCTTCAGTCACCGCTAACCCATCTTCGGTTAATTGGTTGATTCGGGTGACGCCATCAACACTGCCTAGTTCTGAAATATACTTTAAGATATCGAGTGGGTTGATTTCTTTTAAAAGGTCACGTTCGTTCCAAATGGAAAGAAAAGGAATAATGCCGTATGCACCCCAGTTCGATACATCGGCAACAATCAGTTCATCGCAGGTGGTCGTGCATGGGACGATATTAAGGCTTTTTAAAGCCTCACTGACTTTACCCATACCAATTTCATTGCCACCATCACCAACGGCTATCGTTGGGCACTGGCTTAAATTTAAGAAAGTGTCGAAGCAGGCGGTTCGAGCACTAATACTCTCGCCACGCATATTGTAATATCCACCATCAGCAGCCTGACCCGGTCGTTCGATTGATACAATTGCCTCGGGTTGATATTTTTCGAGTGCGTCGAGTGCTTCCTGCTCACGTTGGTCGTGATCGCCTACGCAAATTTCATGGACTCGGTATTTGCCTGACAGTGCCTCTGAAATTGGTCTGCCACAGACAATGATAGGGTTCGCACCAAGCGCTTCAAGTGACTCATACAATGCGATAGAGCCGACCGGCCCATCGGTTTCGAAAGTGTCTACAACCGGAAAGCCGGTACCAATGAGGATATTACCCTTACAATGGCGTAACAGCTGCGCTGCCCGCAAACAATAGCCAGGCTCAAGATAAGGCTGCACCGTCTTCATACCACGCAAATTACGGGCGACTAAAATATCTTCTATACGTCGGCTTAACGTCAGTTCGGCAAGATTACTGCTCATAATGTTAATTCAGTTTAGTGGTTTAAAGGTGCGCTATTTTGATAGCGAAACTGGTGCAGAGTATGAATATTGTGTGCATCTTCAAGGCTAATTTTTTCAAATTTAATGCTCGAGCCTGGGTGAAGCTGGGCCAGTTTGGCAGTATCAATCGGAATCACTGAGCCTATCTTTGGGTAACCACCAATAGTCTGTCGATCACTCATCAGGACGATGGGCTGACCATCTGCAGGAATCTGGATTGCGCCATGACAGATACCCTCAGACAACATGCCAACCATATCGGTATGAATGGCTTCACCTTCGAGTCGAAATCCCATTCGATCACTACGATCAGTAACTTTATAATTAGAACTGAAAAACTTGAGTTGTTCTAACGATTCGAAAGCCTGTTGTTGATAACCCAAAACAACTCGAAGTATCGCCTGGTTGCCGTATCGAGGACGATCAGTTTTTGCTACCGACAAGCAGCTGTCTGTTGATCCAGTCGTGCAGGCCCGGGTAATGCAAGCTAGTTCGTCACCAGACTGAAGCTTGTCACCGTTTAGGCCGCCAATTTTCTCGCGTACCACGGTGGCACTGCTGCCAAAGCTTGGCGCTATCTGAAATCCGCCGCTAACGGCAAGATAAGCGCGTACACCCGCTGTCGCATAGCCAAACTCCAACAGGTCATTTTTCTTAATAGCATGAGACCGCCATTGATCTATCACATTGCCATTAATCTTGCAGGAAACTTCAGCACCCGTTATCGCAATAGAACTACCGACTTGCGATTCTAATGTTAATCCACCAAAACTGACTTCAAGGCAAGTGTCATTGATATCGTTACCTAGTAACCGATTAGCCCAGTCAAACGCCAATGGATCGAGTGGCCCACCATTGGTTAAGCCTAAATTATGTGCGCCATATCGGCCTCGATCCTGGATTAAGGTGAGCAATCCAGGCTGTTTAACGATGAAACAACTCATAGTTCACCGCCGAGTAATATGAATTCATCATGGTCGATCGCTTTAAACTGAACTCTATCACCAACCTGTACTGGCATAGTCGGTGTTTTATCAGGATCAAACATGCGAGTAGGGCATAGCCCGATCAAATTCCAGCCACCCGGCGACGGTGCTGGATAAACAGCCGTTTGGCGATCTGCGATTGCGACCGCGCCACGGGGTACTTTTAATCGAGGCGTTGTTAATCTGGGGGTTGCAATACGCGGGTCAACTTCACCAAGATAAGCGAATCCCGGTGCGAATCCAATGGCGTACACGCGGTATTCTCCCTGTTGATGAATATGAATCACTTGCTCAATGCTAAGATTGGCTTGCTCAGCAATCACCGACAGGTCTGGCCCCGACTCCATACTATAATAAACTGGCAAAGTGATTAATTCGCCCGAGGCCGTATCCACCGTGTTGAGATTTGATAGTGCCAGTCTTAGTCTCTTTAAAGCTTCAAAATGATCACAGATGTTGATGTCATAAATAACCAGTAATGACGCGTAAGAAGGCACTAAATCGACTAATAGTTCAGCCATTTTTGCGTTCAAATTATTCACCGCAGCTTGTATTAAAGCGGAAACCTCTGCACTCGTTTCGTCGGCAAAGTAAACAATAAAGGCATCATGCCCTGCGATTTCAATTTTCATTGTGAGTCGGTGTCGAGTGTGGATGCTAAGCGTGAATGATGGCGCGGATATCGATGATGGCAGAAATGCCTTCATCATTATCGCCATGAACACAGAGGGTATCGGGCGATAGATCTAGCGTTTTTCCACTCACCGAGGTGACCGTGCCGTGTTCACAAATTTGTGCTACTTGTGCGAGCATTTTCTCGCGATTATGGACTGCGCCAGGTTGACTACGGGCGAGTAACTTTCCGTCATCGTCATAACAACGATCAGCAAAAGCTTCGAATAACGACTCAATACCTGCCTGCTTTGCTTCTGCTCGGTGGGTAGCAGCCTCATTGGTTGCTAACAGCGTTAGTTTTACGGGCCGATGATAGTTCGCAATGGCTTGTATGATGGCCGATCGAACCGAGCCTTTAGACATCATGTCGTTATACAGGGCGCCATGAGGCTTGACGTATGCGAGATCAATATCCTGGTTTTTAGCCATACCGTCGATGGCCGATAGTTGATAGCTCACCATCGCGACTATTTCATCATGTGAACAGTTCATCGAACGACGACCAAAGCCCACAAGATCAGGATAGGCTGGATGCGCGCCTACCATAACGTTATGTTGCTTTGCTAGAGCCAGTGTTTTTTGCATCACGAGTGGATCGCCGCCATGAAATCCACAGGCAATATTGGCTTGATCGATATGCGGCATCACATCGGCATCACGGCCCATTGTCCACGACCCATAGCTTTCGCCTAAATCACAATTGAGTAATAACATTAAATTCTCTCTACTACAGGATTGCTAGTCGGCTATTGGGTAAATCGGTCACTAGCATCGCACCGGGCGAGTGAGTAATACAAAAGGGCGGTTTAGCGTGTTCGAGTACGACTTGAGGTGTAACACCGCAAGCCCAAAATACGGGTACTTCGTTTTCCTTTATGGTGACAGCATCGCCAAAGTCTGGAGAACTGATATCTTGAATACCAATTAAATCGGGGGTTCCAAAATGGATAGGCGCGCCGTGTACAGAGGGAAATCGAGTACAAATCTGCACCGCGCGAATGGCATCCACTGCCAGCATTGGTCGCATGCTGACCACTGTCGTGCCGCTAAAACGTCCCGCACTGGCGCAGTCGATATTGGTACGGTACATCGGCACGTTAACACCTTCAGTGACGTTTCGAATCTCAAGTCCATCGGCTATCAAGGCTTCTTCAAATGAAAAGGAACAGCCCAATACGAAGGTGACTAGGTCATCTCGCCAGTAGTCAGTGACATCATTCAATTCTTGTTTCAATTGGCCATCTTCGAATATTCGATAACTTGGGATATCGCTTCGAATGTCGAGGTCTTCCCCTAAGGTTGCAATATGATAATCCCCCGGATTAGACGACATTCCTACGAGCGGGCATGGTTTAGGATTGAGTTGGCAAAATTGCAAAAAATCATTGGCCCAATCGGCAGGTAAAACACAAAGGTTGCCCTGAACAAACCCTTGGGAGTAACCCGAGGTATTGCCGGTAAATAATCCTAATCGTATTTTTTTGCGAAGCTCGAGAGGTGAAATATCTTGGTTCATAAGGTTCAGTGTGAAAGGTACGTAATTGATTTCTCATAGTATATGAGCCACTGTCACTATTACAAGGAACTCATTGAGAGCCAATAGTGTAAATCGAGCTGAGAAATTAGAGCGCCAGTTAAGTTAACCGATGGAGCCCGGTTTTTAAAAGTGGGATTGTGGCGTTTTAATATCTTTGGCTAATTCATTAGCCTGTGCTTTTGGTTTATTTTGGTTCATTGTGATGCTCATAATATTTTCCTGTCTTTTAGGTTGTGGTTAATAAGCAGTTACGCAATTATTTTTACAGGCTCAGTAGATTAATCCTATGTCCGGCAGACACCTAGCCAATCTTTTATTTTCTGCGGGTGTTTCATATAAAAGAAAATTTCTGGTTGAAAATGTTATATTCACACCCCTAAATTTGTTACGCCATTAACCTATATTATTATGATCTCGCCACGTTCAATATTACTGCCAATATTTCTGTTGCTCTATTCAGCCACTATATTTGGCGATATCAATCTAGAAATTAGCGAGCTAGTGGTTGAATCGCACAAAAGTTTAACCGAAAGCGAAAAAAAGCTAGAACAAAAGAAACCGTTGTTGATAGATGAACTGAAAAGTTTACAACAATCAGTAACAACCATTAAGTCAGAAATTGATTCATGTATACGCTCGAACCAAAATAGCGTTAGCAAAATAACGGAAGACCTTGAGTTATTGGGCGAAGTGGCAGAAAGTGAAAACCGTGAAGTGAGCGAAAAACACAAAAGTTTGACCGAGCTGCAACGCAAGCATGAAGATCAACTGGCTACTTGCCGATTGCTCATCCTGCGCAGTAATCAAATTATCGAAGTCACCACCGAACGCCAGCAAGCATTGATTGCTTTACAGCTATTTACCCGTAATAGCTCGGTGTTGGATCACATTCAAGGCAATCTTGACGACCCTATGGAGGGCATTAGTTCGTTACTGGATTTTGTCGTTTCCACTGTGGGCTTCGATATTATATATCAACACCGCTACTTGTTGACGATCATGGTGATTATTTCGATTGTTAGCATAGTTTTGCTACGACAATTACTGGCTCGAAGCGTTCGACATTATCACAAGAAATCACATCGCAGCTTTGCACGATTGCTTCAAATATCCTTATTAGCGGGATTGAAGCATTACATGGTTACGTTGCTGCTGACCTTTGTTTTCAGCGCGTACTTTGTCTACGTCAGCCTAACTATTGGGCACTTTCCCTTTATAGCTCTGGTCTCGATAGGACTATTTTTGTATGTATTTTTAACCCTCATATTACGTATTACACTCAACCCGATTGCCCCCGCAGAACCGCTAACTACTTTACCCAAACAAGTGGCGCTCAATTTGATTGGGCATTTACGGTTGCTCGCTAAGTTACTGTTTGTTGGATTCCTGATTTTTTCAGCGAGTAATTTGTATGAGTTTTCGGACTCAGTGACCGGGTTGCTACGAAATATCTATATAGCAATGGTGGTGCTCAATTTATGTTGGGCATTTTGGTTGCTTGGTTATATTAAGGGTTTAGCCAACACCCATTTGTTACGTTCGATGATTATTCTGACTTTGTTGTCGAGTATGTTTGCGGATTGGGCTGGATATAACAATTTGTCGAGCTTTATCCTAATTGGGGTTGTTGGTTCGATATCAGCCTGGTTTTTGACACGAATTATTGTCATTTTGTGGACTGATTTTTTTGATAGCCTGGATGATGGTGAGTTTGTCTGGCAGCAGTTCATTCGGCGTAAAATAGGGGTGAAACCGGGTGATTATCTGCCTGGTTCGATGTGGTTTAGATTGGTCTTTGGCATCGTTGTCTGGTCATTATTTGCGACTGCAATTCTCAAAATTTGGGGTTTGTCTGATCGAAGTTTATTGACTATCCAAACTTATGTCATCGACGGATTCGACGCTGGGCCAATCCACATAGTCCCTTCCAAATTGATTATTGCCCTATTGGTTTTCGCAGTACTTCTGTCGGTGGTCGGGTGGATAAAACGAGGCCTTGGTAAGAGTTGGTTGAATCGGTCGAGTATGGATCGTGGTAGTAAAGAATCATTAATCACTCTGACGGGTTACTTTGGTTTGGTGATTGCTTTACTAATTGGGTTATCGGTTGCAGGTGTCGAGCTAGCGAACCTTGCACTCATAGCGGGTGCGCTCTCGGTCGGTATCGGTTTCGGACTGCAAAATGTGGTGAATAATTTTGTATCTGGCATTGTCTTGTTGTTCGAACGTCCGGTGAAGACTGGCGACTGGATTATCGTTGGCGGCACCGAAGGTTACGTTAAGAAGGTTAAGCTACGATCGACTTTAATTCAGACCTTTGATCGCGCCGATGTCATCGTGCCCAATGCTGAAATTATCGCCAATCAAGTCACTAACCTGATGTTGAGTGATTCGATTGGTCGAGTCAAAGTGCCTATTAGAGCAGCCTACGGCACTGATCCTCGACAAGTTGAAAAAATTCTTGTCGATATTGCTCATGCGCACCCGATGGTGATCACCCGCAGTCCTAGCATTGATCAGCCCTGGGTTCTATTCAGGGAGTTTGGCGAAAGCGCCTTAATGTTCGAACTGCGAGCATTTATTACCGATATTGATAGCAAAATGGTCGTTTTGAGTGACATCAATTACTCGATTGCCGAAGCCTTCCACCAGGCTGGAATTATTATTCCATTCCCACAAACAGATTTACATATTAAAAATTTACATCCGGGATCGAGCGATATTTCTGGTCTGAATCCCATTAGCTAATCTAGAAGACATAAACTAGAATGCGCCGTTAATTTTTAAAGCGATATGGAGAAAGTATTAGCTTGTTGAATTCATTGACTTTATTCATAACTGGACATAAAGGTTTTGAAACGCTTTTATTCCATGAAATACGTCAGATATTGCACACCTGTGATTCGCATATAACGAAGCAATATGGTGGCATCGAAGTCATTGGCGACATCGAAAATGCGTATAGAGCCTGTCTCCATTCACGATTAGCGAACCGAGTGTTTTGTCAGTTAAAGACATTTAAAGTCGAAGACGAAGACGAGTTGTATCAAGGCATTTTTGATATTGATTGGAGTGAGCATTTTGGCGCTCAAAATACGTTCGCGGTATCGGCCACGCTATCACGCTCGAATCTTGATCACACGCACTACGCATCGCTGAAGATAAAAGATGCGATAGTCGATCAGTTTCGTGAACGAGTGAATGCTCGTCCGACAGTCGAGAGAAACCAGCCAGATGTTCATATCCATATCAATATCCATAAAAATCAAGCGAAGTTAAGCTTGGATCTTTCGGGTGAAAGCTTGCACAAACGGGGTTATCGAAGTGAGCACGCAGGTGCGCCTTTAAAAGAGCATTTAGCCGCTTCGATGATTGCACATGCAGGTTGGCACTTTGAGCGAGCGAAAACGCACCGTTTCATCGATCCTATGTGTGGATCTGGCACATTCGCTATCGAAGCCGCCATGATAGCCGCCAATATTCCGCCAGGACTCGATCGAGATTATTTCGGCTTTTTAAACTGGAATCAACACGACCAGGCGCTGTGGGCAAGCTGTTTAGAACAGGCCGAAGAACAGGTGGAGAGTGCCGTTGATACCCAGATTTACGCGAGTGATTATGACGTCAATGCCATTCGTATCGCGAAAGACAATGCTGAGCGGGCGGGTGTCGAGGAATTAATCGATTTCTCACATCAGGAAATAGCCGTATTTTCCATCGAGGCAAGCACTCGGCCAACCATCATTGTCAGTAATCCACCCTATGGTGAACGGTTGCAAAGCGAGCAAGGCCTGGCTTCTCTGTATGGTGAAATCGGCAATAGTTTGAAGCGCCTGGCACCAGCCGAAGTGCATATAATTTCTGCCAATCCTGATCTGTTGCATCGATTGCGTCTTAGTCGTCATTACAAAAAAACACTGCGTAATGGCCCTATCGATTGTTTGCTCGCTAGTTTCCAAATTTCTGAAAAGCCTTTAAAGGATACGGAAGGTAAGGATACAGAAAGCAAAGATATAGATGTCAAACCAGCAGAAACGATCGCACGTCAGCCTGCTAATCAGGAAAGCACGGAGTTAAAAGACTATCAAATCGAGTCAATCACGCCACTGTTGAATCGATTGCAAAAAAATGCCAGGCACTTACGACGTTGGGCTAAGCGCAATGAAGTGAATTGTTACCGTGTTTATGATGCCGATTTACCCGAATTTTCGTTTGCGCTTGATGTGTATCAAAGCGAGGTTAATCCGTCTGTCCACTGGTACCACTTGCAAGAGTATCAGGCACCAAAGACGATCGAGGAAAAGATAGCCAAAGCTCGCATAGAGTTAGCCAAGCAGGCGGTGAAGCAGGTTTTTGACATTGAAGATCAATATCTATTCTGTAAAACCAAGAAACGGCAGCGGGGAAAACAGCAGCACCAGAAGCAAGATAGTCAGGGTGAACTGTTTCAGGTTCGTGAAGGGAGCGCTTCTTTGTTAATAAATTTGAGTGACTATCTAGATTCCGGTCTATTTCTCGATCATCGTTTAACGCGTCAATTGATATCAAATTACGCCAGCAACAAGTCAATTTTGAACCTGTTTTGCTATACCGGTTCGGCAGGCGTGCAAGCGGCCCTTGGCGATGCGAAGCAGGTGGTTAATGTCGATATGTCGACCACTTATTTGAAATGGGCAGAGGAAAATTTCGCTATTAA
>JBDNJA010000004.1:0-16539 GCA_041688005.1 Gammaproteobacteria bacterium
AGAAGGAATAGAAATGGTAATGCCAGGCGACAACGTCAAGATGGAAGTTACCCTGATAGCACCAATCGCAATGGACGATGGACTACGCTTCGCAATTCGTGAAGGTGGTCGTACCGTTGGTGCGGGTGTTGTTTCTAAGATCCTTGCATAAGATTCTTTATTGAACTTCTTGATTAAGAAAGTTGATCAAAAATATTGATTAAGAATGTCGGGTAAGATACTCGAATAAGTAAGTGAATATATTATTGCATCAGGGCGGGAGATGGGCTACCATCCCCGCCCTTCGTTTGGAGGCGATAATATTTAGGGCGGGTTTTAGTTCCGTCGCCAAGTTTAGGACAGTGGCTCAATTGGCAGAGCAGCGGTCTCCAAAACCGCAGGTTGGGGGTTCGATTCCCTCCTGTCCTGCCATATTCGCAAAAGGTCGAGGTATTTTCGTGGTAGCAAAGGCTGAACAGCCAGCGTCAAGTATTGATACGTTAAAGCTGATAGTCGCTTTGATAGTGTTGATTGGTGCTGTTGCTGGTTATTACTATTTTGAAGGTGAGTCTCAGTTATTTCGAGTCCTTGGTTTACTGGTAGTAGTTGGGATTTCGTTTTTTCTGGTTTCGGTTACCGATATTGGACGAAAGGCACTTGGGTTCTTTAAGGATGCCAGGGTTGAAGTACGTAAGGTGGTCTGGCCAACTCGGCAGGAAACGATTCAAACAACACTTATGGTTATGATCATGGTGTTTGTAGTTGCACTCATGCTTTGGGCGGTTGATTCTGTTTTGGGTTGGGGTGTTCGCAGTATATTGGCTTGATGAACGTACTTAAGATTAGCTGGTTAAATGAGTGATATGTCGAACGATGAAGTAGAAGGACAGGAACAGGTCGCTGCAGAAGATTCAGAAGTCGAGCAGGTGGTCAATGAGGCATGGCGTTGGTATGTTGTGCATGCCTACTCTGGCTTTGAAGCTTATGTAAAGAAAGTGTTAGAAAGCCGTGTTCTTACCTCCGAGTTTCAACAGAGTTTTGGAAAAATTCTTATCCCGACCGAAGAGGTCGTGGAAATGAGAGACGGTGTTCGACGGAAGAGTGAGCGTAAGTTTTTCCCTGGTTATGTATTGGTTCAGATGGAAATGAATAATGATACCTGGCATATGGTTAAGCAGGTACCTAAGGTGCTTGGCTTTATTGGTGGAACAAGTTCTACTCCAGCCGCGATTACCGAAGCAGAAGCTAATTCGATCTTGAATCGGGTCGAAGCTGGTGTCGATAAGCCGAAACCTAAAGTTTTATTCGAAGTTGGTGAAGTGGTTCGCGTTAACGACGGGCCTTTCAATGACTTTAATGGTGTTGTCGAAGAAGTCAATTACGAGAAAAGTAAAATGCTCGTCTCGGTTCAAATCTTTGGTCGCTCTACTCCGGTTGAGCTTGGCTTCGGTCAGGTTGAAAAGGGTTGATAGAAGTTTAGTTAGTTTTTTTAAGTATTTTCAATCAAGTATGGGGAGGGCGAATTGAGTAGTCCGTTTGAACCCAGGAGAAAGTCATTATGGCTAAAAAGATAATCAATTACATTAAGTTGCAGGTGCCCGCTGGTGCTGCAAATCCAAGTCCACCGGTTGGTCCAGCACTGGGTCAGCATGGTCTTAACATCATGGAGTTTTGTAAAGCGTTTAACGCACAAACCCAGGAAGCCGAAAAGGGCATGCCGTTACCGGTTGTTATTGCGGTTTACAGTGATAAGAGCTTTACCTTCGAAATCAAGACACCTCCTGCTTCAGTATTACTGATGAAGGCTGCTGGACTGACTAAAGGAAGCGGTACGCCAAATACTAATAAAGTAGGCAAGGTAACTCGTGCTCAATTAGAAGAAATAGCGACAACTAAAATGGCTGACCTGAATGCGAACGATATGGACGCTGCGGTTAATATTATTGCTGGTAGTGCCCGTAGTATGGGCCTCGACGTGGAGGTTGTGTAACATGGCTAAAACATCAAAGCGCTTCGTCGCAATTAATGAGAAAATTGACAAGACAAGACAGTATGCAATCGATGAAGGTTTGCAGTTACTGAAAGAATTAAGCACAGCCAAATTTGACGAAGCGGTAGATGCTGCCATCAATTTGGGTGTTGATCCCCGTAAGTCGGATCAAAATGTTCGTGGTTCTAGTGTATTGCCAAACGGTACCGGAAAAACTGTCCGAGTGGCTGTTTTTACACAGGGCGAAAATGCTGAAAAAGCAAAAGCTGCTGGTGCTGACGTTGTTGGTATGCAGGACTTGGCTGAATCAATGAAGGCAGGCGATATCGACTTTGGCGTTGTTATTGCTAGCCCAGACGCCATGGGTGTCGTTGGTCAGTTAGGTCAGCTGTTAGGTCCTCGTGGCTTAATGCCTAACCCTAAAGTTGGCACGGTTTCACCAGACGTGGCAACAGCAGTTAAAAATGCCAAAGCTGGTCAGGTTCGTTACCGAACTGACAAAGGTGGCATCATTCACTGCACTATCGGAAAGTCTAGTTTTGAAGTCGCGCAATTACGCGAAAACCTGGAGTTCCTGCTGGCTGACTTGAAAAAAGCCAAGCCGAGTACAGCGAAGGGTGTTTATTTAAAGAAAATTTCAATCTCAACCACCATGGGTGCGGGTGTTGCGGTTGACCAAACGAGTCTAGAGCTTAAATAGACTTGTTTTTAGGAATCTTTGAGAACGCCGGCGTCATTATTAATTATATTGTTAATTGCATTATTAATTAGTGACGCTGGCGACTCGTCAAAGACCGTGGGTGGCCCATGCCTAGCAGCTTAACTTAAGTGTTAAGGGCTAAGTAGTGAGTCTTAATTTCCTGCGTAGACGGTCTTCTGAGACAGAAATATCTGGTTAAGAGGTCGTGAAGGAATAGGTAGTGTGATCCTGGTAGTGATATCAGGCTGGCAATATCAGAAGGGACTGAAGGGCTGAACATTTGTTCAGTATGGTTTATTAATCAGGAGAACTTATATGCCTTTAACACTCGAGCAAAAGCAAGCAGTGGTGAGCGAAGTAGCGCAGGCTGCTGTCGATGCACATTCTGTTATCGCGGCTGAGTATCAGGGCTTGTCGGTTGGTGAGATGACCCAATTACGTGTTCAGGCGCGTGAGTCCAATGTTCATTTACGTGTAGTCAAGAATACCTTGGCACGTCGCGCATTTGAAGGTACGGACTGCGACTGCATGAGCAATGCGTTACAAGGTCAAATGGTCTATGCATTTTCTATGGACGAGCCAGGCAGCGCTGCCCGTGTTCTGAAAAAGTATGCAGATTCCAACGATAAACTAGTCGTTAAACTAATCGCCTTTGGCGGTGAGTTACTGGATCCGTCAGAGCTTAAACGACTGGCTTTATTACCAACATACGATCAAGCAATTAGTTTGCTGATGGCCGTTATGAAAGCACCTGTCGAAAAACTTGTGCGTACTATGAACGAAGTACCGGGCAAGCTAACTCGAACAGTTGCCGCGATTCGCGATCAAAAACAAGCTTAACTATTTTATTATTTCTGTATCAGGAGAAGAACAATGGCAGTTTCTAAAGACGACATTCTTGAAACTTTATCAAGCATGACAATAATGGAAGTAGTCAATTTAATTTCAGCAATGGAAGAAAAATTCGGCGTATCAGCAGCGGCAGCAGCAGTCGCGGCAGCACCTGCAGGCGGCGACGCTGGTGGCGAAACTGAAGCTGAAAAAGACGAGTTCGACGTAGTTCTAGCTAGTTTTGGTGAAAAGAAAGTTGGCGTTATCAAAGCAGTTCGCGCCATCACTGGCCTTGGCTTGAAAGAAGCTAAGGACATGGTAGAAAGCGCACCAGCTACTATCAAAGAAGCAGCATCTAAGGCGGAAGCTGAAGATCTTAAAAAGCAGCTTGAAGAAGCTGGCGCAACTGTAGAGCTTAAGTAATTAAGTATTGAAACAGTTGTCGGGTAACTTTACCCAACACTTACAAGCAAGGGCTGGTGGCGGAAAACGTCATCGGCCCGCGCCTGTTTATGGCTTTTATGAATTGTTCATAGCTGCCGAATAAACAACGCGCTACCCAATGTGGCATTAAGAACGTGACATGAAAACGGTTTTTTTACGAGGACTATAAATGGCTTACTCTTTTACTGAGAAAAAACGTATTCGCAGGGATTTCGGCAAACGACCCGCAGTGATCGATGAACCCTATCTACTGGCTATTCAAACGGATTCGTATAAACGTTTTCTAAATCCTGATGGCATTCAAAAAGGCACTGGCTTACAGCGCGCTTTTGAATCTATTTTTCCGATTGTCAGTTTTTCTGGCAACGTCGAGCTGGAATATGTCAGCTATCGAGTCAATCCCCCAGTATTTGACGTTAAAGAATGTCAAATCCGTGGCCTCACTTATGCCGCACCATTGCGAGTGCTAGTACGGCTTGTCATTTATGACAAAGAAGCCTCTGCTAAAAATCGTTCGGTAAAAGACGTTAAAGAACAAGAAGTTTACATGGGCGAAATGCCCCTGATGACGAATAACGGTACCTTTGTAATCAATGGCACAGAGCGTGTTATCGTGTCTCAGTTGCATCGTTCACCTGGTGTGTTTTACGACCACGATCGTGGCAAATCACACTCATCCGGAAAATTATTATATTCAGCTCGCGTGATCCCATACCGTGGGTCATGGCTCGATTTTGAATTTGATCCAAAGGATTCGCTGTTTGTCCGTATCGATCGTCGCCGTAAATTGCCTGCGACTATTCTTCTGCGTGCTCTCGGCTTTGATAGTGTGCAGATGCTGGATATGTTTTTTGAGCATGACATATTCAAAATCAAAAAATCTAATATCGATATGGTTTTGGTCGCTGAAAGACTGAAAGGTGATACCGCCACATTCGACATCGTAGTAAAAGGCGAAGTGATGGTGCCACAAGGGCGTCGTATTACCGCTAAGCACGTCAAAGATTTGAAAAAATCAGCCATTAAATCATTAGTGGTTCCAGAAGATTTTCTGCTCGGTAAAATCCTTGCTGATAATTTGGTTGATACTGAAACAGGTGAAGTATTCGCCAACGCGAATGAAGAGATTACAGAAGAGTTAATCGTCTTAATTCGTGAAAAAGGCATTAAGCAAATCAAGACCATTTTCACTAACGAAATTGATCACGGTGCTTTTATCTCAAACGCACTGGCACTTGATCCAACGACAAACGATCTCGAAGCGAAAGTTGAAATTTACCGCATGATGCGTCCTGGCGAGCCACCAACGCGTGACTCGGCTGAGAACCTGTTCCAGAACCTGTTCTTTAACAGCGAGCGTTATGACTTGTCTGAAGTGGGACGAATGAAATTCAATCGTCGCCTTGGACGTGAAGAAATTATCGGTGAAGGTACTCTGTCTACCGATGATATTGTCGATGCAATGAAGGTATTGATTGACATCCGTAATGGTAATGGTCGTGTGGATGATATCGATCACTTGGGTAATCGTCGAATTCGTAGTGTTGGCGAAATGGCAGAAAATGCATTTCGTACCGGTATTGTTCGTGTTGAGCGTGCGGTTCGTGATCGTCTTGGTCTGGTTGAATCTGAAGGTTTGATGCCGCAGGATATTATCAATGCCAAGCCAGTTGCTGCAGCTGTGAAGGAATTCTTTGGTTCAAGTCAGTTGTCGCAATTCATGGATCAAAACAATCCATTGTCAGAAGTTACGCACAAACGTCGTGTTTCAGCGTTAGGCCCAGGTGGTTTGACGCGAGAGCGTGCTGGTTTTGAAGTACGTGACGTACACCCAACGCATTACGGACGGGTTTGTCCAATCGAGACACCTGAGGGACCAAACATCGGTCTCATCAACTCGCTGTCTGTTTATGCTCGTACCAATCACTATGGCTTTCTTGAAACGCCTTATCGAAAGGTAATCAACGGCAAGGTAACCGACGATGTCGAATACCTGTCGGCGATAGACGAAGGTCAGTATGCGATTGCACAGGCTAATGTCACCATCAATAAAAAAGGTCTAATGACCGACGAATTAATCCCCTGTCGTTTTCAAAATGAAGCGACTTTAATGACTGTCGATAAGATTCAGTACATGGATGTATCGCCTAAACAAATCGTTTCGGTTGCAGCATCTTTGATACCGTTTCTTGAGCACGACGATGCTAACAGAGCATTGATGGGATCGAACATGCAACGCCAGGCAGTTCCCTGTCTGCGAGCAGAAAAACCTATCGTCGGTACTGGAATGGAGCGCGTTGTAGCGATCGATTCAGGCACCATCGTGAAGGCAGGACGCGGCGGTATTGTCGATTCAGTTGACGCAAGCCGAGTGGTTATTAGTGTCAATGATAAAGAGACAACGGCTGGTGACCCAGGTGTTGATATCTACAACTTCACAAAATATACTCGATCCAACCAGAATACCTGTATTAACCAAAAACCTTTGGTTAAACCGGGTGACAAAGTTGAAAAGGGTGATGTACTCGCCGATGGTGCTTCAACCGATTTGGGTGAATTGGCACTAGGCCAGAACATGCAAGTCGCATTCATGCCCTGGAACGGATACAACTTCGAAGATTCGATTTTGGTGTCAGAGCGAGTGGTTAAAGAAGATCGTTTTACAACCATTCACATCGAAGAACTCAGCTGTTTGGCAAGAGACACTAAATTAGGCTCAGAAGAAATTACAGCTGATATTCCTAACGTTAGTGAAGGTCTACTATCCAAGCTGGATGAATCTGGCGTGGTGTATGTTGGTGCTGAAGTAAAGGCTGGTGACATTCTTGTCGGAAAAGTTACGCCTAAAGGCGAAACCCAGCTAACACCAGAAGAAAAGCTACTTCGAGCCATCTTTGGTGAAAAAGCGTCTGATGTAAAAGACACATCGCTTCGAATGAAGTCAGGTGTAGTCGGAACCGTTGTTGATGTTCGAGTATTCACTCGTGACGGTGTCGATAAAGATGCTCGTGCGCTCGAGAATGAACGTGCAGAAATCATCTCTTTAAAGAAAGATCTTGACGATCAGTTCCGTATCATCGAAGGTAATATTTACCAACGAGTTGCGCGTTTAATTACGGGCCAACCCGTTAGCGGTGGACCCGAAGGTCTAAAGCGTGGCGCAGTAATAACGAAAGAGTATCTTGCCACGATTAGCCGTGACCAGTGGTCAAGTATTCGAATGAGTGATGACAATGTCAGTAAGGAACTCGAGTCTTTGAGTGATCAACTGGCTGGACAACGATCTGAATTTGATAGCTTATTCGAAGAAAAGAAAAATAAGGTTACGGCAGGTGACGACCTCAAACCAGGCGTGTTAAAAATGGTTAAGGTGTATGTTGCGGTGAAGCGTCGCATGCAGCCTGGCGACAAGATGGCAGGGCGTCACGGTAACAAAGGTGTTGTGTCGATGATCGTGCCTGAAGAAGACATGCCTTATCGTGCTGATGGCACGCCAGTAGATATTGTTTTGAATCCTCTGGGTGTTCCGTCACGTATGAATGTTGGGCAGGTACTTGAAGCGCATCTGGGTTGGGCGGCGAACGGACTTGGTTTAAAGATTGGTGGCATGTTAGATGCTCATATTAAAGCCGAAGAAATGCGTGGTTTCTTGAAGAAGATTTACAACAGCACGAGCCACAAAGTCGACTTCAGCAAATTTAACGATGCAGAAATCCTCGAGCTTTGTAAAAACCTAAGACGCGGCGTGCCAATGGCAACGCCTGTGTTCGATGGTGCCGACGAAGACGAAATTTGTACCATGCTTGCGTTAGCCGACTTGCCAGAAACAGGGCAGACGACATTAATTGACGGACGCTCTGGTGAAGAATTTGATCGCCCGGTAACGGTTGGTTACATGTACATGCTTAAGCTAAACCATTTGGTCGACGATAAGATGCATGCCCGTTCAACGGGTCCATACAGTCTAGTCACGCAGCAGCCATTGGGTGGTAAAGCTCAGTTTGGTGGTCAGCGCTTTGGAGAGATGGAAGTGTGGGCATTAGAGTCTTATGGCGCGGCTTATACGCTACAGGAAATGTTGACCGTTAAATCGGACGACGTGAATGGTCGTAATAAGATGTACAAGAATATCGTAGATGGCGATTTCAGTATGGAAGCAGGTATGCCTGAGTCATTTAACGTATTACTTAAAGAGATTCGTTCTTTGAGCCTTAACATAGAGCTTGAGCAGGAGTAATCATGAAAGACTTACTGAATTTATTAAAGAAGCAAGGCCAGGTTGACGATTTCGACCACATCAAAGTAGGCTTAGCATCTCCAGATATGGTTCGTTCGTGGTCTTATGGCGAAGTTAAAAAGCCTGAGACGATCAACTATCGTACTTTTAAACCAGAACGTGATGGTTTGTTTTGCGCTAAAGTTTTCGGTCCCGTAAAAGACTTCGAATGTTTGTGTGGAAAGTACAAGCGCCTCAAACATCGCGGCGTTGTCTGCGAGAAATGTGGTGTTGAAGTCACCCAAACTAAAGTTCGTCGTGACCGTATGGGGCACATCGAACTGGCGTGTCCTATCGCACATATCTGGTTCCTGAAGTCTTTGCCTTCACGGATTGGTTTGTTGCTGGATATGACGTTACGTGACATCGAGCGCGTACTTTATTTTGAAGGATTTGTCGTAATCGATCCCGGCATGACCACTCTAGAAAAAGGTCAGCTACTGAATGACGAGATGTACCTTGAAGCGACTGAAGAATTTGGTGATGATTTCAATGCCAAAATGGGTGCTGAGGCAATCTACGAACTGTTAAAAGAAGTCGATCTGAAAAGTGATGCGATAACATTACGTGAAGAAATCGAGAGCACAAAATCAGAAACTAAATTCAAACGTTTATCTAAGCGTTTAAAGTTAGTCGAAGCATTTATCGATTCGGGCAATAAGCCAGAATGGATGGTAATGACTGTATTGCCTGTTTTACCACCCGATCTACGTCCGTTAGTGCCATTGGATGGTGGTCGTTTTGCTACCTCTGATTTGAACGATTTATATCGTCGCGTCATCAACCGAAATAATCGTTTAAAGCGACTGCTTGAATTGAGTGCACCTGACATTATCGTGCGTAACGAAAAACGTATGTTGCAAGAATCTGTTGATGCACTGCTAGACAATGGACGACGTGGTCGTGCCATTACCGGTACCAATAAACGTCCGTTGAAATCTTTGTCTGACATGATCAAGGGTAAGCAAGGTCGTTTCCGTCAAAACCTATTGGGTAAGCGAGTCGATTATTCTGGTCGTTCGGTTATCGTGGTTGGTCCGACACTGAAATTGCATCAATGTGGTTTACCGAAAAAAATGGCACTTGAGTTATTCAAGCCATTTATTTTCAGCAAGCTGCAATTACGAGGCTTAGCGACAACCATTAAGGCTGCCAAGAAACTGGTAGAACGTGAAGTCCCTGAAGTTTGGGATATTCTCGAAGAGGTTATTCGTGAGCATCCAATCATGCTAAACCGTGCGCCGACACTTCACCGTTTGGGTATCCAGGCATTTGAGCCGATCTTGATTGAAGGAAAAGCGATTCAGTTGCATCCTTTGGTTTGTACCGCATTCAACGCCGACTTTGACGGCGATCAGATGGCAGTACACGTACCATTGTCAATCGAAGCGCAGCTTGAAGTGCGTACCTTGATGATGTCGACCAATAACATTCTTTCACCAGCGAATGGTAAGCCTATTATCGTACCGACTCAGGACATTATTCTTGGTCTTTACTATATGACTCGTGAAAAGATTAATTCTAAAGGCGAAGGCATGGTTTTCAGTGATGCTAAAGAAGCATTACGAGCCTACCAAAACAACGTTGTTACGCTACAAGCTAAAATCCAGTGTCGAGTGCTTGAATATACGATTGAAGAGGGCGAAAAAATTGCTCATAAACGTCTCGTCGAAACCACTGTTGGTCGAGCGATCTTAAGTGAGTTGCTACCAAAGGGATTGTCTTTCGATCAAATCAATAAAACATTAGATAAGAAAAATGTCTCTAAGTTAATTGACGCCTGTTATCGCGATGTTGGTCTTAAAGACACCGTTATCCTGGCAGATCAATTGATGTATACCGGTTATAAATATGCGACTAAGTCTGGCATATCAATCGGCGTTAACGACATGATTATCCCTGATGACAAGGCTGTTTTGATCAGTGCAGCAGAAGCTGACATCAAGGAAATTGAAAAGCAATGGTCGACTGGTCTAGTTACCTCAGGCGAACGTTACAATAAAGTAGTTGATATCTGGTCGCACACTAACGATAAAGTGGCGCGTGCGATGATGGACGAAATTGGTAAGGAAACAGTGACCGACGCGAAAGGCAAAAAAGTCGTTCAAGATTCGTTTAATTCGATTTTCGTCATGGCTGATTCTGGTGCTCGTGGTTCTGCTGCGCAGATCAGACAGTTAGCGGGTATGCGCGGTTTGATGGCCAAGCCAGATGGCTCGATCATTGAGAGCGCTATCACAGCAAACTTCCGCGAAGGATTGGACGTTTTACAGTACTTTATTTCTACTCACGGTGCTCGTAAAGGTCTTGCCGATACTGCACTGAAAACAGCTAACTCAGGTTACTTAACACGCCGACTAGTTGACGTATCACAAGATCTGGTGGTAAACCAGGATGACTGTGGCACGATGAAAGGCATCGTATTGAAGCCAGTTATCGAAGGTGGTGATATTGTTGTCGAGCTAGGCGAACGAGTTCTGGGCCGTACTCTACAGCAAGACTTAATGGGCAGCGACGGCGAGGTGTTAATAGAAAATGGCACGCTGATCGAAGAATCTGAAGTTGATATTATCGATGAGATAGGTGTAGACGAACTCGTTGTTCGATCTGCGGTTACCTGTGAAGCCAGATATGGTTTATGCGTTAAATGTTACGGACGCGAACTTGCTCGTGGCCATCAGGTAGGCAAGGGTGAGGCGGTCGGCGTTCTCGCAGCACAGTCTATCGGTGAGCCGGGTACCCAGTTAACCATGCGTACCTTCCACATCGGTGGTGCTGCGAGTAGTTCTGCGTCAGTCAACAGCATCGAGATCAAAAATCAAGGTACCGTTAAATTCCATAATGTCAAAACGGTTAAGAATTCGTCTAGCAAGATGGTCGCTGTATCACGCTCTGGCGAAGTCGGTATCATAGACGTCAACGGACGTGAAAAAGAACGTTATAAAATCCCTTATGGTTCAGAGTTTGTCGTTAAAGATAATCAAAAAGTTAAAGCGGGTCAGACAGTCGCTAACTGGGATCCACACATGCATCCGGTTATTACCGAGGTAGCTGGTAAGGTTAAATTCACAGACTTCATGGAAGCTGTGACTGTTCGGCATAGAGTAGATGACACGACTGGCCTAACGTCAATTGAAGTAATGGACGATTCAATTCGATCTAACGCGGGAAAAGAATTACGCCCGACTATCGAGTTGATTGACAAAAAAGGGGAGCCTTTGTGTTATGCAGGCACTAATATTCCAGCGCATTACATGTTGCCAGGTGGGGCATTTGTTAATGTTGAGGATGGTGCCTCTATTTCCGTCGGTGATGTCATCGCCAGAATTCCGCAGGAATCATCTAAAAACCGCGACATAACCGGTGGTCTGCCACGAGTAGCCGACCTGTTCGAAGCCAGAAAGCCGAAAGAACCAGCCGTACTATCTGAAATGACGGGTGTTGTTTCTTATGGTAAGGAGACCAAAGGTAAGAAGCGTCTAGTCATTACCAATACAGACAATGAATCAATCGAAACATTGATTCCTAAGTTTCGCCATATCAATGTGTTCGAAGGTGAGCACGTCGAAAAAGGAGAAGTACTGGTTGATGGTGAGTTAGATTCACACGACATTGTTCGTATCAAAGGCCTACAGGATCTTACAACCTACATGGTTGACGAAGTCCAGGACGTCTATCGTTTACAGGGCGTTGGCATCAACGACAAGCACATCGAAGTAATCGTTCGTCAGATGTTGCGTAAGGTCACTATTGTAAACGGTGGCGATACACGTCTCATTCGTGGTGATCAAGTCGATAAATCACGAGTGTTAGATTTAAATGACAAGACGGTGTCGAAGAATAAAATACCTGCTACTTTTACTCAGGATCTTTTGGGAATTACCAAAGCATCTCTAGTGACAGAGTCATTTATTTCTGCGGCATCGTTCCAGGAAACGACGCGAGTCTTAACCGAAGCAGCTGTTAGAGGCGCCAAGGATGACTTACGTGGACTGAAGGAGAATGTCATCGTCGGACGCCTGATCCCTGCAGGCACAGGTCAGACCTATCATGAAGAGCGTCGTAAGCGGCGTATGAAGCCGATTATGCCCGAGTTGCCTGATATGTCTGAAGCTGTACCTGAGACTAGTATTCTAGAGATGGTTGTAGATGCACCCATTGATCCGTCAATCGGTGCAGTGACTAGTACGGAATAGATGTCTTAAGAGTTTCTTTTATAGCTGAGAGCCCGCCAACAACTGTTAGTTGTTGACGGGCTTAATTTTTTTCCAATTTTGACGTTTCTAAACTCTCGCAATTCTCCCCTTCGAATTTAGACCTGTTAATGGTAGTGACATTATTTTCGCCACCATAAAGTATATCGGTCAAAGCTAACGACGTTTCGGGTTTCCGACGACATTTTAGACCATCCCTACAGTCTTCCGCGCGGTGCTTGCTTGCACTTATTACCATGGATGGCATGCATGTCTGTTTTGCATTGCTCCAGTCAAAGGCCACGTCACTTTTACTGCCCCGTTGATTTTGATGTTAGCTCTTATTTTTAGAAGCACACTGCATCTAATTGACAACCATTAGAGCAAAGAAAAATGAATAGGGTTAGTAGCCCCCAGCCCCATAAAGCGCCATTAACCCCAGAGTCACGCTGACCTTGTGCTTAGGGTAGGTCGGTAAATAGCTGATCAATAGTTGAGTTACAGCCAGAAAGTTTCGGCATTATGCATGGAACAAAAGCAGCCCGATATTTTCTGTTCAACTTTGTCTGCTAATATAGTATTTCAATTGCTTTAAGTTCATTACTTTGCAGTATGCAGCGACCAAAAGAAAAAGCCATTTGTGGTTGTAACATCAAATATAGGCTCATTACAGTGCTCTCTGTGCTTTAGAGGGTAACCTTATTAACTTATCAAAAGCTAAATTGAACTCGGTTTATGTGGTCAGCATGATGAAGCCTTTAAACAGTTCATATAAATGCTAAAACAGCGGTTGACAGCAAGCGCTTTCGCCCCTAGAATTCTGCCTCCCAATATCAGGCCGCCTACGGGTGATGCCTGTTGTTTATATATTGAAGATAAAATCAGCAGTCTGCTCTAAGGAGAGTCGAATAGATGGCAACAGTTAACCAGTTGGTGCGCAAGCCGCGTCAATCAAAGCGGTCAAAGAGTAAAGTACCCGGTCTAGAGGCGTCGCCTCAAAAGCGTGGTGTGTGTACTCGCGTTTACACTACGACGCCAAAGAAGCCTAATTCAGCACTGAGGAAGGTAGCTCGTGTCCGTTTAACAACTGGCTACGAAATTGCTTCATACATCGGTGGTGAAGGTCATAATTTACAGGAACACTCGGTTGTTCTGGTTAGAGGTGGTCGTGTTAAAGACTTGCCCGGTGTTCGCTATCACGTCGTTCGTGGTAGCCTGGATACCCAGGGTGTTCCATCGCGTCGTCAAGGGCGTTCAAAATATGGCGCTAAGCGTCCCAAGTCATAGGTTTAAAGTAAAATGCCAAGACGTAGAGAAGTACCAAAAAGACTGATCCTGCCAGACCCTAAGTTTGGTGATCTACAAATTTCAAAGTTCATTAACATGATCATGCGTAGTGGAAAAAAATCCACTGCAGAAAAAATATTGTATTTCGCATTAGATAACGTTGCTTCCAAGAGTCCTATGGATTCAGTGGAGCTAATGGAGAAAGCATTGGAAAATGTTCGCCCAGTAGTCGAGGTTAAGTCTCGTCGTGTGGGTGGCGCTACTTATCAAGTGCCCATCGAAGTACGTGTTTCGCGTCGTAATACATTGGCTATGCGCTGGTTGATCGATGCTGCTCAAAAGCGTGGTGAGAAGACAATGGGTCAAAAGTTGGCTGGTGAATTGTTCGACGCTTCGGAAAGCAAAGGTTCTGCCGTCAAAAAGCGTGAAGATACGCATCGTATGGCTGAAGCTAATAAGGCATTTGCTCACTTCCGTTGGTAGTGGCTATTAGCCGCAACTTGTGGCTGTAACTTAGTAATAGATATTTAGGAAGGCAGGACGGTGGCTCGTACGACCCCGATTACACGGTATCGTAATATCGGCATAATGGCCCATATCGATGCAGGCAAAACGACCACTACAGAACGAATATTGTTCTATACCGGTGTCTCTCACAAAATTGGTGAAGTGCACGATGGTGCGGCAGTCATGGACTGGATGGAGCAGGAGCAAGAGCGGGGTATTACCATTACTTCGGCTGCAACAACCTGTTTTTGGAAGGGCATGGATGAACAGTTTGAGTCGCACCGTATTAATATTATTGATACGCCCGGGCATGTTGACTTCACGATTGAAGTCGAACGGTCGCTACGGATTTTGGATGGTGCTTGTGCTGTGTTTTGTGCGGTTGGTGGTGTAGAGCCACAATCCGAAACGGTCTGGCGCCAAGCCAATAAATATGGGGTGCCTCGGATGGCATTCGTCAATAAGATGGATCGCCAGGGCGCTGATTTTGAGCGTGTGGTCTCTCAGATAAGAGAGCGGCTCGGTAGTAATCCGATTCCCGTGCAAATCAATATCGGATCTGAAGAACAGTTTAAAGGTGTTGTTGATCTGGTAAGGATGAGAGCTATCTTCTGGGATGAAAGCAATATGGGTACTACCTATATTGAAGAAGAAGTGCCAGAGACATTGTTATCTGAGGCTTTGGAATGGCGCGAAAGAATGCTGGAAGCTGCGGCTGAAGCCAGTGATGATTTGATGGATAAGTACCTTGAAGGAGGTGCTTTGACTGACGATGAAATCTACCGGGGTTTGCGGATACGTACTCTGAGTGGTGAGATAGTGCCGACACTCTGTGGCAGTGCTTTTAAAAACAAAGGTGTGCAGGCTATGCTTGATGCCATCGTTCGTTATATGCCATCGCCGTTAGATGTCCCTGCAATCAGGGGTATTGTTGGTGATGAGTCGTCAGATAAGACGGAAGAGCGGCTAGCCGATGATAAGCAGCCTTTTGCGGCGCTTGCATTTAAGATAGCAACCGACCCTTTTGTTGGTAGCTTGACGTTTTTCCGGGTTTATTCGGGCAGGTTGAAAACTGGTGATTCTGTTTTCAATTCGATCCGAGGCAAGAAAGATCGTGTGGGTCGTATTTTGCAAATGCATGCGAATTCACGTGAAGAGATTAAAGAAGTGCGAGCCGGTGATATTGCAGCGGCAGTCGGGCTGAGAGATGTTGGCACAGGTGATACCTTGTGCGATATAAATAGTAAGATCATGTTAGAACGTATGATCTTTCCTGACCCCGTTATATCGGTTGCGGTAGAGCCTAAAACCCTTTCTGATCAGGATAAATTAGGAATAGCGCTTGGCAAGTTGGCAAAAGAAGACCCTTCGTTTCAGGTGCATACTGACGAAGAGTCCGGTCAAACCATAATTTCTGGTATGGGTGAGTTACACCTCGATATCATCGTTGATCGCATGAAACGCGAGTTTAATGTAGGCGCCAATATTGGTAAGCCACAGGTTGCGTTCAGAGAAACGATACGGGACACGATAGAGCAGGAAGGTAAGTTTATACGTCAGAGTGGCGGCCGTGGTATGTACGGCCATGTTTGGTTGAAGCTAGAGCCGTTAGCAGTCGGGTCCGGTTATATATTTGAAAATTCGATTGTTGGTGGTGTCGTTCCGAGGGAATACATATCAGCTATCGATAAAGGTATTCAGGAACAGATGGAAAACGGTGTTATAGCTGGATTTCCGCTGGTTGATATCAAAGTGTCCCTGTATGACGGGTCTTACCATGATGTCGATTCAAATGAAATGGCGTTTAAGTTAGCTGGATCGCAGGCAATGCGAGAAGGTGCTTTAGCCGCCTCGCCGGTGTTGCTTGAGCCGGTCATGGGAGTCGAGGTAGTAACGCCTGAAGATTACATGGGTGACGTAATGGGAGATTTGAATCGTCGTCGTGGGATTGTCGTGGGCATGGTTGACTCACCAGCAGGAAAGATTATTCGTGCCTCAGTGCCGTTGTCTCAGATGTTTGGTTACGCAACAGATTTGCGTTCCGCGACACAAGGCCGCGCCACTTACTCGATGGAGTTTGAGAAGTACGATGAGGCGCCAAAAAGTGTTGCAGATGCAATCATTAATGGTGGTAACTAAGTTTATTATCGGTCGTAACCGACATACTAATTTGTGATAGAGGATCAAGGTCATGTCAAAAGCAAAATTTGAAAGAAACAAGCCCCACGTCAACGTGGGGACCATTGGTCACGTCGATCATGGCAAGACCACGCTAACCGCAGCGCTGACCAAAGTAATGTCAGAGCTACAAGGTGGTGGTGAAGTGAAAGCA
>JBDNJA010000055.1:0-20631 GCA_041688005.1 Gammaproteobacteria bacterium
GGCAACCTTGGCAATTTTCTTCAATAACTTTTGATGCAGTACACTCTTACCAATAATAACGCTGGATTCAATTGAATTATCCCGCTCAGACCCCGAAGAATGGTTATGATGATCCAGATGATGACGCAATCTCTTCAATTCGGTCAGTG
This sequence comes from Gammaproteobacteria bacterium, assembly GCA_041688005.1. Classification (GTDB taxonomy): domain Bacteria; phylum Pseudomonadota; class Gammaproteobacteria. Next base: position 150 of record JBDNJA010000055.1, read on the forward strand.
CAATTTCTAAGTCTTGTTCAGCTTTTTGTTTGGCTGTGGTATCTAATGCATATACATTAAAAAAGTCGCTACCTTCTATCGGTCTAAATGTGACGTTATAAACCGTATCGCCACAATTAATATTCGCGTAACGAATAGAGTCCTTGTCAACAGCCTCAGGCAATAATGAAAGGCCTTTACTCTGTTGCAATTGACGATTCCAACATTCTAGGAAAGATTTACTTGCTCGATTGGCATAGAGCAATTGACCATCCTTGGTTAAGCGCATCACAGGGTTAGGGTTTTCTTCAGGAAAATTTTCTAACCCGACGATTTTAGTATTATCCGTGTTTTTAGTTTCTAGTAACATAATACATGTGGCTGGCTGGCTACATTAATAAGCGACAGACTCGTCGATATTAATATTGGTTTTGATCCGGCGTGGATTCGATATCAAGAAAAGCTGACGAAGTTACAACATGGCCTTGATTAATACGCAGCCAAACTTCTTTCCACGAAATTGACTTCGGTAATAATTGTTGGATCCATATTCTTTGTTCAGAATGGGATAGTAACAATGTCGCCGACCTGTTCAAAAGAATCGATTCACGAAATTCAGTCACTAAAAATGCTGGTGAGTTTAGTTGTTCTAGCCAGAACTGAAGCTGTCAGATTCAAATACTTCTTCTTCGTTCCTAATCGAACTGATTGGCATTCTTAGCACCTTGAGTATTTTGGTTCAGTAATTTGCGTTAAAGATGAGACGCTATTTCTTCCGGTTAGTTCAATTTTTCTGGCATCGTTTTTTTCAAGTTTGATATTTATTGCTGTAATGCAACAACGATTTAGCCTCGCTCGCGGGATATGTGGATAAACCACGCAAACCGCGGGTAAAACTCTATATTTCATTCAGATAAGGTTATTGTTTTCTTCTGTAACTTGTTATTTTTTATAACTTTTAAAATATTTACTGCACTTAGCACGGTTTTTGCATTGACGTTAAGTGGTGACTCGAGAATTGACGGAAAAATACAACATAAATGTTTTTTTATTCAACACAATATTTTGGATGTGCATGTCATTTTAAATCAATAATTAAACGGATAATTTCTATGAATGATGTTTTTATGTCGACGCCAATCGCTATCAAACGATTATCGATTGGCGTGGCAACAACAGTCCTCCTGACTTCCCTTGGCATTGCCCAGGCTTTAGAAGTCGGAGTTAGGGGCAAGCATCGAAACCAATCGGTGCTGTAGATTTGAAGATGACTTTTTAGCCGCAAATAATATCGAAACCGTTAGTACTTTTCACACTAACTACCGATGGAGTCCTTATGAAGATGTGACGCTTGGTATCGAAGTGAGTAGGGCTGAACGCGAAGACTTTCGCGATGCCGATGGTAGTAATACCCGCCTTCAATTTGGCGCGTAGTTCTCACTTTAAAAAGAACTACTAAAAATAGTAGTGTTTTACCCTATGTTAACCGCCTTTCGAGGCGGTTTTTTTTGAATCAACTGACCAGGTTTTCATTTGAAATGGAGTAAAATAGTAAAATAGGGTGAATGACAGTGCTAATAATGAACTAAAAAATCGACTCGTCTATGCAGTGGGCTTGCAACAAATCGGAAACTTTTCGGCTGCAGAGCGCGATCAGATATCTGTAAGGATCGAAGTCATGCCTTTAAATTTTAATGTGACATTGCCTGTCCAAACTATTCAGAATTAAGTACGCAGATGCTTGAAGATAGTGTGCTAAAAATCCTGAGGCTATTCTGACTTTTGACTTTCTTTCCAATGCTGAAAAGCTTCGAACTCCTGCCACTGCTTGAACTTCTGGTGTTCAGTGGTGTTGTTTTCTTTAGCCTCAAGCCATTGTTTGTAGTTAGTGTATTCCTTTTCGGGGTTTGAGTTAGATTTAGGTTCGGGCTTTGTTGCGGTCTGTCCGTTTTGTTGTTGTGAGTTATAAACCAATTTGTTATCGCTACCGAGAATACGTCCGTTATCGACCCATTCGTTTGAGTTATCGTAACCATCGTCAGCTGGGCCTGTCGCTGCGCAACCGGTCAAAAAAATGAGTAAAAAAGATATTAATAGTCGGGTATTCAACATGGGTTTCCTAGATAGATGTATTCAATTATGACCTTAGCCATTCAAAAACATTCCCTATGATAATAAAAGAGCGGCTTCCGTGCCGCTCTAATACTATATTTCTAACTATTAAAACTTAAACCGACTGCCGAGTGCAATAATATCTATTGACTGTGCATTGGCGATGTTATCAGAGTCGAGTTCGCGGTAAGTCGCAAAAATTTCAACACCAGGGTGGGGGAATACTGCATAGGTAAAACCGGTAGTATCACCTTCCTCACCATTGGAATTTTCACCATCGCCAATGTCGACAGTAAACGCATGTATGCCAGTTTTATAACCGACCTTGAAGGTGGTCGCATCTTGATCGCCTTTACCCGACTCTTCAAAATCGATCTCTGAGTAGGCTACTGTGAAGTTAAAGCCACTACTCAACAAAAGCGAAGCGGAACCGCCGATAATTTTGTTACCGTCTAACGCGCCTTTAGCAGCAGAACCACTACCGGCTACAGTTCCAATTACAGCTCCATTCCCATCGACGATATTTGTAGGTGCCTTTCCCGCAACCGCTGCCTGGTCAATATCCGTGGCGCTAAAAATTGCAGCACCAAACTTGTGGCCACCGAAATTACCTTTATAGCGAGCTGCAATCTCACTCGCATTACCCTGGTTAAGACTAAATGCCGCGCTGAAACCATTAAAGTTAGGCGTGTCATAACGAACTCGGTTTTGACGGCTAAGAGCATCCTTCATAGTAAACATGCTACCCCATGCTTTGCCAGGTGTTACTTCATAGGATCCCCAGTTGTCCTGGTAGTTCGAACTTGAAGACAATGCTGTACCGGACAAGTCGACTTCGGTACTACCATTAGCAGCGCCATCACCCTTACCAAATGAGACCTTACCAAAGCCACCAGAAAAATACAGATCCTGATAACGGTTGTCCTGATTGTCACCAGTATTTTTCAGAGTTGCACCGTTAGCGTTAGGTCTGTTGTTCCGAGCCTGAATTTCAAAGCGGAAACCATACTCTATACCGTTGCCTGCCTTTTCTGAACCGGTAAAGCGAAAGCGAGAACCACTCCAGCCGATATCCTGATGTTGTATTTCATTGCCAACTGCATCATCAGGTGCAACCACCATTCGACTGACCTGACCGGATAATTTTGCTTCAAATGCTTGTGCGGCTAACGGTAATGCCAAAATGCTTGCGACAGCAGTAGCTATGATTGTTTTTGTTAGTGTCTTTTTGTCGATCATGAATAACTCCAAAGGTAGTTTTTTTATTTATAAATATGCGTTACTGAAAGCGAATTTTTGTTAAATACCACTCATTTAAAACTCATTGATTCAATTCACCCGTTGCCCAGACCATGAGTGGATCCCATATATATGCAATATATGGGCCATTTTATTGTTTTGTATGGAATTAATTTATTTCTTTTATTATTCAATGATATATAGGAAAACCGCAGACATTCCTTATTGCTGTAGTACCGTGACTCCAAGTTCACCCACGGTATTGGATGCAAATCTCCTTATCAGCGACTAATAGGGGACTACATTAAGCGTTCTGATATAGTAAAAATCGAAAAATAATTAGGGTCAGGGATGGTAGGATTTGATATTCATGCTGGTTCGTGGGTTTCTATGTCAGACTCAGGTTCTATTAAATTATAATCCCAATAGTGGGTGGCTTGTTGCAATATTGCGCTAGGTTTTAAATCGAGCCATGACAGTTGTGTTGGCTGATTCAGAAACTCTAGTGCCGATATCAAAGTCGCAGACGGATGATTATTGTCGATGGCTTTGGCCCCTGTTTGTTTGCTGAGTTTTTTGCCATCACTATTTTTGATCAAGGGTAAATGCAGGTACTGAGGTGTCGGCAGTTTGAATCGTTGTTGAAGGTAAAGGTGCAAACAGGTCGATAGTAGTAGGTCGGCACCACGCACAACCTGGTTAATGTTCTGGCTGTCGTCATCTAGTATTACGGCGAGATGGTAGGCATAAATACCATCGACCCGTTTTAGAATAAAGTCACCTACTTGTTCTTTTAGATTAAGTTCGATATCACCATAAATCTGGTCATTAAATTGACTGATGTTGGCTGACTCAGTGTTGAGTCTGATCGAATGATGGTTTGAACTGAGATTTTTGTTTCTGCAAATTCCCGGATAAATCTGCCCCATCAATCCATAATTGATGCCTTTTTTTCTAAGTGATTTTCGACTGCATTCGCAAGCATAGCAATACTGCTGGTCGAGTAATTCGACTAGCTTCGACTCATAATATTTGAATCGACTGCTCTGATATAACACCTCGCCATCCCACTCAAATCCATAGGCTTCAAGTGAGTTGAGAATTTGGCTAGTAGCGCCCCTAACGACACGAGGCGTATCGACATCTTCGATGCGGACTAGCCATTGTCCTTGTTGTGATTTGCTATGGCAGTAGCTGGCAACAGCGGTCACCAGAGAGCCAAAGTGTAATGGACCAGAAGGCGTTGGGGCAAATCGGCCTATGACCTTGCCTTGCGTCATTAGCGCATCATTTGGTCAGTAGCTTTTCGAGTATGCCTTGATACACATCAGATAATTGATCAACATCGGACACCCTGACATGTTCGTTGATTTGATGAATAGTCGCATTCACTGGGCCGAGTTCGAGTACTTGTGCGCCAGTGGGGGCGATGAAACGACCATCGGATGTACCGCCAGCGGTGGATAGTTCAGTATCAAGTCCGGTAACCTGTTTGATTGACTGTTTTGCGGCGTCGACTAACGAGCCTGCACTGGTCAGAAACGGCAGGCCCGATAGATTCCAATCTACATCATAATCGAGGCCGTGCTGTTCGAAGATAGCTTCAGATGTCTTGATGATTTGATGATGGTCAAGCTCAGTCGAATAACGCAGGTTAAACGTGACTTCTATGTGACCAGGTATCACATTGGTAACACCAGTGCCACTATGAATGTTTGAGATTTGAAAACTGGTCGGCGGGAAGAATTCGTTGCCATCATCCCAGTGGACGGCACAGAGTTGGTTGAGTGCGGGGAGGACGCTGTGGATTGGATTGTCTGCCAATTGCGGGTAGGCAACATGACCCTGAATGCCTCGAAAGTTGAGCACGGCACCGAGTGAACCACGGCGACCATTCTTGACCGTATCGCCTAAGTGTTCAGAACTTGAAGGTTCACCAACCAATGCCCATTCGATTTTCTCATCACGGGCTTCGAGGGTTTCAATGACTTTAACAGTGCCATTTTTGGCAGGTCCTTCTTCGTCGCTGGTAATCAAAAAAGCAATCGAGCCTGAATGATCCGGGTGATCGGCCACGAAGCGTTCGCAGGCAGTTACCATCGCCGCAATGCCCGCTTTCATGTCGGCAGTGCCACGTCCGAATAACAAACCATCGCGTACTTCGGGTTTAAAAGGATCGCTATCCCATTCTTCGACAGGACCTGTCGGCACGACATCGGTGTGCCCAGCGAAAGCGAATACGGGAGTACTAGTGCCTCGTCTTGCCCACAGATTGGTGACTTCGCCAAATTGCATGGTTTCACATTCGAAGCCAATGGCGGCTAAACGCTCAATCAGTATTTTCTGACAGCCGAGATCGTCCGGTGTCACCGATGGCAAAGAGATAAGTGACTTGAGTAATGTTAAAGTTTCAGATTCCATTTGTTATTCAATGCGACTCAAAAATGTTGTGATAGTTAGCGTCACTAAAACCGACATGACGTTCATCACCTTTAACTAACAGGGGGCGTTTAATAATGGCAGGGTTTTCAAGCATGATTACAATTGCTGATTCCTTATCGACGCTGTTCTTGACCGAGTCTGATAATTGTCGCCATGTAGTGCCACGTTTATTAATCAAAACTTCCCAACCCAGTTCATTAACCCAATTTCGCAGTAATGCGGGGTCGAGTCCTTGTTTTCTATAGTCATGAAATTGAAACGCAAGCTCACGCTCGGTGAGCCATTGTTTGGTTTTCTTTATGGTATCGCAGTTAGCAATACCATAAATAGTGATAGTGTCAGCCATGTTTGATCGCCTGTTGTCTAGTCGATAGCTTGGTCGATGTTCTTAGCCAATATCCCTAATCAATATCATAAATCAATATTGCGAAGCAAATCGTTAATGCCCACTTTAGAGCGCGTTTTTTCATCAACCTGTTTGACGATAACAGCACAGTAAAGGCTGTAAGAGCCATCGGCAGAAGGTAGATTACCCGATACGACAACCGAACCGGCAGGGATACGGCCATAGCTGACTTCACCCGTTGCACGGTTGTATATCTTGGTGCTTTGGCCGATGTATACGCCCATTGAAATCACCGAGTTTTTCTCGACGATAACGCCTTCGACTACTTCAGAGCGCGCACCGATAAAACAATTGTCTTCGATAATAGTCGGTGATGCCTGCAAAGGTTCGAGCACGCCACCAATCCCAACACCACCCGATAGGTGAACGTTCTTACCAATCTGCGCGCAAGAGCCAACGGTCGACCAGGTGTCAACCATGGTGCCACTATCAACATAGGCGCCTATATTGACGTAAGATGGCATCAATACCGCACCCGATGCAATATAGGATCCTTTTCGAGCCATCGCAGGTGGTACAACGCGCACACCGCTAGCGGCGAATTGTTCTGGGGTGGTCTGGGCAAATTTAGAGTCGACCTTATCGTAATATTGAGTTGAACCGCCCGCCATTACTTGGTTGTCGTGGATTCGAAACGATAGTAACACTGCCTTCTTCAACCATTCGTTCACTTGCCAGCCGTTATTAGTTGATTCGGCGGTTGGCTCGGCGACCCGCGCAGCACCTGAATCAAGCAGTTCGATGGCTGCGGTAACTGCCTGTTTGATGTCTACAGAGACATTTAACGGTGTGATGTCAGCACGGTTTTCGAAAGCAGCTTCTATTGTTTGCCGAAGATCAGACATGAATTTCTCCTAAAGATTAGATAAAAGGGTATTGATTCGATTAGCGGCATCCTGACACTCGTCGAGCGGTGCAACCAGAGCCATGCGTATCTTGTTTTCGCCAGGGTTTTTGTTGGCATTGTCTTCACTAGTATCACGCGACAATAGACTGCCGGGTAATACGCTAATATTTTGTTCAGCATAAAGCCGAGTTGCAAATTCGGTATCGGTGATGGGCGTTGTTACCCACAAATAAAATCCAGCCTGCGGTTTCTCAGGTCGGAGTGTGTTTGCAAGCGTCGATAAAACACAATCGAATTTTTCGCGGTAACGATTGCGGTTTTCGACAACATGAGACTCATCGCTCCAGGCGGCAATGCTGGCAGACTGAGTAGCGGGTGGCATCGCGCTACCATGGTAGGTTCGATAGAGTAAAAAATTTGCAATCATTTTGGTATCACCTGCGACAAATCCAGAGCGTAAACCCGGCAAGTTTGAGCGCTTCGACAGACTATGAAAAATCAGGCAACGATCGAAATCGGTTAGTCCCATATTGGCCGCTGCACCTAATAGCCCCGGTGGTGGTTGGTCTTCATTGGCGTAAATTTCGGAATAACATTCATCGCTGACGATCACAAAATCGTGTTTTTGCGAGAGTGATATGAGTTGCTGTAGATAGGTTTGACTCATCACTGCGCCGGTCGGATTACCCGGAGTGCAAATGTACATGAGTTGGCAGTCTTGCCATTGCTGCGGTTTGATAGCATCCAGATCGGGCAAGTAACCATTCGCTTCGATACAATTCAGATAATGCGGTTTTGCACCAGCCAGAATAGCAGCCCCTTCGTAAATTTGATAAAACGGATTGGGCATGAGCACCAATGGATTTTTAGCCGTTCGATCAATTAGGCTTTGTGCGATGGCGAATAGTGCCTCGCGTGTACCGGTGACCGGCAAGACATGCTTTTCAGGGTGAACAAGCTTTGAATCAATGTTAAATCGGTTCGAAACCCAACTGGCTATTGTTTGACGTAATTCGATCTTGCCTTTGGTGCTTGGATAGTTGGACAGTTGATGCATGTTCTCGATCAAGCAATCCACAACAAACTGCGGGGCAGCATGTTGTGGTTCGCCGATGGACAAAGCGATATGGCTCAAATTTGCAGGGGGCGTTAGCCCACGTTTTAATTCTGCCAGTTTCTCGAACGGGTAGGGGTGTAATAAGGAAAGATCACGGTTCATAAAATTGTGAGGCCTAGTTCAGCTAGTCTAATAAACTAAGCCAGTTAAGCCAACAAACCCAGGCGATCCATTGCCGCATCGATGTTTTTCTTAGCCCCGGTTGATAGCGGCATGACGGGCACGCGACAATCTTCACCACAAAGACCTAATCTCGATACCGCATACTTGGCACCCGCTGGACTTGGTTCTGCAAACAGAGTGGAATGCAACGCCATTAGGTCATCTTGTATGGCTAGGGCTTTCACAAAGTCGCCTTCTGTACAGGCTTTTTGCATTTGCGCGCAAAGTGAAGGTGCCACATTGCCCGATACTGAGATACAACCATTACCACCCCCAGCATTATAGGCAACTGCGGTAGCATCTTCTCCGGATAACCAGGTGAATTCAGATTTGATGTGCATTCTTTCCTGCAAAGGACGTGACAAATCACAGGTGGCGTCTTTGACCCCAACAATACGTGGCAATTCGGCCAGCTTTGCCATTGTTTCAACTTCGATATCGACAATAGCGCGCGGTGGAATGTTGTATAAAATAATCGGTAGGTTGCAGGCGTCATGCACCATTTTGAAATGTGCGTAAAGGCCAGATTGATTTGGGCGATTGTAATAACCAGCCACATGAAGCAAACCATCAGCGCCCACTTCTTCAGCATGTAAGCTGTATTCGATGGCTTCGATTGGATTGTTTGAACCTGCACCGGCAACAACCGGAATTCGACCAGCCGTTTCAGTGACGACGATTTCGACAATACGTTTATGCTCAACACTGCTCAATGCGGGTGACTCACCCGTAGTACCGACGGGTACTAAACCATCAGTGCCTTGTTCGATGTGCCAGTGAGTTAGCTGACGTAGTGCGTCCTCGTCGAGTTTTCCATTGCGAAACGGGGTTACCATCGCTACCAGTGATCCAGAAAATAATGCCATGTCCAATGCCCAGCTAATTGAATAAGAAAATTGAATATAAGTATGGAATTATAACGAGCCTTCGAGCGCGGGTACAATTAATATTCAACCAAACTCTGGTTGCCACGAATTTATCTTTGCAAATATCCATCGCATTGGTTTACAGTGCGCCAAAAAGCGAAATGACGGGGATTATTATGGCAGTCAGCCAAGCAGGTTCATTGTGCGATAAAGTGGTATTGGTCACGGCTGGCGGGTCGGGCATCGGTCGAACGATTGTTGAGACTTATCTGGCACTGGGTGCCAAGGTTCATACCTGCGATATCTCGCAGTCAATGTTGGATGAATGTCGCAATAATCATTCAAAATTGACGGTAAGCGCTTGCGATGTTTCCGATGAAAATCAGGTCGAATCATTGTTTGATGACTTAAAAAAACAGCATGGACGCCTTGATATTTTGGTCAACAATGCTGGAATATCGGGAGCGACAGCCGCAATAGAAGATATCGAAATAGACGATTGGGATCGAACGCTTGCGGTAGATTTGCGAGGCACTTTTTTAGTTACCCGCCTGGCTGTGCCGTTATTGAAGCACGTTGGTGGTGGATCGATCATTAATATGTCATCTAATGCTGGGTTATTTGGTACGCCATTGAGATCATCTTACGCCGCCGCCAAATGGGCGATTATTGGTCTAACTAAAACCTGGGCAATGGAGCTAGGGCCTTTTGCCATTAGAGTGAATGCGATTTGCCCCGGTTGTGTCGAAGGACCTAGAATTGATGGTGTGATCGAGAGAGACGCGATGGAGCGAGGCATGCAGCCAAATGAAATACGCGATGTTTATCAACGCCAAAGCTCACTGCGAAAGTTTGTTAGTGCGCAAGACATTGCCAATATGGCTACCTTCATTAGCTCAGATTTAGGCTCTAATATTTCAGGGCAATCACTCAGTGTTGATGGCCATACAGAAGGACTGTCGAATTGGTTAGACTAAAATGGGCTAGATTGAGGACGTCTCTAAAATACACTTTTTTAGAGACGCCCTTGAACCTTAACAAATGGACGATACAGCAATATGAATAACACAAAAATGCAGGCTGCCTGGTTTGCATCATTTGGTGAAGCCACTGATGTTTTAAAAATAGACGAGCTGGAAAAGCCAAAGCCAAATGCCGGCGAGGTATTAATTCGATTAGTTACCAGTGGTGTCAATCCATCTGATGTCAAAAAACGAGCGGGGGCTTTTCCTCATCTACTGGATGACGGTTTAGTTATTCCCCATAGTGATGGTGCCGGTATTATCGATGCCGTTGGTGACGGCGTGCCAGCTCTCAGAATAGGTGAACGTGTCTGGGTTTATCAGGCACAGTATGGTCGGCGCTTTGGAACAGCTGCTGAATATGTCACTGTCGATTCAAACCGAGCCCCCAAACTGCCCGATAATACGTCGTTTGAAATAGGGGCTTGCCTGGGTATCCCAGTCATGACGGCACATCGTTGCGTTTTCTCCGATGGGTCTGTTGCAGGCAAAACGGTTTTAGTGACAGGCGGTGCAGGGCGTGTTGGCTATTATGCGATTCAATGGGCCAAACAGGCTGACGCCAGAGTAATAGCAACAGCCAGTAACGAGGCTGATAAGGCAAGCTGTGAAGCCATTGGTGCCGATTGTGTGGTGAATCACCGAGAAGACAACTGGAGCGAGAACCTACTATCGTTTACCAATGGTGAGAAGGTTGATCGAGTGATCGATGTCGAGTTTGGCGCTAATTTACCGGAGATACTTAAAATCATCACCACCAGTGGCACCATCGCCAGCTACTCGTCAGCACAGGTAAAAGAACCCCAGTTACCTTTCATGCAAATGATGTTCATGGATTTAACCATTCGATTAGTCATTGTTTATGCCATGCCAGAACAGGCAAAACAGGCTGCGATTAGGGATATTAATTCGAAACTTGAGAACAATGCATTGCAGCATCGCATTGCCCATGTGTTGCCGATAACCGATATAGCAAAGTCTCATCAACTCGTAGAGGAAGGTGGGTTTGGCGGTTGTGTCGTTATCACAACTGGGCATCTCTAAAAATGCACTTTTCCGCGATTGCGGCGTGGCCTCGTGATCCCTTCTCTTGGCAGCTCCATGCTCGAATCCTCATGTAGCCCTTTTACACTGCGGTTCTCGGCAATTGCTCCATGCATTGCTCTACCTCCTGCATCCACGCAGTCGTCCGCGCGGTGCTTTCTTGCACTTATTGCCATGGATAATGGCATGTATGTATGTCTGTTTGGCCTCGTGGTCCCTACTGTTGGTGCAAAAAAAACAGACCACGAAAAAATCACTATTTTTAGAGACGCCCAATAGGTAAATTAAGGGCGTTACCTCAGCTGGCTGTCTTTGCTACCGCGTCGATTAAAATTGCCTTGTTGGCTGCGTTGCTCATCCTGTTCAGATTGACAGGTTACGCATAAGCGCACGCCCTGGATTGCCTGACGTCGGGCCAGTGGGATAGCGGCATCACAGTCTTCGCAGTATTCTAACCCCGCTCCCTTGGGTAGCTGACTGCGAACCTGCTTAACCGCATCTTCTACACTAGCATCGATTTGTTCTTGTACGGCTCCGTCACGTGTCCATCCGCCTGCCATCATTAGCTCCTATGCAGCTTGTTTGGAAAAGTAGTTGATAGGTTGTGGCCCCCACAATCATACCTAAGGCTATTTAATCCTATTTGACTGCCCAGGCATAATACCCAGAGACCTGTAATGCACTGGTTGGACGCCTGAAAAAACGAAGTCCTATTTTATCAACCCATCGGTTAACACGCATGCCGAGCTTTTTCTCAACCTGAGTTTTCCAAATTTTTTGCAAGTTGAACGTACTCGAGTAAGGCCCTCGTATTGGGTAAAGCGTTACCTCAGAAAAATCTTTTAGCATCCAGGCCAGGCCATCGCGACTAAACCGATAGCAATCGGCAAATGCCAGGTCAGCGGGGGCGTGGTATCGAAACATAAACGGCAAATGGAGTAACAGGCAGCCACCCGGTTGAAGTAAGTGATAGATATTATCAATGGCGGCAAAAGGATCGTACACATGTTCGAGTACTGAGAGGCAGACAATACCGTTGTAGCGGTTGTTTTGTAACCGGCTTGGCGCACAAATGTCATCGATAATATCAGGCGGATTGTCGCCTCGATTGATATCCATGGTTTCTAATTTATCGGGATTAAAATGAACCGTATGGCCCCGTGACGATTGCCCAATATCAAGTGTGAGCTGGCAGTTTTGAGCCATCCATTTAATCTGTTGAGCAAGTAAACCTTCAGGATCGTAAGAAAAATCTGCATCGATCACGACCCGATTGATCGCCGCTAGATGCCTTTTCATCGCGGCTTCCGCTTGCGGGTTAGGTTGTGATAGATCTAGCTGATCACTCATACGGTATTACTCATGTATCATTACTCATACAACATCCAAATGACAACTCGATGATGACGACAGGGGTATTGAGTCGCTATCACCATCAGACATTGGGTGTCTCTAAAAACAGTGATTTTTTCGTGACTGTTTTTTGCTCCTCGACAATTGCTCCTCGATAACATCTCCTGCGTTATTCTCGGTCTCCGTTCCCGACTCGACTCTACCACTTGCATCCATGCAAGCGTACTTACGGGCTCCTGCCCTAATGCATTGTTCTAATTAGTTACATCCCTGTAACGATGCACCAACAGTAGGCGCCTTGAGGCGACGCGGCAATCGCGGAAAAAGTGCATTTTTAGAGGTCCCACTATTGATTAGTTAATTCAGTCTCTCCCCCCAACGCAGACATCAACGCTTTTACAAACTGCGATAGTTCTAATGTCATTATCGAGAAGTCTACGTCGAACTGGCCTGCGACATCATCCACTTCGGCTTCGTCGGCCTTTTCCTGAACCAGGTCAGTAAAGCGCAATCGTTTAATCGCCATTTTTTCATCTAGCATAAATTCAACACGTTCATGCCAACTTAACGCAAGCTTATTGACATGCATGCCAGTTTTTAAATGATTAAGAATTTCATCGCTGCTCAGGTTTTGATTTTTACAGCGAATCACGCCACTAACGTCGGCATTGTCTCGTAGTTCGCATTCTTCACCGAGTTCGAAATTATCGGTTAGTTCACCACTATTGACCCACTGGGTCATCAAGTCGATCGGTAAATTTTTAGCCGTTAGCGGAATTAAGGGTAATGACCCGAGTGCTTCGCGTAAGTCATGAATTAAATCTTCGGCGCGCTTTTCTGAAGATGCATTGATGACCAGTAGGCTATCGCGCAATGAAATGTAGGCGAATTGCAAGGAAGAACGAGGAAGTGCCTTGGGCATTAAGCTAAAGATCACTTCTTCTTTTATCGAGCTGCGTTCCTTGCGAGAGACTTTACGTGATTCGGTTGATTCAATCTCCAGCACCTGCTCTTCGAGAAAGTCATTCACGACAGACGACGGTAATATCTTATCCTGGCGTTTAGAGCAAACCATGAAATAACCATTGGACTCGTGTACTAGTTCATCACTGTGTCGACCCAAAGGTGACACCCAACCGGCGCGATTGAGCTCCTGGCTACCGCAAGGTTCAAAACAATGTTCGGACAGTTGCTCTGCTAGCAATTCAGCGGTTAATTCGACAGGTTGAGTAAAACGATAGAGTTGTAAGTTTTTGAACCACATGAATGGATTTTTTCCTTGAAATAGATTAGTGCCAAATTTGAACACATTTGAAATGTTCGAATGACGGCACGAAGTTGATTTTTTGTGCCGCGCAGTTTAACAACATTCAATCGAAAAGCCATGTTCAGAAAAGATTAGGCTGTCGACCTTAGTCTTCGAATATATCGTCTTCTTGAAGCAGTTCATCGATATCTGAATCACTATCAGTAGGCGGGTTGCCGTCATGAACCAGGTTATTACGTCGCTGTAAAAAAGCTTCGCGTACATAAATGTATGGGTCTAGTGCTGCTTCATTCAAAACACTTTCAGCTTTCAATAAACCCGCGCGGATATCGACAGTTTTGACAATGGTCAAGCTGATAGCGGCTTTTTGGTCACGGTTGGGGAAAACCCATGGTTCATGTACTTCGTTGTTGATTGGATCAAGGTAAGCACTATCGGCTAACAGCCCGCCAGCATCACGAACGGTACTAGGCCCGAAGAAAGGAAGAATGAGATAAGGCCCGCTTGATACACCCCAATATCCCAATGTTTGACCAAAATCTTCATTATGTTTTTCTAATCCAATATCGGATGCCCAATCAATTAGGCCAAATAGGCCAGCGGTAGTATTAACCACTAAACGCCCGGTATCGGACGCAAGTTGCTTAAATTTGAATTGAAACAGGTCATTAAACACGACCAGAACATCATCCAGGTTACTGAAAAAATTGCTGACACCTTTTTGCACCGGTGACGGCGTAATGGTGTCGTATCCCTTGGCGACTGGTTTCAATACATAGCGATCGACGTTGTTGTTGAACGAGTTCATGCTACGGTTATAACTTTCGAAAGGATCACTCGGATCAGTAGGGCCGTCGAGTGATGCGCAGCCCGACAGGAATAGGCTACTAAGAAAAATTAAGGCCGTTATCAATTTTGTTTTCATGTATTTCTTCTGATTGCTTCGATGGTATATTGTTTTGGACTTAACGGCGCTCTTGACTGAATTAGGCTCCGAGCGAAACATTATCTTAACAACGCTAAGCACGCAATTATTTTTACAGCCTCTAAAAAACTGATACTCGCTCAATAAATAGGCTATCAACTAACTGGCAGCTGTATTTGCCATGCCAGAAAGTGAGGTCGAAATATTAATCAGGCGTTCACTCGACGTGGTTAGGTCGTGACTACTTTTAACATGAATTTATCCTTTGTTATCTGTCATTAGAGGGCTGCTCATTCTGTGATTCCTACTATTCGGGTTGTTACAATTTCTGTAACTCAGTTAGACCATATTTCGGTTAATAGGTTTACCTCGTAATAATCTAAACCAATCAATCTATCAATATAGTTATAAAAACCTTGGCGGACTGATGATAAATAACGCAAAATTGGGGGCAGTGAATACTTGAAACCAAGTTTTCGATCAAAATCCTAAATCCGACAGACTTCTTGGCCTTGTTATAAAACTTTTCACGTCGTTTGTGTGTCTGATGTGAGGTTATTTCCTTTGAAATATTTCTTTAAACTAACTCTTGAAGCTATGAAATACTTTTTCCGTTTAATCCGTTGGCCTTTGGCTCAAATTATCATCCTGATTAACTGGGTCACATTGCCAAAAGCCCCCGCATTAGCACCTGAACAACGCGAAAAGCTTGATGAAAACACGGCTAATATGAGCCTCTATCACTTCAAACAGTGTCCTTTTTGTATCAAAACCCGTCGTGCCATCCATCGACTAGGATTGAACATAGAAACTCGCGACGCGCGAAATGATCCTTGTTGGAATCAAGAGCTTATTAGCGAAGGTGGCAAATACCAGGTGCCCTGTTTACGCATTGTAAAGGAAGATGGCTCGATAGAATGGATGTACGAGTCAACGACTATCAATCGCTATCTTGATCAGCGTTTTGGTTGATTCGCTCGATTAAACTAAACAAGGCCCCACGAGCCGAAAAACTTCGGCGCATTGCGCTTAATCAGCAAGGGCTTCTCAAGGCTGATTCTTTTGGACGGGGCAAACAAGCCACCCTGCGTGCCATTGAACAGATTGGCTATGTTCAAATTGATACCATCTCCGTCGTAGAACGCGCTCACCATCATGTGCTGTGGTCACGCGTTTCCAATTACAAACCCCAATACCTAGCGGAGTTAGTGGCCGAACGCCAATTATTCGAATACTGGTCTCATGCCGCTGCCTGGTTACCCATGCAGGATTATCGATTCTCCTTACCAAGAATGAAACAAGCCAACGGCGATCGAAACTGGTTTGACGATTGCGACAAAAAACTAATCAAGCAAGTGCTTCACCGAGTTCAACAGGAAGGTGCCATATTGGCCCGTGATTTTGAAGATACTCGAAAAGGAAAGAAAGAATGGTGGGACTGGAAACCGGCTAAACGAGCGCTCGAACAATTGTTCATGCAAGGTGAGTTAATGGTCACCAAGCGAGAGGGTTTTCAAAAGGTTTATGATTTACCCGAAAGGGTCATACCCGACTGGGTTGATACAACCGAGCCAACCTTGGATGAATATGCGGATTATTTGATCGATAACATGATTCGGGCGCACGGTTTTGCAACAGCCAAGTCGATGGCGTACCTACGCAAAGGCAAACCACTTAGACATGCCATTGATTTACGACTACAAGCAAAGCTAGAAGATGGTCAAGTTTTAAAACTTGACCTGTATAATGATAACGTCATTTATGTTTTGCCAGAGTTACTAGACAAGCCCGCCCCAAGGTCAAATAAAACCGTTCGAATCCTATCGCCTTTTGACAACGCCATTATCCAACGCGAACGTGGTCAGGATATTTTTCAATTTAACTATCAAATCGAATGTTATATTCCGGCCCCAAAACGACAGTTTGGTTACTTTTGCTTACCGATACTTTATGGAGACCAATTCGTCGCCCGCGCCGATTGTAAAGCACACCGAAAGCAGGGTGTGTTTGAAATAAAGTCGATGCATTACGAGCCTGATTTCATACCAAATGAGGATTTCACACGGGCGTTTTCTAGTGCCATTGATTCCTTCTCAAAGTTTAATGGTTGTAGCGATATAGACCAAGGGTAGGTTTTTTATTGCCGAATACCTTACTAAAAGTGACGGAAGCCGTAGGCCGAAAAAGCGAAGCGCCTTCCGGCAAACCTTCTTCAAGCAAACTTTCTATTTCCCCATTGTCTTACATGGCGGTATTGGTACGTTGATCATGCCTGATGGCGCTGTGGCTTATCAGACCTACGTGGCTGAATAGACCCATTTTCTATTCATTGCATGAATAAAAGTTTAGCTGCAATAGCCCACATGATGCAGCCAATCAAGATTTCTAGTATTTGCCAAGATCGTGCTCGGGCGAATATAGGGCGTAGCAATTGTGCGCCATAGCCCAATGCAAAAAAGAAGGCAAACGAGGCGGTGATTGCGCCAGTTGAAAAATAGACTAGTTCGTTTGCAAATTGCGCTGATATAGAACCGAGCAACACGACTGTGTCTAAATAAACATGTGGATTTAGCCAGGTAAAAGCGAGGCAGGTGAGGGCGGATTTCATCCAGCTATTGCTCACTATGTCGCTGGGTTTCAGAGCTGATGATGAGTACCAGGCATTATAGAAACTTCGTAGGCCGTAAACGAATAGAAAAATGGCTCCGCCATAGCGTGCGATCGAAACCACCCCCGGGTAGTTTGATACAAGCACATGAAAACCACTGACGCCAATTAATATCAAGATGGCATCCGAGGCTGCGCATATCAGGCATACCAGTAGTAAGTACTCACCTTTTAAACCTTGTTTCAGAACGAAAGCGTTTTGCGAACCAATGGCAAGAATCAACGAAAGCCCAAGCGAAAAACCATAAATAAATGTATCCATCGCAGGAGTCTACAGGATAATAAAATACTTTCTTAACCCAAAACCGAGGCTGCCGACAATATTTTCTATGCTACTCTCAACGGCTCTAAAATGGCGCCGGTCACTATGTTTAAACAGCACTTCCAACGACCTGAAATTCTGCTCTACTTATTCTCTGCTGCGGTTCCTTTATCGTTTGCGACCTGGCAAGCACTGATTAATAACTTTGCGATCGAACAGGTTGCATTTAGCGGTGTCGAAATTGGGATATTACAGAGTTTGCGCGAAGTCCCTGGGTTCATTGCCTTTGGTGTCATTTTTCTATTATTGATCATTAAAGAGCAAACCGTTGCGTTTCTTGCTCTCATTGCATTAGGCATTGGCACTGCAATCACCGGATTTCTACCATCAATTATGGGTTTGTATTTCACCACTGTTTTGATGTCGATGGGTTATCACTATGCGGAAACGATCCAACAATCACTCTCGTTGCAATTGGTGAGTCGTGATCGCTTGCCCCTAGTGATGGGTCGTCAAATTGCGATCGGTTCCTTTACTGGATTAATAGTTTTTGGTGCGTTGTTTGGGTTAATGGAAGTTTTAAATGTGGGCTATCGTTGGGTTTACTTGACCGGAGGTGGACTAACGGTTGTGATTGCCAGTTTTATGTATCTTAAATTTCCCACCTTTAAAGGGGAGGCTGAACAGCACAAGAAAATCATCCTTCGAAAACGCTACTGGTTGTATTACCTACTGACATTCCTATCGGGTGCGCGGCGCCAGATTTTTGTCGTGTTTGCTGGTTTTTTGATGGTGGAGAAATTTCATTTTAGTGTCGGTGAGATGGCGATATTATTTTTGGTGAATGGCGTACTTACAATCTATCTGGCACCTCGTATTGGCAGGCTTGTGAGTTATTGGGGCGAGAAGAGAACACTGACACTCGAATATACTGGCTTGATCATTATATTCAGTTGTTATGCGATTGCCGATAGCGCGCTATTCGCGTCACTACTTTACATTATCGACCACCTATTTTTCGCAATGGCAATTGCATTAAAGAGTTATCTCAAAAAAATTGCCGATCCGGCCGATATGGCATCGACTGCAGGCGTTTCTTTTTCAATCAATCATATAGCAGCTGTTATTTTGCCATTTGCACTGGGCTTAATCTGGATAGTGTCACCAGCGATTGTTTTTATCGTCGGCGCTATTATCGCATTCATGTCACTACTATTGTCGCAGATGGTTCCGAGTCAGCCCGAACAGGGAATGGAAACTATCTATTCTCATAGAGAGTCCAAATAGATAGGGAAGCCTTTTAGGTGTTTGAGAGTAGCTCGGCTACTTCTCTGGCTGGCAAGAGCACAGCGATGAAACCAGGGCCATTACTATCAGATGCAAAGTGAATATGAGTAACTTCATCCTTGTCTTTCAGCATGGTCACTAATTCCGGATTGATATGAACCACTTCGCCAATTGGGGTTTTTAACTCAACAAATTTAGTCATAATTTTATTCTTAAAAGTGCAACCAGAAATGCAGTTTAACGCTTTATCCCGATTAAACGCAATATGGCTTTAGCCGCAATATGCGATAGGTATTTCGTCAGTCAGCCACTATAATCTGCGCCCGTTTGTTTACCGCGAATATCTTTGTTTATGGATTCCTTTATCGGTGCAAGTCCACTATTTGAGTTTTCGCCAACTGAGTTTAGTTTGATTGCACTTGTTTTTGTCTGGTCTGGATTTGTTAGGAGTGGCTTGGGCTTTGGCGGTGCGGCATTAAGTTTGCCATTATTATTATTGATTTTTGATAAACCGCTGTACTGGCTGCCAATTGTAGGGTCACAATTGCTACTGTTTTCCGCTCTAACCCTTCGAACTCGAATGGCTAACGTAGATTGGCTAGCGTTAAGAAAAACCAGTGTCTATATTTTGCCCGCAAAAGTAGCTGGCGTGTTAGGGCTAATTAGTCTACCCGCTTTGTGGTTAGTTATTCTTATTTACACGATTACTCTAGTATACGGTATTTTGTGGATGTTTAATTTGCAAATTCGTGGCGGAAAAGGTTGGGTTGCGAATCTTTTCTTAGTCATAGGTGGATATTTTTCGGGCACTTCACTGACAGGTGCACCGCCTATTGTCGCGGTTTTCACTCAGATCGTTAATAAAAATCAAATTCGCGATACCTTGTTTGGACTGTGGTTTATTTTGGTGACGATTAAACTGGCGACATTGGCATTGTTTGATATTGATTTGCAATTTGCCAGCACCTTGATTCTGACACCCATTGCTTTAATCGGGCATGTTATTGGTTTGCGGGCACACCAATTCATGGTAATGAATGACGAAGTTTTCAGACGTGCACTTGGTGGCGCTCTCATTGGTATTTGTGTATTAGGACTGGGTAGTTTGATATAAGGGCATCTCTAAAAAAACACTTTTTCCGCAATTGCGGCATCGCCTCGTGGCTGTTACGTGCTCGAATCCTCATGTACCTCAAGTACACTCCTGTTCTCGGCAATTGCTCCATGCATTGCTCTACCTCCATCCAGCACTTTGGTCTGCTTTTTAGTGGCGCCTTTTTTGCTCAAACCTTTATGCAAGTTGCACAATGCCAATTCATATTTTTTAGCCAACCGTGTGTAGCCAATTCACTGGCCGGGGCCGCCATACGGCCAATGATGTTACCCAGTGACGCAGCAAGCTGGTGTTGGTTAAACCCCAGCTTTGAGCTTATCATCCAAGGTTAATTGCTTCACGGCATGTAAGGCTAAAGGCTAAATGCTCTA
>JBDNJA010000056.1:0-13457 GCA_041688005.1 Gammaproteobacteria bacterium
AAGTACAAGGTCGTATTCGGGCCGAGTGCTACCTGGCGATCCTTTTTGTGCTCTAGCACCTCTTGACGAAAAGCAGGTCGCTTTTCAGCGTATTGCTCAAGGCTCATTAAGTCTTTTCTTGTGATTTTAGTCGATTGGTTCATATCTAAATTCCGTAAGCTTGTTTTAATAGGGTAATCGGGTGGACAGTTTCACTGCCGTCATTAAGTCCCGCAGAAATATGGTTGCCCGCCATCGGGCAGTCGCTGGTATAAACATCAGGGGCTGCCTTTTTGACGCGATTGACGACTGGTTTTAATATCTTCATCGACGTCTGATGGAATTCCTCTTTAATCGCATAGGTGCCATCATGACCAGAGCAGCGTTCAATCGTATCTATAATGGTGCCGGGCACCAATGACAAAATGTCACGCGTTTTCATGCCGATGCGTTGAACACGTTGATGGCAGGCAACGTGGTAACTGATGGTTCCGAGCTTATTTTCGAAGTCGGTATTGAGTAATCCAGCCTTGTTACGCAGCATTAAGTATTCAAAAGGATCGAAAAAGGCTTGCTGTACTTTAATAACTCTTTCGTCTTCTGGGTACATTAATGGCAACTCCTGCTTGAACTGTAAAGTACAGGAAGGTACGGGTGAGATAATGTCCCAGCCTTCGTCAACCAGCTTCGCCAGAATTTCTATATTGTGGTCTTTTAATCCCATGACTGAGTCAAGGTCACCGAGCTCTAATTTGGGCATACCACAACAAACAGTGTTGGGTACTACCATGGTTGGAATATTGTTGTGTTCGAATACTGCTATCAAATCTTCGCCTAGATGAGGCTCGTTATATTCACCGTAGCAAGTGCCAAAAATAGCTATTTTGCCACTGGTCTTGTTAGTTGGAGTTACCTGGGTCAGATCGGCTTTGTGCTGACGGGTCCGCTTACTCAAAGTATTACTATGATATTCAGGCAATCTGGCCTCAGCATCTATGCCTATCGCGGTTTCTAGTAAAGCGCGTGTGTGGTCATTACGGTTAACCGCATTAACAACATTCGCAACAATTGGGATGCTTGCAAATTGACCAATTTTATCGGTCGAGGTAATGATTTTATCTCGGAGTTTAGCCCTGCCTTGTTTATAGCCGAGTGCTTTTGCGCGCAGCATTAAATGCGGGAAATCAACGTTCCATTCGTGTGGTGGAACATAAGGGCATTTAGTTAGATAGCACAAATCGCAAAGGTAGCAATGGTCGACCACTTGCCAGTAATCTTTTCTATCAACACCATCAACTTCCATTGTGGATGATTCGTCAACCAAATCGAACAATGTCGGAAAAGACTGACACAGATTGACGCAACGACGACATCCGTGGCAAATATCGAATACGCGCTCTAGTTCGTCAAAAATTTTGGTTTCGTCGTAAAAGTCAGGGCTGTTCTGACCTAAAGGGTGACGAGTTGGGGCTTGAAGACTGCCTTCGCGTGGTACTGATGACATATTTTAATCCAATTTCTGGCCAATCCAATTCATGGGGGGAAAGCTGCAGCGATATCGCCACAGCTTTAGTGGTGCCTAGGCGTCGAGGGTATCGAGCGCTTTTTGGAAACGGTTGGCGTGTGAGCGCTCCGCTTTTGCTAAAGTTTCAAACCAGTCAGCAACCTCGTCGAAGCCTTCTTCACGTGCTGCTTTTGCCATACCTGGGTACATATCAGTATATTCGTGAGTTTCACCAGCAATGGCTGCTTTCAGGTTGTTCTCGGTGCTACCAATGGGTAGTCCAGTAGCCGGATCACCGACTTCTTCGAGATATTCCAGGTGACCGTGTGCATGGCCAGTTTCGCCTTCAGCTGTCGAACGAAATACAGCAGAAACGTCGTTGTAGCCTTCAACGTCAGCTTTGGCAGCGAAATAAAGGTAACGACGATTCGCCTGGGATTCACCCGCAAATGCGTCTTTCAGGTTTTCTTCTGTTTTTGATCCTTTTAAGGACATAATGCCTCCAGTAAGTTTATCTTAAATGAGCTAAATGAGAATTTTTCTCATGGTTATTATCTATTAACGAAGGAATAAATATAGTTAATTTTATTTATCCAATTAATAGCTATTGCCTATAAGAGCACTTTTGGAGGCGTCTCAACAAATATCGAGGTAAGAATACAAAACAGATACTCGAATTATTTGAACGGTAGGCAACTTCCGGCATAAAAAACCGCGATAGTCACGGTTCAAGGCGTTTAGAGGATAACCGTTCTAATTTTTCAGTTTACCCGAGTGTTCTGCGTAGTGTTCTAGCTGATGTTCAGTCGGGTCTTCGAGGTATAAATCACGATTTGCTTCTGATTCAAAATAGATAACCAACTTATCTTCATCTTCATGCTCTATAACGAAAGGCATATCCATTAATTGATCTAAAGATTTTCCGGTAATAGGGTCGGTCGTCTCTATTCGATATGTCATAATGATCCCCCTGATTCATATCATTGATTAACTTGACCACTACTTATAGCTCGTTTACGACCATTTGCAAGAAGATTTGATAAAATGTTTTTTATCTAACCAATAATCAAATGATTAAAAAATAAATATGATGTAATTTATTACATTAATATCCTAACTAACTGATTTTAAATAATAAATTAAATATGAAAAAATACGACGTTTACGCAATTGGGAATGCACTGGTTGATATTGAGTATCACACCAGTCCTAAAAAATTATCCGAGTTGGCAATCGAAAAAGGCATAATGACCTTGATTGATGAGCCAAAACAAAATGGTTTGATCAATCACTTAGGTGATTCACACGAGCGCATGGCCTGCGGTGGTTCTGCAGCCAATACCATCATCGGCTTAGCTCAGTTCGGTGCCAATGTGCATTATGATTGCCATGTAGCCAATGACATTAGTGGTCAGTTTTTTGCTAGTGATTTGCATGCCAGCAATGTCGACTCTAATCTTAAACTCGATGATAGTTATCTCGGCGTTACCGGCAAATGTTTGGTTTTTGTCACGCCAGACGCCGATCGCACCATGAATACATTTTTAGGCGCCAGTATTGAATTGAGTAGCGCAGATGTTGATGAGAATGCAATAAAACACTCAGACACTGTTTATCTAGAAGGCTATCTGGTAACTTCCGAAGGCACTATGCAGGCGGCAATAACAGCCAGTCAATTGGGCAAACGCCACAACAAGAAAATAGCCATTACCCTGTCTGATCCCAACATGGTCACTTTTTTCAGAGATGGCATGCTAAAAATGATTGGAGACGGCGTCGATTTACTCTTTGCCAACGAAGAAGAAGCTTGCGGTCTTGCGCAAACGAAGGATTTACAAGAAGCGATATCATTCATTAAAAGACATGCCCGCACCTTTGCGATCACTCGAGGCAAGCAGGGTGCCATTGTATTTGATGGCGAGAATTTAATTGAAATTTCAGGTCACGCTGTTGATGCTATCGACACCCTAGGTGCTGGCGATTTGTTCGCAGGCGCTTTCCTGTATGGCTTGTCTCAGGGCATGAGTTTTCAACAATGTGGCGATTTAGCCTCCCTCGCTTCGTCCAAAATAGTCACTCAATACGGCCCTCGGTTAGATGCTAGAGATACAAAAGCGATGCTGGCTGAATTTAGGGCTGGTATTTGACTAGCCAATAGTTAAAAATAGCCAACTTTGTCGACTTGATGGGCCGAGTTTATCGGCCTGCTTTTATCGGCCTATTCTGATCGGATTGTCTTACAGGATTCTATGTACTAATGACCATGCATAACACTAAAGATCTACGCATTAAGGATATGAAAGAAATCCTATCTCCAGAAGAGCTAATGGCTGATTTGCCACTGACAGAACAGGCATCAAGCACTGTATATAACGCTCGTCAGGGTATCTATGATGTCATAGGTGGCAAGGACGACCGTCTGGTAGTGATCATTGGCCCTTGTTCAATCCACGACACTAAAGCAGCCCTTGAATATGCACAGCGCTTAAAGCTGGTTAAAGACGAGTTGGAAGATGACTTATTAATCATCATGCGCGTTTATTTTGAAAAACCTCGCACAACGGTTGGTTGGAAAGGCTTAATCAATGACCCTGATCTGGATGAAAGTTACCATATCAACAAAGGTCTACGTATGGCTCGTGAGTTGTTGCTTACTCTGTCTGAGATGGACATCCCTGCGGGACATGAATACCTGGATCTGATTAGCCCTCAATACATTTCGGACCTGGTTTCCTGGGGCGCGATAGGTGCACGTACTACCGAAAGTCAGGGGCACCGCGAGTTAGCCTCTGGGCTATCTTGTCCTGTCGGTTTCAAAAATGGAACAGATGGCCGGCTTCAAATCGCGATTGATGCGATTGGTGCAGCTCAGAATCCACATTACTTTTTATCACTGACTCTACAGGGAAAATCAGCTATTTTTGGTACAACCGGTAACGGCTATTCTCATGTTATTTTGCGCGGTGGCAGTCGTCCAAACTATGACCGTGAAAGTGTTAATGAAGCCGCAGAACAGTTGACTGCCAAGGGTCTCAATTCACGAATGATGGTCGATTGCAGTCATGCTAATAGCCAAAAGAAATTTGAGAAGCAAATTGAAGTTTGCCACGATATCGTTCATCAGTTAAAGACAGGACAAGATAATATTTTTGGGTTAATGATCGAAAGTCATTTAGTCGAAGGACGACAGGATCAAGTCGCCGGTCAAGAGTTGACTTATGGCCAAAGCATTACCGATGGTTGTATTGGTTGGGACGCATCAGTCAGCTTGTTGCATGAGTTAGCACAAGCCGTCAGAGAAAAAAGGGCGCGGGCGAAATAAGGCGAGTTAATCCAGCTAAAGGGCGTCTCTAAAGGGCATCTCTAAAAATAATGCCTTTTCAGTTTGATCTTCACTCACGACTATTAATTAGAATCGACGGCCTGGAACTATCTATGTTATCTAGGCGGGCGAATTCTTAATGGCTACTAAACCCCCATCTAAAACGAATACTAAACTTAGATCGAAGGTAAGGGCTAAGGTAAAGCACCCGCAGACCCAATCTAAGCCGGGCCACTCTAAGTCTAAAAAGTCAGCCTCGATTCAGAAAAATAGCCGTTCCCAACATTACAGCTTTAAGCGTTACCTCTTTGGTTTCATAGCCTTATCTTTAATCGCTTTTAGTGCCTATCTGTATTTCCTTAATCATTTAATCAATCAGCGTTTCGACGGTGATACCTGGGCGTTGCCGTCGCGCATTTATGCACGACCACTCGAACTTTATACCGGTATGTCTCTTAATCAAGAGTCGTTAAAATTCGAGTTGGAACTGTCTACCTATCAACGAGTTCGCTATAGACCTAAGCCGGGTCAATATAGGCTGCTTAACCAATCCATCGATCTCTACACTCAAGACTTTGAATATAGCGATTCAGTAGAACCAGGTCGGTTAGTTAATATCAAATTTGTAGGCGACAAAGTAACCGGTATCAAAGATTTGGTGTCAAACAAGCCGCTTAAATTACATCGATTACCGCCCGCTATCATTGGTAGTTATCACCCTCAAAATGGCGAAGATCGCCTGCTGTTAGCCAGTGATCGTATTCCTGAACAATTACAGAAAATTTTAATCGCAGTTGAAGACAAACAGTTTTTTAGTCACTTTGGTATCAACCCAGTATCAATAGTACGCGCTCTGATCGCCAATGTGCGCGCGGGGAAAACAGTGCAGGGCGGTAGCACATTGACTCAGCAACTCGCCAAGAACCTATTTTTGACGGCTGAGAGATCACTATTGCGCAAGATCAATGAGGCTTTTATAGCGTTGCTATTGGAAGCTCGATTTAGCAAGCAAACCATCCTTGCCGCCTATATCAACGAAGTGTTTTTGTTACAGCAAAACAGAATAGCAATCCACGGTTTCGAGTTGGCGAGTCAGCGATTGTTTAAACTGCCTATTGAACAGCTCAGTACCGACAAGCTAGCTTTACTAGTAGGCATGGTGAAAGGACCGTCGAGTTATAACCCGATAGCACATCCCGTGGCCGCCTTAACCCGGCGTAACCTGGTATTGCGAGTGATGCGTGACGAAAAGTTAATCGATCCGACTGAATACGCGCATTTAACTAAACAGCCATTGGGCACTGTTAAGCGCTTGCCTGGCGTCAATCCGTTTCCAGCTTATGTTGATCTGGTGAAGCGCCAACTTAAAAGTAGTTACTCGTCTAGTGAGCTATCGGCTAAGGGGCTACGCATATTCACGCCGTTTGATCCTTTAGTCCAACGAGCACTGCATACTGGTTTGAAAAATGGGTTATTACGTTTTGGTCAGCCCAATTTGCAGTCAGCCGTCGTCATAGCCGATTATTTAAACGGAGATATTCAGGCGCTAACAGGCGATTCGCAGGTTGATTATCCAGGTTTTAATCGGGCTGTGATGGCGCAACGCCCCATTGGATCACTGATAAAACCGCTGTTGCTTTATAGCCTTTTGGACGGTAATCGCTCGCTGGCCACTCCGGCAAATGACAAGGAAATCAATATTAAACAGTCAGACGGCAATGTCTGGACTCCAAAAAATTACGATCGTCAATTTCACGGAAAGATGACTCTTTATCAAGCTTTTGTAAAATCTTATAACCTGCCTTTTGTCAATTTTGGTGTTGAAGGCGGCCTAGAGGCACTGGTTAAGAATCTAGAGCGAATTGATTTGCTCAAACATGAGGTTGTTTACCCATCTATTTTGTTGGGGACTTCGGCCATGTCAGCTTTGGAAGTGGCTCAAATGTTTCAGGTGATTGCTAATAATGGCTACTTCACACCATTGACGACTATTCGTCAGGTCAGCGATAAAGACAACCGGGTGCTTGATCGAATGCCCTTAAAATCACAAAAAATATTTAATCAAGCGCAAATGATTCAGGTTCAACGAGCGATGGTTGGCGTAGTCGAGGAGGGCACCGCGAAATATCTCAATACTCGGTTTAAAGGGCAAACACTGGCCGGTAAAACGGGTACCACAAATGATGCCAGGGACTCGTGGTTTTCCGGATTTAGCGACCGACTATTAGGTGTCGTCTGGTTAGGTAATGATGACAATAAGCCGATCAATTTAACCGGCTCTTCAGGTGCTTTGCGAGTATGGGCCGATATCATGACACAACAAAAAATTAAGCCGTTTAAAATTAGTCGCGATGCCGCGCTTGAGTGGCGATATATTAATCGTAATAATGGTGGGTTAACAAAGCAGCATTGTGCCAATAGTGTATTGTTACCTTTCATTAAATCTCAGATACCCACAACGCGTTCAGCCTGCGAATAATGGGTATTTCAACATGCTTATTTAGACATGCATATTTCAACATGTATATATTAGAGATGGGAATCAGGATAAATGTATCCAGCCAGAATTAACTTAATTAGAACAAGATCAACCAAGATAGGGTTAATCCTACTGAGTTTATTGGCGGCATCCTGTTCAGTGCCAACTATTAATACTGACCAGTATCAGGGTGAGATCACCACGGAACAAGCCAGTGACGGCCCAGTGGTCGAATTACATCGTCTTGCCATCAGTGCTTTAAATCAAAAGCAATATGATCGGTCTGTCAATTACCTGCAACGTGCGATAAAAATCGAACCGCGCAATGCACACAGTTGGCACTATCTGGCGCAAAGTTACTGGCATAAAAAAAACTATCTTCAATGCCTCGATATGATCGAACGATCTTATAGCTATAGCAAGGTGGAAGATGATTTAGATCGTGCCAACGATGCGCTTAAAACTCAGTGTCTGGCGGGTTAATCATGGGCGTATTATCTACTGAGCTTGATGTCGATACGGTACTGGGTACCGATGGCATTATTAAGCAGGAAATCGCCGATTTCAGGCCACGTCAAAGTCAACTCGATATGTCTCGTTTGATTGATGTGGGTATTAAAAATGGTGAAAGCCACTTGATCGAAGCCAGTACGGGTATTGGTAAGTCCTTTGCTTACTTGGTGCCTGTATTTCTGAGTAAGAAGAAAGTCGTCATTTCGACGGGTACCAAGAATCTGCAAGATCAATTGTTCTACAAAGATATTCCGTTGATCAAGCGCATCATAGTCAATTCTAAAAAGACAGCACTACTTAAAGGCCGCAGTAACTATTGCTGTCCACACCGGCTAGAGTTGTTTCGTCATCAAAAGCAATCTCAGTCGCGAGAAATGGCGTCACTATTTACTGCGCTACATGAATGGTCAGAAACCAGTAAAACCGGCGATATTAGTGAATTTGCTGCTATACCTGAAAATGACCCACTCTGGTTTTATGCGACATCAACGGCCGATAACTGCCTGGGAAATGAATGTCCCAGTTTCGATGATTGTTTTGTCGTGAAAGCGCGTAAGAAGGCAATGGACGCTGATGTTGTTGTCATTAATCACCATCTTTATTTTTCAGATCAAGCGTTAAAGAAAGATGGCTTCGGTGAAATTCTGCCCGAAGCTCAGGTTGTCATTTTCGACGAGGCGCACCAACTGCCGGATATAGCCAGTCTGTTTTTTGGTAACCAGCTTACGATGCGTCAAATTGAGATGATGTGTAAGGATATTATCGAGGCAGAACTAGCAGAAGCCGCCGACTCAAAGATACTGAAACCAGCCTGCGAAGCCTTAAGCAAAGCTGTTTCTGACTTTAGATTAGCGATAGGTCAGTTCCCAGAAAAAGCGGAATGGATGCGTATTCACAATGCACCACCGATGCAAAAGGCAGTGAAGGCGGTGCAAGCAGAGTTTAAGGCGCTAAAGCAATCACTCGACACCCTTGTTGGCCGGGGTAAGGAACTGGCGAGTTGTTCAAAGCGACTCGAATCGGTCGATTTAATCTTTAAACAGTTTCTCTGTTTTGATGACCACAATGTTAGTTGGTACGAATGGAATGGCCGTAGCTTTCGGCTAATGGTGTCGCCATTAGAGGTGTCAGATTTGTTTCGACGACAACTTGATGAATCCCTCAATGAGGCCGTCTTTTTTACTTCAGCAACATTAAGCTCGCAACAATCGTTTAAATATTATTCTGATCGGTTAGGGCTTTCTGATTTCAGTACCAGTTTGTTCGATAGTCCTTTCGATTATTCAAAACAGGCCTTGTTATACCTGCCAAAGCATTTGCCCGATCCGTCAGATAGCGATTATGCCAAACTCTTTGGTGAATTATGCTGCGACCTGATCGAAGTAACGAATGGCTATTGCTTCATCCTGTTTACCAGCTATCGCATGCTGACCTGGACAGCGTCTTACTTGCGCTCGAAAATCAAAAATAAACTTTTCATTCAGGGTGACTATCAACGCAGCGAGCTATTACAGCAATACATGAAAGCTAAGAGTCCCGTTTTGTTGGGCACTAGCAGTTTCTGGGAAGGCGTTGACGTTAAAGGAGATCAACTACGGTGCGTTATTATCGATAAACTGCCCTTCAAATCACCACAGGATCCGGTATACAAAAAACGACTGCAACTCGCCAACCAGGATGGCGGTAATGCTTTTATGAATGTTCAAATTCCAGAGGCCACAATCAACTTGCGCCAGGGTGTTGGTCGACTCATTCGAGACATCGAAGACAAAGGTATAGTCGCTCTTTGTGACAACCGCTTAAATAGCAAGTCATACGGGGAGAAGATGTTGGATAGCCTACCACCGATGAAACGAACTACATCGTTGACTGATGTTATTGCCTTTGCTAAAAAAGCTTTTCCAAAACCATCTCGCGCGAAAGGCCGTTAGTTGACATGATCTAATTGATTGATACAGCTTAGTTAAGAATAATTTACTTAACTGAGGGAAGAAGCATGACTGCGAGAAAAAAATATTCAAAAGAATACAGACTGGACGCAGTGAGTCTAGTAAAAGACCAAAACTATAATCGGTCAGAGGCCGCCAGAAATCTTGGTATCAATGCCAATATGCTGTGTCGTTAGCTGTCAGGATAAGGTCGTTAGCGGCTTGTTTGCAATCGTCTCTACTAAATAATAATTGACTTGAGGAATCATCCATTAGTGCTTGTTAAATATAATAAAGTTTAATTTTTATTGTGGTAGTTAGACATTTTTAAAACCATTTTCTGGTGGACTATATTGGCTTCCATAAATTCTTCAGAACAGATTACAAATCCATTTGCCTCGTAAAATGCTATCGCAGATGATTGAGAATTTAGAGTCACTTCGTCCATCGGCGCACTGGTTGTTTGATCAAAAAATGCCTGCTGAATTAAACACGCCAGCATCTTGGTGCCAACACCTTGACTACGAAACTCCTTCAATACGCACATACGACCAATATAACCATTCGGCAACAGGCGTGCCGTACCAATAGTTTGATCATCCATAACCGCCTTCACATGCCTACAGTCAGGGTCCATTCCATCGATTTCCAGCGAGACAGGGACATTTTGCTCTTCTACAAATACAATGCCTCGAAGTTTGATTAGCTCAGCCTTGTCCTGATTCCAGTCAGCGACTTCTACTACTAAGTCCCCTATCACTAAAAGACGCACTATTCTTCTTCTGACAAGATGGCGCTAGTCATCGCCAGATCCAAGATTAACTGCTTTAACTCGGGGTTCATTGCACAGGCGTCTAACAGAGCAGGGGACAGGTAGCGTTGTGAGCAAAGCGCCTGAATTACATCAACAACCTCAGGATTTGCGCTTAATTTATGTATTTCTCCATTGCAGTAAAACTGCAAATGGTCACTCGCAAGATGATAGAGCATTTTACTATCGACGTTTTTCACCCAATGATATTGGCGTAGGGCATCGAATTCGGCGGGAACCTCAAATTCATCCGTCTCGCCCATCACACCGTCTGACAATAGTTTGCCTATCGCTGCTTGCCATAGCTCGTCGGGTTGATCGAGTAGGGTCATTATCATGACCTTAAACTGACTGATTTCAAAGGAAGTAATTTCACTGGGGTGACGACAGGTTTCTAACTGTGGATCGGAATAACGTTTTGACCCAAGATCTGCGCGATCAATCTCAAGCGCAACTGATTCGAGTACTTCGGTTGCTGTAGGCGCCCTAAATCCAATCGAACAGGTTAGGCACCGATCGACCGCTGCGCCAAAATGAGCAATACCAGGTGGAAGATACAACATGTCGCCGGGTGCCAACGTTGCTTCGTGGTCAAACTCGAATGTTTGCATGATGGCTAATTCGGTATCAGGAATCAGATCAGGTTTGTCGACTCGTTTTTCGCTATATTGCCAGTGTCGATGGCCCTCAGCTTGTAAAAGAAAAACATCATATTCATCATTATGAGGACCGACTGATCCTCCGGGTGGTGCATAACTGACCATTAAGTCGTCGATACGCCAGTTTGGAATAAATCTAAATTGATCCATTAAGTCAGCGAATTCTGGCACCCATTTTTCACATTCTGACACTAGTAGAGAATAATGCGTCTCCGGCAGTGACAGGAAGTCATCCTCCTCAAATGGTCCATACTTTAGCTGCCACGGTTTAGTACCGCCTTTTTCTAACACTAGCCGACTGTGTACTTCTTTTTCACAGGCAAGGCCAGCTAGCTCTTCTGGGGTAATTGGGGATTCAAAGTGTTTAAAGGCCTGACGAATCAAGCACGGCTTCTTTTGCCAATACTCATTCAGAAAAACTTCGAAATCGACATTTTGTAATTGGTACATCTTAGACAAATGCTCGATCAAATATCTGCAGCTTGCTTATCCGCATTACCGATATAAGAAGCTGGAGTCATATCGATTAACTGTTGTTTAGCATGCGCTGGCAAGTCAAGTTTTTCGACGAATTCTCGGATAATCTCAGCGCT
Organism: Gammaproteobacteria bacterium; assembly: GCA_041688005.1. Taxonomy (GTDB): domain Bacteria; phylum Pseudomonadota; class Gammaproteobacteria. Next base: position 11,789 of record JBDNJA010000056.1, read on the forward strand.
AATACGTTGCCCCCTAGTGAGCTCTTTTAGCTTTTCGTAAGGTTGTTTAATACCATATCGACGCATGACTGTTTGAATCGGTTCGGCCAGCACTTCCCAATTGCGATTAAGATCATCACTAATCACAGTGTGATTAACTTCCAATTTGGAAAGGCCCCGTTGTAGCGAGTCTAGCGCGATCATGACATGGCCAAAACCCGTACCTAAGTTACGTAAAACTGTCGAGTCAGTTAAGTCACGCTGCCACCGTGAGATGGGTAATTTTTGCCCAAGGTGATTCAATATTGCATTCGCAATGCCTAAATTACCCTCGGCATTTTCAAAGTCTATCGGATTGACTTTATGCGGCATTGTCGATGAACCCACTTCACCAGCAATCGTTCTTTGGTTGAAATATCCAATCGAAATATAACTCCAAATATCACGACTGAGATCAATTAAAATAGTATTACATCGGGCAATCGAATCGAACAATTCGGCAATGTAATCATGGGGTTCAATTTGTGTTGTGTAAGGATTCCAGTTGAGGTCTAACGACTCGACAAATGTTTGCGCCAGTTTTGGCCAGTCGAGATCCGGGTAGGCGCTTAAATGAGCATTGTAGTTACCAACCGCACCGTTAATTTTACCTAACATAGGCACATTGTTAATTTGCGCCAACTGTCGTTGCAACCGATAAACGACGTTGGCAAATTCCTTGCCTAAAGTCGTTGGTGATGCAGGCTGTCCATGAGTGCGACTCATCATCGATACACTCGCATTCTGCCTGGCCAGTTCTGATAGTGTGTCACTTACCTTGTTTAAGGTTGGGATTAAAATAGTATCCCTGCCAGCTTTTAGCATGAGTGCATGTGACAGGTTATTAATATCTTCAGAGGTACAGGCGAAGTGGAAAAATTCAGATATGCGGGCCAATTCAGCAGAATCGATAATTTTTTCTTTCAGAAAATACTCAACCGCTTTTACATCGTGATTGGTAGTTTTTTCAATATCTTTGATGCGCTGTGCATCTTGTTCGCTAAAGTCGCTAATAATAGAATCAAGTAAAGCGTTCGCATCATCCGAAAAATCGGGTACTTCGGGTATTTCAGAATGACGAGCCAGGATTTGTAACCAACGAACCTCTACCAGAACTCGATGATAAATAAGTCCGTATTCACTAAATATCGGCCTCAGCAATTCGGTTTTTTTAGCATAACGTCCATCGATTGGCGAGATCGCAGTTAATTGGCTTAAAAGCATAGTCATAGTCGCTGGTTAGCGTGAAAAGAGTGTTATTTTACATGATATTGGCTCAGTTCAAATGGATTTAAGGGGGGTAGGGCAGTGTTATGGGGTGATTGTTTAATGACTGGCATTATTCTGACTAAACTCTTTATGTTTGCAGAAGAATATGATTTCAGCAAATAGTGATCCGGTCATCATTCAGGAGAACATAGCTATGAAACAGTTTAAATGTGCTTTCACGGTAGAGCGGAAAAGCGCAGCGTCATCCGCCGCATGTCCAAACGAGAGTAAAGGCCTGATCAAATGCCAAATTACCGTAGAAACCTAGTACCCGATGGAGCTATTTCTTTACCCTCAATTGACTGGAAAGCATCAAAACCAGCTGTAATTGTCGAGATTAAATTGCTTCGAACGATAGCCATATCTTCAAAAGATTAACCAT
>JBDNJA010000005.1:0-17649 GCA_041688005.1 Gammaproteobacteria bacterium
CAATAACTGTCTGATGTTGGCGGCAGACTAATGGCGCAAGTCTGCAAGGCTGCGCTTTGGTTAAAGTTGGTGAGGAGGGCGTGTTGCACGAGAAGATAGCTTACTTCTGTAAATTGCCCTAGGTCCGACAGACTCCTAGCCGATGGCCTGAAAAATTGTATGAGAATAATTGCATAGGGATTGTTGTATAAGGATTGTTGTATAAGGATAGCTGTATAAAAAAAGAAGCACGACATCTCAGTCGTGCTTCAATTATTTTCTATGTAGCTTTAACTTCGTGCATGTGAACATCTTGCTGCGGGTAAGGGATGCTAATACCCGCTTCATCGAGCTTGACCTTGATGCCTTCGAGCAATTCAGCACGAACGCCCCAGTAGTCAGCTGAATTTACCCAGGGGCGTACATTCAAGTTAACACTGCTATCACCTAACTCTGCAACGGTAACGCCTGGTGCTGGGTCATTCAAAATAAGCACGTTTGATTCTAAGATGCTCATAATAATGTCCCGTGCCTGACCAATGTTATCGTCATAGCCGATACCAATAACAAGGTCGATACGACGCGTGGGTAATGCACTGGTATTGGTAATATTGCCGCCCAGAATGGCCGAGTTAGGGATAATGATGCGCTGGTTGTCTCCTGTATGCATTAAGGTTGCGAACAAGCCAATTTCATCAATCACACCGGCCGCGCCGCCAGCGTTAACGAAATCGCCAATTTTGAACGGGCGAAAAATGATGATCATAACGCCAGCCGCAAAATTAGATAATGAATCCTTCAGTGCTAAACCAACAGCAAGACCGGCAGCACCTAAAATTGCCATCAGTGAGGTAACGTTCACGCCGAGAGAGTCTACGGAGGTAAGTACGACTGCGACTATTAATACGCCGTAAGTAATACTGCCCATAAAGTCGACTAGCATCGAATCGGTGCCCGACCTGCGCAGTGCCTTTTGGAGTAGATTACTTATGATTCGGGCGATGATTTTACCGACAATAAATATCGCTATCGCTATGCCGATTTTAATGCCCCAGTCGGCCCCGTTATTGGCGATCCAGTTTGTTATGTTGGCCATTGCTTATTCCTACTTGGATAGATGGTTTTAGATAATAAAGTAACGGATAATTACTTTTACTGATCTAGCTCAATTGATCTTGCCTAGTCGATCTGGCTAACTTGATCGGTGCCGAATGCTCGCTAGTCCTTCCTTGCCGCGCTTAGTATATCGAATGCCAGTAATGATGAAAATTATACCGGGTTTAATTTATCTGAATGCGATTATCAAAGGCTCAAAAATCAGGCTTATTGTGTTGTGTCGCGATTTGATGTTAGGTTCATAACACTTAAACAATAAGATTTTGGATAAAGGCGAACTTTTAAACTGTTCTCACAATCAGTAGAAGGTCAAATTGTTGACTAACGACACATTTAAATAATAAGGAGGGATTATGGATTTGCCATTCGTGGGGGACGCAGTTGATCGATTTGTGGCTGGATTTTTATCCATCACAGCAGCGTTTTTTGTGCTTTTGATCTGTGTCGGGGCTGTTGCGGTAGTCGTGATATATATCATTGATATTACCCAAACTAAGCAAGCGATCCGGCGTAACTATCCAGTTGTTGGGCGCTTTCGGTATTTTTTTGAACATCTTGGCGAATTTTTCCGGCAATATTTTTTCTCGATGGATAGAGAAGAGCTACCCTTTAATAGGGCGCAGCGCTCATGGGTCTACCGGGCTGCCAAACAAGTCGATACTACCGTCGCATTTGGGTCCACGCGTGATTTACGTCCTGCTGGCACGAATATATTTCTCAACTGTCCCTTTCCAACACTTGGCGCTGATGCAGTGCAACCCGGGGAAATAGTGATTGGCCTGCAAGCCAGAAAGCCTTATGCAACACGCTCACTTTATAATATTTCCGGCATGAGTTTCGGTGCACTTTCTTCACCAGCCGTGACCGCACTGGCACAAGGCGCAAAAGAAACGAATTGCTGGATGAATACCGGTGAGGGTGGTGTGTCGCCTTATCATCTCGCTGGGGGTTGCGATTTAGTTGTGCAAATTGGTACCGCCAAATATGGCGTGCGCGATCTTGAGGGTAATCTTTGTGATGATAAATTGAAGGCATTGGCTGAATACGAACAGGTAAAAATGTTTGAGATTAAGCTCAGCCAGGGCGCCAAACCCGGTAAAGGCGGTATTCTTCCGGGCGAAAAAGTCTCTGCTGAAATAGCACAAATCCGTGGCATCGAAATTGGCACAAGCTCGATCAGCCCGAATAGGCACCCTGATATCAACTCGGTTGATGACTTAACCAATATGATCCACCGTATTCGAGAAGTAACAGGGCGCCCGGTGGGCGTCAAATGTGTCATCGGCGCGAGTGATTGGCTTGATGACTGGTTTAGTAGCATTAACAAGCGCGGTAAAGAATACGCTCCCGACTTTATTACCGTCGATGGCGCAGAAGGTGGCACCGGCGCTGCCCCCATGCCATTGATTGATGAAGTTGGATTGCCCCTGCGAGAAAGCCTACCGTTGGTGGTAGACAAGCTCAATATTCACGGTTTGCGTGATCGGGTTAAAGTGATCGCATCGGGTAAATTAATCAATCCAGCGAATGTCGCCTGGGCCTTGTGTTTGGGGGCCGATTTTTGTACATCGGCACGTGGCTTTATGCTTTCGTTGGGCTGCATTCAGGCGTTGCAATGTAATAAAAATACATGCCCTACCGGCATTACAACTCATGACAAAAAACTGCAACGTGGACTCGACCCCACTAATAAAGCCGTTCGTGTTGCCAAGTTCCGGGACCAAATTGAATATGAGGTTGGCCTTATTGCTCACTCCTGTGGCGTGACAGAGCCGCGCCAACTCCGACGATTTCATTGTCGAGTTGTGCAGGAAAACGGTATTTCAATACCACTCAATGACATATTCCCTGATAAATCCTCTCGAGCAAAAACTGCGATGACGAGCCTATGACTAATTACGAGTCTATGGCCCATCAATAAGTGAGCCAATAGGTAACCCTATCAATTCAAATTCTAAACCGAGGAACCCTAATGAAAGCAAGTGATCTGTTTGTACGTTGTCTGGAAAATGAAGGTGTTGAATATGTTTTTGGCATTCCTGGCGAAGAGAATCTCGATGTAATGGATTCGATGATCGGTAGCAAAATTAAATTTATTACTACCCGGCACGAACAGGGTGGTGCTTTTATGGCTGATGTTTATGGTCGCCTCACTGGCAGAGCTGGGGTGTGTCTCTCAACCCTTGGCCCTGGTGCTACCAATCTGGTCACTGGATTTGCCGATGCCAATATGGACAGAGCACCGATTGTCGGAATAGCCGGGCAGGGTGCCACTACCAGAATGCATAAAGAGAGTCATCAGGTACTCGATTTGGTCAGCCTGTTTGCGCTCATATCGAAATACAGCGTGGAAATTCGAGAGCCTGAAATTGTCGGCGAAATCGTACGTAAAGCGTTTAAAGCAGCCCAGGCCGAAAAACCAGGTGGCAGCTTCATTTCTTTTCCTGAAAATGTAGCGGCGATGCCTGTAGACGGTAAAGAGCCGCTGAAGGTACAAAGTGCTAAACCGCCAGTACCACCGCAAGACAAAATTTCTCAGGCGGCCGAGTTAATCTCGAATGCGAGGTACCCGCTGGTGATGGCAGGCAATGGTGTGGTGAGAGCGCGAGCCGATGAAGCACTAGTCGCATTTGCCGAAAAACTCAATATACCCGTCGCCACCACCTTTATGGCAAAAGGCAGTATCCCGTTTTCACATGACTTATCACTGGGCACGGTTGGCTTGCAAGCGTATGACTACATTGCCTGTGGTTTCGACCGAGCCGATGTGGTGATTTGTGTTGGCTATGACATGATCGAATATCATCCTCATCTTTGGAATAAGGCAAAGGACAACAAAATTATTCACATCGATTTGAGCCCTGCCGAGGTGGATGAACATTATATTCTTGAGTGTGGTGTGATCGGTGATATCACCGCCGCATTAGAGGGCATCGCGGCAGAGGCGACCCCTAAGACAGAATCACAGTCGCAAAACTTACGCGAAACCATCGTCGAAGAGCTGAATACTCACGAAGCAAACAGCTCATTCCCATTAGTTCCACAACGCATTGTGCTCGATATTCGAAAAGCCTTAGCGCCTGACGATATAGTGGTATCCGATGTCGGTGCTCATAAAATGTGGATGGCGCGTATGTATCAGGCCGAGCGCCCGAATACCTGCATTATCTCAAATGGCTTCGCATCGATGGGTATTGGTGTGCCAGGTGCCATTGCTGCCAAGCTCGCCTATCCCGATCAAACTGCATTAACGGTGACCGGTGATGCCGGGTTCCTGATGAATTCGCAAGAGATCGAGACTGCCATGCGCATCGGTACCGCGATCGTTATTGTGATTTGGAACGATAGTAAATATGGTTTGATTAAATGGCATCAGGATCGTCGTTTTGGACGCGACTCTCAGATTGACTTTAATAACCCAGACTTTGTTATGTATGCCGAGAGTTTTGGTGCAAAAGGATATCGTATCGAATCAGCCGATGACTTATTACCGACGATAAAACAGGCCATTGCCGACGACACTGTCGTCATCATCGATTGTCCTGTGGATTACTCCGAGAACATGAAGCTCACCGAAAAACTTGGCAGTTTAGTTTGCCCTATTTAATAGGTGGAAATATTCAGTGTCAAAAATAATGCAGGGTCACCCAGTGTTGATCAAAAATAGAGTCCCTCGGCAAGATTGGGATCGAGCCCCGTGGAATCGATGGAGCTTTTAAAATTTACATTGATCCTGCCCACGATATGGTCGTGGTGAAACTGTCGAGTTGGCCCGAGTTTGTTTCGGTGCCACGATTACAGAATGCTTTGAATTCGATTCATGCGATAGCCAATGCGTTGCATAGTTAAAGCTGATTTCGACTAACCAAGACGATCAGGTCTCGCAAAAGTGACAATAGTGACAAATAGTAAAAGGGCTAATGGTATGTCGATTAATGATACTTGTGATTGGATCGAAATTGCCGGTGAATGGAAGCAATACCCAAAGTTAAGCAATGACCAACTAGCTGACTGGGTAGTGATTGGTGCGGGTTTCACCGGTATTGCCGCCGCCAGACGCATCGCAGAGCTTGACCCTGGCAAACGGATGATGCTGATTGATGGCAAGCAACCAGGGCAGGGCGCGAGCGCTCGAAATTCTGGTTTCGCGGTCTCTTACGAATCACCGGGTCATGCTCAAGTTCATACTAAAACTGGACGAGACAGCTACATGGCACGGCATACCATCGATAGTGCGGGCGTTGCCGAGGTCGAAAGGCTAGTGAACAAACATCAAATTGCCTGCGATTGGAGCAGAACCGGATCAATTCATGCGGCAGCAGACACGGAAAATTACGATGCCATCAATAAACACCAACAGTGCTTTTCTGATATGGGCATTGAATCGTCATTATTAAACCAGCAACAACTCAAGTCTCGGTTGGGCACTGATCATTATGGTCTGGGCGTTTATTGCGAAGGCGGTGCCTTGCTTCAACCCGCCGCACTGGTAAAGGGGTTGCTTGAATCGTTACCGGAACAGATTGAAATCTATGCCGAGTCACCCGTTATTGAGATTCAGCCGGGGCCGGACTCGACAGTGATCATTAAACTAGCGACTGGTGAGATAAAGGCTAAAAAAGTAATAGTCGGCGTGAATGCTTTTTTACCTCGATTGGGATTAGCGCAAAATCGAGTCTTCCCACTGGCGTTAACGGCGAGTCTTACCCGTTGTTTAAATGACGATGAACTAAAGCAAATGCGAGGGGTAGAACCCTGGGGCGTGCTGTCGCCGCAAGCACTCGGCGCAACCCTAAGATTTACCGCAGACAAGCGGCTATTGATTCGTAATACGGCTGAATATTTAGCTGGAATCGATAGCAATCAATTACAAACACGGCGGCAGTTGCATCAGTCTGGGTTGCAAAAACGATTTCCCTGGTTAGCTGCCGACGCTATCGAATCGACCTGGTCGGGGCAAATTTGTGTCAGTCGTAATTCTCGTCCAGTATTTGGCGAACTGGAGAAAAATGTCTTCGCCTCCGGTTGCTATAACGCTTCGGGAATCGCCAAAGGCAATATCATGGGAAAGCTAATTGCGGAGCATGCGCTCGGTCATACATCTGAATTGGTCAACCTCGCTAGATCACTGGCGACACCCGCCTGGATTCCACCGAAATGGTTTTTTTCGCCACTAGCTAAAATGCGCATGGCCCGTGATCGCGCGAAGGGATTGTCTGAAACTTAGGGTGTCATCAGAGGCGGACGCGACTGCCTATGCTTATGTTTATTCTGCCAGTTTTGCGCTTATCTCAGCTACTGTCATCGAGCGGGAAAATGGGACGAGGAACATTCTTGTATGGCATACGATCATATTGTGGCGTACAAAGTGCACCGCTGTCACAGACGATAACCTGGCCTGCCATTGGCTCGAAAGCCGCTCGAAAGTGCTGCATCGATTTGATAGCTACGACCCTTTTTTGCTCGGGTTCGATGCCGAATGTCTTGAATTGTTGAAGGTCAAGCATCTGCCGCGCTAGCGTGGTAATCAAAATATCAATCTCGCCGACACGAATCACTGCCGAAGGACCAAAACTGTTCTTCAGGCCAGCCATCATCGGGCCGTCACCGACAAAGTCGCCATTGCAAAGCAGTAGCAAGGTCGCTTCAACTATCAATGGGCCACCGCCAAACGCTGGATCTGTCTTGCCACCAAGCTCAATTTGAACCGAAGATCCTATCTTGCACAGCTGAAGTTTTTCTACCACGTCAGCATCGACTATGGGGCAAAAACAGGCGTTTTCTACATTAGCTTCCAGCAAGGCTTTAAGCAGTGCCGTCGAATCACCATAGGCACCAGCCCCGGGATTATCCGCATAATCAGCAATGACAAGCGGGCCGTGTTTTGATTCGAATGTAGCGGCTTGATGTGCGGCCTCTTCCACGCTGCAATAGCGATTGAGCACAATATGGCGCTTGTCCCAGATGTCATCGGCCATAGCCTGAGCGAAGCGTTGATGGGCATCGAAATCACCTTGCCCGATGACCAGAACCGTTGGGCCGACCTCGCTGATATCAGCGCTGGCAAAACCGCCATTGATACTGACGGCGAAGACATCTTCTTCCATTTCATAGGCGAGTGCCTTCTCGATACGCGCAAGCATCGGGCCGGTATCCGTGCGTCCGCCATTCACCTCTTCGAGCATCGGTACACGCGCCATGATAGTGCACGGCGATATCATGCCTGCCATTGTTTGTTGCAGAATATCGCCTGCCTGACGAGCGATCTTGCGCATATCTACATGCGGATAGGTTTTGTATGAAATGATAATATCAGCCAGCTTAACCATTTCGGCGGTGACATTGGCGTGAAGGTCGAGCGTGATGGCAATGGGTATGGATCGGTCGATTACCTGACGAATGCGGCGCAATAGCTCGCCTTCACCATCTTCACAAAAGTCCGGTACCATTGCGCCATGCAGCGCCAGCAAAATCCCGTCAAATGCTCCATCAGATTCTCCATTAAGAAAGCCATCACGAGCCCTTTCGACGATTGGATCGCAAAACCAGTTAAATGCTGCCTGCGTTACCCTGCCGCTTGGCCCAGCGTTGACGCTCAAGACATGCGTCATGTGCCAGTCATAGGCATGGCTGGCATCCACAAATCCGGCCAGTTCGGTATTGGCATCACCTCGTTCTTTCAGCGCTATTTCGCTGGGCAAAAAGAAGCGGTTGCGAAATGCGGTCTCGTCGGTTTGATGGTTGCTGAATGTATTTGTCTCGTGAAAAACTTCAGCGGTAAGCATTTTGAAACTCATTTTTATGGACACCCTATTTTGAAACTAGATTGAAATTATAATGAAGGACGACAGGAGACTGAATAGCAGCCGTCGGAGCATAGCACGGGCAATATGCCCTTGCATTTTCGGTTGCAACCCGACAGCGCGCCGCAAGCTTACAATCTGCGCCTGATTGAATGCGTCAAACGCTAGGCGTTTGCCGGTAAGTCAAATATATTACCTTCCCATGCATTACATGTATGATCGCGACATATTTTATGTCACACGATGAATCCCTTTAAAATGTCCGAATGGGGGTATTTAGAAAATACGTAAAACATGATTTATGATTATTTGATAATTGGTGGTGGCATATCGGGTGCCGCAGCCGCCTTTGAGCTATCGACTTATGGAACGGTTGTCGTCATTGAAGCCGAAAGCATGCCCGGGTATCACAGCACCGGACGATCGGCAACGCTTTAAGCTGATGTCGCCGATATCGAGGTTGCAACCTTACACCAGGGTTATCTAGCGGCCGTCAAACGAGGGGGCGGCACTGTCACCTGTTCAATGCGGGTTGACGATATCGCTGATTTACTTTAGGGCGTTTCTAAAAACAGTATTTTTTTCGTGACTGTTTTTTGCGCCGCACCAACGTCTGGGCCGCAGGGCGAGAGATGATAGCGATACTATGATCCGAGTAGCGCCCAAAACTCTGCCGGAGCGGGCGTTTCAAATGTCAGCTGCTTATCCGTGCCAGGTTTAACGATACTCAACTGTAAGGCATGTAGCCCCATTTTTTCGCCAGCCGTACCGTAACGTTGATCGCCCACCACAGGATGCCCGAGCCATGCCAGATGGGCTCTTATTTGATGTTGGCGGCCCGTTTCCAGCTTTACCCGTAACAGCGTCCTACGCCTCACACTTCGCTCAGTCGTAAAGTGGGTCACCGCATCTTTTGCGTCTGGGTGCGGCCCGACATGCATTTGGTATAACTCTGAATCGAGGCGCAGTGGCTGATCAATGGTGCCTTGCTCAAGCTTTGGGCGGCCTTCAACAATGGCAAGATAGGTTTTTTCTGCCGTATCCCATTCATCCATCACCGCCTCGCGCATCTCCTTCGACAGTGCGAACAGCATCACTCCAGAAGTAGCACGATCAATCCGATTCACCGGCCACAGTTTAATCGAGTGGTTCTTGCGCCCCAGTTGGGCGCGCAATATACTGAGTGCATGCGGCTCACTATCCTCGCCAGAGCCAACCGACAACAACCCAGCCGGCTTATTGATGGCGATCAGGTCATGGTCTTCATACAGAATATCGATCTGTGGTCGTGCGTTAGAGGGACCACGTTGCGCGGCTTCGATATTCACTTGATCATTCGGCAGCAAATCGAAGTTATGGCGTGTAATTGACTCGCCATTAACATGAACGCAGCCACTTTTAAGTCGTTGTTTGACCGTACTTCGTGACCAGCCCTGAAGCTCATCAAAAAGAAATGGAAGTAGAGTAGTGTTTGCCTTGACCGTTAATCTGTCTGACATGATAAATCGCCTTGTGTGAGCTGCATATTGCGTGCGGAGTATGGGAGCGTTGACCCTGCATGTAAACTTCGATTGTCCAGCTCGCCATTGGTTGTTTTGTGGTTACTGGAGCTGGTTAAACGAGTCGGGGTTAAACGGGCCTGCATTGCCCTGGCCAACAAGACTGTCAGAACGGCCTAGGTATTATTAGCCACTGGAAAATCGTACGAGCCTGTTTTACTAGCGAGCTAATGAATAGCAATTTTTAAACCAAGCAGGAACAATTCATGAGATCTTTACAACGATAACGATGCATAAAAGCTAAGGCCAACCTGCCAACAATCTGTAACGACCGAAAGCCGTTAAAGACTACGAAAGCGAAAAAGATAGTAGGTGCGCAAACATCTAAGGCTATAGGATAGTTTCCTCAACAAGAATCCGTGCATACGCAAGCAGTTTACGTTTTATGCTAATTTAACGTTGTGAAATAGGTGGAGTCCATATACGGTCGTTCATTGTGATTTCAAGTGTTCTGACTCTTTGATTATTCCTTGATTCAGTCACTGGTGTACCTCGGTGACAAACCCTAATTGCGTCAGTCCCGCCTGTTGTGCACTGACCATTACCTGAATCACGTGGTCGTATCTGGTGCTCCGGTCGCCGTAAATATGGATCGGTGGTTGTGGTGATTTTTTACCTGCATCGGTCAGACGCGTTGCCAATGACGCCTTGTCCAGCTGTTCTTCGTTCCAGAAAATCTGTCCGGTAACATCGACGGAAATAGTCACCGCTTCAGGTGTTTGTTTGGCAAGCTCGTTGCTGGTTTGTGGTAGTTCAATATTCACGGATTGGGTTAGCACCCCTTATAGAGCCAGTAAGCGCCCTGAGGCGAAACAGACAGACATACATGCCATGGCAATAAGTGCAAGGAGCCGGAGCGCAGCGGAGACAACAGCCAACGGCTGGCCCGCAGGGTGAGGGCGAAGCCCGAGTAACCACCGCGCGGACGACTGCATGGCAGGAGGTAGAGCAATGCATGGAGCAATTGCCGAGAACCGCAGTGTACGTTAAGTACATGAGGATTCGAGTACGGAGCTTATGTACAGGATGTACGGGTATGTCGATTTGGCCTCGTGGTCCCTACTGTTGGTGCAGGAGCATAAAATCGGTTATGTACATGGATGTACGGTATGTCGATTTTGCAGGAGCATAAAATCGGTGCCGCCGCAATCGCGGAAAAAGTGCATTTTTAGAGATGTCCAGTATACTATTTGGCTTACGATTCTAATTGCTTGACTGGAGCTTCGACGCTTTATCAAAACAATCACACATGGCATTTTACTTTTAATAGGCTGCATTTTGATATTATCTTGTTCGGGTAAGCGCCCGCTTAATTTGGGTGTTTCTGACGGGGCTCTTGCGCTTTGTCCGGATACACCTAACTGTGTCTCAAGCGCTGCTAAAGACACAAAGCACCAAATACAGAATTATACTTTAACTCTGGCGTCAGACGAGGCTTGGCAGGCCGTTCGCGAATCGGTGTTAAAACTGCCACGAACTAAAATTGTGAATGAATCCGATGGCTATCTGCATGCAGAATGCCGTAGTGGTGTATTTGATTTTGTGGATGACCTAGAGCTGTACTTACGGCCTGGTACTGCGTTTATTGCGATTCGATCTGCGGCTCGTTTGGGTTCCTCTGATTTTGGCGTTAATCGCAAGCGCATTGAGCAACTACGTTTGCTGCTGACTGATCAAGGTGTGTTGAAGTAGCTTGGTCTTTATTGGCTTTTATGGGCCTAAGCGTATCATGCGTCCAAATTATACTGTTCAAAATGTCACACCCTTCTATTCAAATTAAAAGGTAGCACTACTCTATGTCCGAATACAAAGCGCCGTTAAAAGAAATGCAGTTCGTCATTGAAGAGCTAGCTGAGCTGTCAGCACTGACCGAGTTGCCTGGTTACGAAGATGCGAATGATGATCTTGTCGAGACTATTCTCGAACAGGCGGGGAAGTTTGCAGAAGAGGTGATCTCGCCTTTGAATAAACTGGGTGACGAGCACGGTACATTTATCGAGAACGGACAGGTTGTTAGCCCGCCAGGTTTCACGGATGCTTTTAAACAGTTTTCTGACAATGGTTGGTTGAGTATCAAGCAGTCGACTGAATTCGAAGGGCAGGGCTTGCCGAATTTGCTGCATTCTGCCGTCACTGAAATGTGGAATTCATCAAATATAGCGTTGGCTTTGTGCCCGTTATTAACATCGGGTGCCATCGAGTCGATTGATGCGCATGCAAGCGACGCGTTAAAGCAGCAATATCTAAGCAAAATGATTTCAGGACAATGGACCGGTACGATGAACCTTACCGAGTCTCATGCGGGTACTGATCTGGCTGCTATTCGTACGCGGGCACAACGCGATGGTGAAAATTACCGCATCAGCGGACAAAAAATATTCATCACCTGGGGTGAGCACGAGATGACCGAGAATATAGTCCACCTCGTGCTGGCTCGTTTACCGGATGCACCGGAAGGCGTTAAGGGCATTTCATTATTCTTGGTGCCCAAGTTTCTGGTGAATGAGGATGGCAGTTTGGGTGATCGAAACGATTTAAAAGTCGTCTCTTTAGAGCACAAGCTGGGCATACATGCCTCACCCACTTGCGTCATGAGTTATGGCGATAACGATGGCGCGGTTGGTTATTTGATTGGCGAAGAGAACAAAGGCTTGGCTTGTATGTTCACCATGATGAATAACGCGCGCCACGAAGTAGGAATGCAGGGTGTTGGATTATCGGAAAGAGCCTATCAGGCAGCACTAGCGTATGCACAAGATAGAGTTCAAGGTTATGCGCATGGATCAACTGATCGTGTCACTATTATGCATCACCCGGATGTCCGGCGAATATTGATGCAAATGCGAGCACTGAGTGAAGCCAGCCGCGCATTTGGTTATGTCACCGCGAGCACGACTGACCTGGCGCATCATTCGGTTTCAGGAGATGATCGGTCTCGTTATCAGCACAGGCTCGATTTATATATCCCTATTATCAAAGCCTGGTGTACAGAGATGGCCCAGGAAGTCACTTATCTGGGCGTGCAAGTGCACGGTGGAATGGGCTTTATCGAAGAAACTGGTGCTGCTCAATATATGCGTGATGCGCGCATCTTGACTATTTACGAAGGCACAACCGGCATTCAGGCGCTCGACTTAATGGGGCGTAAAATGTGGCGTGATAAAGGGCAGGGCATGGGCGAGTTAATCGCCGAAATGGAGGCGTTCGAAAATACAATGCCTTATCAATCAGATGAGGACCAGTCTAATGAGTTTGATCGCATTAAACGTCAACTTGGCCGGGCATTGATTGGCTTAAAAGAAACAACGCAATGGTTTCTGGCGCAGGCTAGCGATGATCCTTATCTGGCAGGCTCGATTGGTGTGAATTATATGATGCAAGCCGGTAATGTGATTGCTGGCTGGTTAATGGCTCGATCTGCGGTGTCAGCCCAACAGTATATAGATGCGGGTGAGAGTGATGTCTTTTATAGCAATAAAATAAGTACCGCGTTATTTTTTGCCGAACATATTTTGCCGCGTAGCGAAGCCTTGAAAATCACGGTTCAGGCTGGTTCGGATAGCGTCATGGGTATCGGTGTTGATACTTTTTCAATTCATTAGCATTTCAATGACCATAACTAAATTAAGCAACAACTAATGAGCTATAACTAGTGAGCCAGGCCTAATGAGTCAGCTTCAATCAAAAACCTACAAAGAGCTCGAAATCGGAGATCAAGGGCAATTCACGAAAACGGTGACCGAGCGTGACATTATCCTGTTTGGTGAAACCTCGGGTGATGTTAATCCGGTTCATTTCGATGAAGCCTATGCCTCGAAGACTATTTTTAAAGGTCGTATTGCACACGGCATGTGGTCCGCCAGTTTAATATCGACATGCATCGGCACAGTGATGCCAGGCCCTGGCAGTATTTATCTGGTGCAAACGCTAGATTTTAAGCTGCCGGTTCGTTTGGGTGATACCTTAACGGCTGTAGTCACTATTGATCAAAAGATCGATGCAAAAAAATTATTGATCATTAATTGTGTGGTGAGTAATCAAAATGATGAAGTTGTCGTGAGCGGAGAGGCAAAGGTCATGCCGCCGCGTAAGAGCGCTGAGCTTATCGCACCATCCTTACCGAAAATCACTATAGGGGACCTCTAAAAATGCACTTTTTCCACGATTGCGGCGTCAGCTCCGTGCTCGAATCCTCATGTACTGCAAGTACATTCCGGTTCTCCGCGCGGTGCTTTCTTGCACTCGAGAGAAAAATCACTATTTTTAGAGGGCCCCTGTCGCTGGTGAGCAGTAACCGTGTCTAGTGCCGATGATTATGAAAGGGCGAATTTCAATTTCTTCACTTCGGTTCCCACGCGTTGGGGTGATGCTGACATGCTAGGGCATATCAATAATGTTATTTTCGTTCGTTATATTGAATCGGGGCGGTTAGATTATTTAGCTAGAGTGCTTGGTCTCAAATTCAAGCAACCGCTGGGGCAAGGTATCTTGGTGGCAGATATGAAAGTGTCCTATTTAAGTCAGGCGCATCACCCGACAAATTTCGAAGTCGCGACGCGAGTCAGTCGAATCGGCAATACCAGTTTCGATGTATCGGCTAATATTTATGACGAAAATGGTACTGCGGTAGTGGCATCAAAAGCGGTTTGTGTGTGGTTTGATTTTGCAATGAACCAGAAACAATCGGTGCCTTTAGCTGCCAGAGATGCCGTGTTTGATCTAGAAGTCATCAAACCTGAATGAACTAGGGGCGTCTCTAAAAATAGTGATTTTTTCGTTGTTTGTTTTTGCTCCTCAATAACTGCGTTATTCTATTTACGGGCTCCTGCCCTAATACATTGTTCTAATTAGTTACATTATCCTTGTAACGATGCCAACAGTAGGGACTACGAGGCCACGCGGCAATCGCGGAAAAAGTGCATTTTTAGATGCCCTAGGGTGTTCTGGTAGAAAATTCTGCTCTTGGTCGAGCGCCTATTCAGTCTGAACTTAACTTAACTTAACGACTTTGTTGTGGATCGAGGGTGTTTTTTTATAGCAATTCGATAGGATCGGTTTTAGTTTTCGGATTGTGTGGTAGAATATGCGCCGATAGAAATCCCGTTCAATATAAATTGCTTTGTAAATCAATGGCTTGCGTTAGCTTAGCGTCTTTGATAAGTGAAGACAGAGCGCTATTCCTTAGCAACATGCCGACGATAAGTGGGCAGTTAACAGTATTTTATAACTATTTTATTTGAGAATAACCATGGCTGACCTTGATAAGTATCGAAATATCGGCATTTTTGCCCATGTCGATGCCGGTAAAACAACGACCACTGAGCGCATACTGAAACTCACCGGAAAAATCCACAAAATTGGTGAAGTGCACGATGGTGCGGCTACCACCGACTTCATGGACCAAGAACAAGAGCGTGGCATTACTATTCAATCAGCCGCGACTAGCTGTGAATGGGACGGGCATCGTTTCAATATCATCGATACCCCGGGACACGTTGACTTCACAATCGAAGTTTATCGTTCACTGAAAGTACTGGACGGTGGTGTTGGCGTATTCTGTGGTTCTGGTGGCGTAGAGCCGCAATCAGAGACCAACTGGCGTTATGCGAATGAGTCACGTGTTGCGCGTATTATTTTCGTTAACAAATTAGACCGACTTGGTGCTGACTACTACCGTGTTGTCAAGCAGGTCGAAGAAGTATTGGGTGCAAATCCAATGATTATGGTGCTGCCGATTGGTACTGAAGAGGATTTCACCGGTTGTGTTGATCTGTTGACTCGTAAAGCGTGGGTATGGGACGGTACTGGTGACCCGACTCAATATGAAATTCAAGAGCCACCAGCCGATATGGCTGACCTGATTGAAGAGTACCGTGAGAAGCTGATCGAAATGGCTGTTGAGCAAGACGATGACCTGCTTGAAAAGTACCTCGATGGCGAAGAGCCTGCAATGGAAGACATTAAGCGTTGTATCCGAAAGGGTACGATCGCACTCGACTTCTTCCCTACTTATTGTGGTTCAGCTTTTAAGAACAAGGGGATTCAGTTGGTACTGAATGCAGTCGTTGATTATCTGCCAAACCCAACCGAAGTACCGCCTCAGCCTGAAGTTGATCTTGAAGGTAATTCGACTGGTGAGTTTGCTATTGTTGACGTCAATCGTCCGCTTCGTGCTTTGGCATTCAAAATCATGGATGACCGTTTCGGTGCATTGACCTTTACTCGAATTTACTCAGGTAAGTTAGAAAAAGGCTCGAGCGTATTAAATACCTTCACAGGTAAAACAGAGCGAATCGGTCGTATCGTAGAAATGCATGCGGATGATCGAATCGAGCTTGATTCTGCTCAAGCGGGTGACATTGTTGCCATCGTTGGTATGAAAAATGTGCAAACCGGTCATACGCTATGTGATCCTAAGGCGCCAGCAACTCTGGAGCCTATGGTATTCCCAGATCCAGTCATTTCGATTTCAATCACGCCTAAAGATCAAAGCGCATCTGAGAAAATGGGTGTCGCACTGGGCAAGATGATTAAAGAAGATCCATCTTTCCATGTCGAAACTGACGAAGAGAGTGGCGAGACAATCATTAAAGGTATGGGTGAATTACACCTTGATATTAAAGTAGATATTTTGCGTCGCACGCACATGGTCGATGTTACTGTTGGTAAGCCGCAGGTGGCCTACCGTGAAACAATCACGCAACGGATTGAAGATAGCTACACGCACAAGAAGCAAACCGGTGGTTCTGGTCAGTTCGGTAAGATCGATTACATCGTCGAGCCAGGTGAGCCAGGCAGTGGTTATGAGTTCGAGTCTAAAGTTACCGGTGGTAACGTACCGCGTGAATTCTGGACTGCAGTCGAGAAAGGTTTCGGTGTTTGTATGATTGAAGGCGTATTGGCAGGCTTCCCGCTACTAGACGTTAAGATAACGTTGGTAGATGGTGCTTTCCATGCAGTCGATTCATCGGCTATCGCGTTTGAGACAGCGGCAAAAGGCGGTTATCGTCAGTCGATTCCAAAAGCGAGTCCGCAGCTAATGGAGCCAATCATGAAGGTTGACGTTTTCGTACCTGAAGATCACGTAGGTGATGTTATCGGTGACTTGAATCGTCGTCGTGGCATGATTAAGGCGCAGGAACCTGTAGCGAGTGGCGTTCGAGTAAAAGCGAATGTGCCCCTGTCAGAAATGTTTGGCTATATCGGTGACTTGCGTACGATGACTTCTGGTCGTGGTCAGTTCTCAATGGAGTTTGAGCACTACCTGCCATGCCCAAAGAATGTATCTGAGCAAGTTATTAAAGAAGTGAAAGAACGTAAAGAAGCTAAAAAGTAGTCTCTATATCGAGCATTTTTTGCTCGATATTGAAAGGCCTCGAACTATTCGAGGTCTTTTTAAATAAGGCGTTGATTAAAGTGTCGAATTAAGCTGTATTGCTATTGACAGAACCATACGCCATGTAGAGAATACGCACCTTGTTTGGAGGGGTTCCCGAGCGGCCAAAGGGGGCAGACTGTAAATCTGCTGGCTCAGCCTTCGGTGGTTCGAATCCACCCCCCTCCACCATTTATTAAGTTAAGGGTGACATTAGCTAAAAAAACAATCAGCGATTTGTAACTATCGTTGATTATTTGCTTGTCACTTAAGTAGTGAACATCGTGTAGAAGCACGCGACTGGGCAGGCCGATACGATTGGCTGGCCTGAACCAGAAAGGTAAAGCTTGCGGGTGTCGTATAATGGTATTACCTCAGCCTTCCAAGCTGATGACGCGGGTCCGATTCCCGCCACCCGCTCCATTTTTTATAAGGTTAGGTAAAGGTTAGAGTTATTATTGAATTAGGCTCATGTAGCTCAGTCGGTAGAGCACTTCCTTGGTAAGGAAGAGGTCACCGGTTCGATTCCGGTCATGAGCTCCAGTATTTAATATTGGGTATTTAATATTGAATGTCGAACTTTAGTTTTAAGCCTAGTTTCTTGGATATTAAACCTTGCGGGCTAGGGGCTAGTTTTAGCCGAATGTAATTAGATAAGTAGACGGAGAGAACTGTTATGTCAAAAGCAAAATTTGAAAGAAACAAGCCCCACGTCAACGTGGGGACCATTGGTCACGTCGATCATGGCAAGACCACGCTAACCGCAGCGCTGACCAAAGTAATGTCAGAGCTACAAGGTGGTGGTGAAGTGAAAGCA
>JBDNJA010000057.1:0-3384 GCA_041688005.1 Gammaproteobacteria bacterium
GCTCAATCGTGTTTCAGGCACACTATGGTCTGGCTCAAATCCGTCAACTAATTTGCGAGGCAATAATTGTTGAATCAATCGCTCGATATCAGACAGCTGCTTCACTTCATCCGCGCTCACTAACGAAACGGCCTGACCCGTCTTACCTGCTCGTCCAGTTCGACCAATGCGATGCACGTAGTCTTCTGGCACATTGGGTAAGTCGAAGTTAACCACATGCGGTAGTTGCTCAATATCGAGTCCACGTGCGGCGATATCGGTTGCGACTAAAACGGGGGTTTGACCGTTTTTAAATTCTAGCAATGCTTTGGTTCTAGCTGCCTGGCTTTTGTTGCCATGGATAGCCACAGAACGAATACCTCGGCTCTCGAGCTGTTTCACCAGCTTGTTGGCACCATGCTTTGTACGCATAAAAACTAAAGCCTGCTGCCAGTCACCATCTTGAATTAAGTGAGTCAGTAGCGCTGATTTTTGTCCTTTATCAACGGGGTATATCCATTGCTCAACCAATTCGACTGTTGTATTACGTGGGCTGACAGAGATTTCGACAGGATTGTTGACCATGCCTTTGGCAAGGCTTCGAATCTCGTTTGAAAAGGTCGCCGAGAACAACAGATTTTGACGTTTTGCGGGTAGTTTCGACAGAATTTTTTTGATGTCGTGAATAAAACCCATATCGAGCATACGGTCGGCTTCATCTAACACGAGCACTTCGACTTGACTGAAATTGACGGCTTTCTGGTTGTGCAGGTCGAGCAATCGACCTGGTGTTGCTACCAGTATGTCTACGCCTCTGCGCAGCTTCATCATCTGCGGATTGATCTTTACGCCACCAAAAACTACCGCCGAACTCAATGACAGGTTCTTACCATAGGTGGTAACACTCTCGTGTACCTGTGCTGCTAGTTCACGGGTCGGTGTTAATATTAGGGCACGTATATGGTTCGATTTTGCCCGTTCACCCTGAGATAGGCGCTCTAAAATTGGCAGCGTGAAACCAGCTGTCTTGCCAGTGCCGGTTTGGGCGGCGCCCATGACATCCTTGCCCTCGATGATAGCGGGAATAGCCTGTGCCTGAATCGGTGTTGGCGTATCGTAGCCATTGGCTGTGACAGCTTGAAGAATTGGGTCTGATAACCCAAGTGAAACAAAACTCATATTGGTAGACTCTGAAAATATTGATTAAGACAAATGTCTAAAGGGTATCTCTAAAAATAGTACTTTTTTTCGTGTACGCAAGGAAGCACCGCGCGGAGAACCGGAGTGTACGGCTAGTACATGAGGATTCGAGCACGGAGCTGCCAACAGTAGGGACCACGAGGCGACGACGGTAATCGCGGAAAAAGAGCATTTTAAGTGATGCCCTTAAAAGTAATGGCTGAACGGTATATATATCGTGCGGCAAAAATCGTGGGTAGCACCTAATGGTGCTGCGGGCTTGGATTTTACAGCAACTTACGCCGAGGTGCTATCAACTCCGCATGGAATATCGAATTAGCGCAGTATTTATAGCACATTTTGTCATTAGTCGAATGCTGGGAAGATTTCTGACCAAAAATGGTACCACTACCACATCCAAGCCCGCGTAATAATTTATGGTTACGGCGTAACCCCTGGTTTGAAGCAGTGCTTATTCCGAAAATTCAGCTAAAAATATCTGCGTTATTAATGAAACCTAACGCGAACCTCTAATAAGCATCATTAATACTAAAATGTCTAAGGCAGATCAACAATAACTTCCTTTTTTGCATAGCCATGCACACTATCCTTAGCGCGGATTTTCACCTGTTTTACACCGACGGGAATAACCACGGCAGTTAATGACCGAGTAAATGGTTGCTCATTAACATGCGGGTGATACAGCACTCTCGACTTCAATACCTGACCATCCAGCGTCATTACATCCCATTGGTTAGCATAGTGATCCCAGCCTTCGTCATCATGCCTCAGCGTTACGTCAAAGGAGCAGGTTCGAGCGCAATCTACCTTAACCTCCACTATATCGACTTCTCCAGCCTGCGACACCGTTGCAATTAAACTGCTCGCTAATAACACCAACCATAAAATTGCTTTCATCATAAAACTCCGTTTTAATTAGATTTAAGCCAGCGTAACACGATCATGACTTAATCAGAGTCTCCTAACTACCCAGCCAGTTTACTCAACTGAATGACCACAACGCCAACATAACTTAAATGCTGCATCATTTTTTTCCTGACAACCTCGACAAAACCAGTAGTCGTCTCTGGGGTTCGAAATAATATTTTTTAATATGACTTCGGCGCGGTCAAATTGAGCATCGTCTTCAATCCAGAGCTCTGGCCAGGTATCGAAAGTCGCCAGATCACCCGCCCCGCCAGATGAATATTCATTCATTACAACTGATTCAATACCCTCGCCCTGCATGACATTTTTCAGGTTAAAAATAATCATACGGTTTTCGTGGGTATATAGTTTTTTCATATTAAGCACCTTACTAACTACCGCGAGCCTCTCGGATTTGCTCGTAGGCAGCCTTTATTTGCTGAGTTTTTGCCGTGGCATCTTTGATCATTTCGTTGGGCAAACCCTTTGCGACCAGCTTGTCAGGATGATGTTGAGACATTAAACGTCGGTAGGCTTTCTTTAAATCGGCATCGCTCACTGTTTTATCAACGCCGACAATAGCGTAGGCTTCTGACAAATTGGTTTGCGCTGATGACGCCTGACGTTGCCCACCAAAGCCGGCTTTGAGCATTTCTTCCATTCGTTTCAACTGCGCTAATGGAATACCCAGGCGCTGGCAAATGTGAGTCAGCACCTTTTCTTCTGATGCGTCCATTACGCCATCGGCATAAGCGGCTTGAAGCTGTATCTCGAGAAACATTTGAACCAGAGTTGTCCTGCGTTTTAACTCTGATTTGAATTGATCAAGAATTTCATCGATGGGAAAGTCGTCAGATTTACCTTCATTAAATAGCTTCTTCGCCGATTCACGCATTTCGCCATCTAACCCAAGCTGTCGCATGACTTCTTCGGCTAATCTGATTTCATCTCGGGTGACTTTGCCATCGGCTTTAGCGATATACCCCATCACCGAAAAAGTTGCCGTAAAAAAAGCCGCTTGAACTCGATCCTGATCGCCACCACCGACACTTTTCCAGTCTGATTGCCCGATACCGGTCATGCCTCGATCAAAGTTGTGACCAAAGGCAACACCCATTAATGCACCCAGAGGCCCACCAACCATAAAACCAAATGCGCCACCAAGCGCCTTACCCCACCATGCCATATTGAATACCTTTTAAAATTTCTTTTTGAATTGCTTTTTGAATTGCTTTTTGAATACGTAAGCACTATTGAACTACATTAGGTGCTAGACTACCGGACTTAAGCGTTCACCGA
>JBDNJA010000058.1:0-2635 GCA_041688005.1 Gammaproteobacteria bacterium
CAACACATCAACTTCGCACGCAACGCCTAAATTGCCCGCTGTTCCGTGTACCCAAATCTCTAACGTCATTCTTAATTTGTTCATAGTTGCACCTATGTTATTTATTGGTAAGTGGTTGAATAGGTCGTTCATGCTGCGAACATATCCACAGTGCCTGATTTTGCATAATTCAGGTTTTCTTTGGCTATCTGGAAATATGAAGGCTTTAGTTCGGACCCGATAAACTTGCGGCCCATCTGCAATGCACAATGGCCTTCTGACCCTATGCCGGTAAATGGACTGAAAACCAAGTCACCAGGATTTGACCATAAGTGTAATGATCGTTCGATAACATCAAGTTGCAATGGGCAGATATGGCGTTCGTCATTTTCATCACGCGCTGGCATTTTGTTTAGCGTCCTGCCGGGGTTTATGTCCATCCAAACTGGTGATGCGTATTTCTGCCACATATCAACAGGCAGGTTTTCTTTTGTGTGTTCAACTGGATTCGGATTAACGCCGGGCTTGCGTAGCGTCACTAGGTAGTCGGGTATGCCTTGCCTGCTCATGGCCGCGTCTTTGCGTACTTGCTTCCATAGCAGACCAAGTGCTTTTGTGCGCTGCATGGCAACTACGGGGTCTTTCCATATGCAAACCTCACTATGGAATATCCAGCCATGCTTTGTAAACAGGCGTATCATTTCGCCCCTGAAATCTCGCAATCCGATAACGCCGTGATTCTGTTTCGATGTTGGCAGGTTCATACAATGGAATGACAGCAAGCGACCCGGCTTTGTGACCCGGAACATTTCAATAACCAAATGTTCGAACTGGTCATAAAATCCGTTATCGTCTTTGCAGTTACCCATGTCATAGTCTGAATTTGAATAAGTGTAAAGGCTGGCAAAAGGTGGGCTGAATATCGTGTAGTCCACGCTATCTGTTTTCATTTCAGACGCAAGGTGAACACAATCGGCTTGGTGTAACTCCCAGCCTTTGCCGTCTGCATAATCGCGCTCATAAACCGCTATATCTTTTGCCGTGCTTTTCATTTCTGACTGCATTAAATCTTTCATATGGTCCACCATTTGATCTGACATTTCGTTGTGTTGATCTTCTTTTCTGCGAATGTTCGCTAATACCTGCCCTTCTGATTCTGCTGTGAATACCTCAACATCAACCGGCAAGGTCTGGCCAAAACGCCAGCACCTACGGACTGCTTGATAGAATTGCTCGAATGAGTCTGACAGCCCAACAAAGGCTTGTTTATGGCAGTGCTGCCAGTTCATGCCAAACCCGGCTATGCTTGGCTTGGTGACGAGTACGCGCTGGCGCCCTTCGGTAAAATCCATGATGCGCTTTTCTTTGTTGTCAATAGTGTCGGACCCTTTTACATCAATCGCGTCTGGTATCGCTTTTGCCAGTTCTTTTGATTCATCATTAAGGTGACACCAGATAACCCATTGTTCATCTGAATTGTTGACCAGTTCCGCAACCGCCGCGACTCGCTCGGCTATGCTGTTTCGTTGCGCCCGTCTACGCTCTGATAGCGTGTTGGCTATCATGGTGAATAGTTGGCCGTCCTCGGTAAAGTCGTCTGCAATAACATGCTCATTGATGTTTAGTGCTGGCAGGTTGTAGCGCGTATCATCAAAGCCTAAATCTGATGGTTTTCTGACTACCGCCGCCCATTGTGCCATCCATTCCCAAAAGCGAGTTTTACCCCATCCCTTGAGTCTCCACTTTGAAGTCTCACCACCATCATGGGTAAAGAACATGGCGAGCATTTCAGTCCGTGACATTACGCCCAAAAATTCAGCCTGATTACCCAGCTCCATAAAATCATTTGGGGATGGCGTAGCAGTACATGAGAGCCGGTAATTAACAGCTTGGCATTGTTCAATGATCGCGGTTCTGGTTTTGCCATTGTGTGATTTCAGTATTGATGATTCATCCAATACCACGCCCTCAAAGGTTGCCAGGTCGAAGTGGTCCAGCATTTCATAGTTGGTTATGTTGATGCCTTTTTTTATTGCTGATTGGCTGCGGCAATAGTTTACACTGACATCTATTTTCTTTGCCTCTTTGACCGTCTGCTGTGCGACACACAAGGGCGCAATGATTAGTACGTTGCCGCCAGTATGCTTGTGTACATGGTTAGCCCACTCGCACTGCATGAGTGTTTTACCAAGCCCGGTATCAGCAAATATAGCCGCCCTGCCTCGAACCAATGCCCAGCGTACCAGCACTGATTGAAAGTCGAATAACATGGAATTGATCTGTCCACAAACAAAGCCGGATGGGTTGTCGTCAATGGTCTTAGTCTTGATTAGTGTTTCGTATTTGTTCATAGTTGCACCTACGTTATTTATTGAAATGTCGTTGCTTTATTTTAAGTATAGGAATCACAAGAGCGGTTCAGTAAACCTACCTAGTGCTACCTTTAGGGTATTAGTCTTGCTCCAATCTATATCAGGCGTAGTTTTCTGTCTTACCGGGACACCTACCCTAGTTTGAGGCTTTAGGGATACCTTGCTACAAAGTCTTAATTTCGGTGCGCCGACTTTTCCCGCATGACACAGCTTGCGAAAAACTGCCCTATTTTTTACTTTAAACCTGTTTACACCGCTCTTAAAGTGCGATTGGATACTGACCA
>JBDNJA010000059.1:0-2602 GCA_041688005.1 Gammaproteobacteria bacterium
TAAATAACCCGCCCATCCATCTAGTTCCTTATGCCAATAGGCGGTATAGCTGTAATGGGACGAGGAAATATGAAAGACCTTTCAAGCACTGAATCTCTAGAAGACCACACAAGTTCGATTGATATCATTCATCAGCAATGGGTTGCAACACTGGATGCCGTTCGATTTGCGATCGTTGTACTTGATGGAAAAAGCAACATCATTCGAGCCAACCAGTCATTTGCCAGCCTGGCCAATACCAGTGTTGAGGACACCATACATCAGAACGTCTTTGACTTATTGCCCTGGCTTGTCGAAGCAGAAGGGCGCATAGCGAATGTCATACAATCGACCCCTTGCGGGCAAGTTTTTCAAATAGTAAACAACGGTGCTGATCTTCGTTTATATGGAGAAATTTATATTTTTGAAGACGTGACATCCGAGAGCGTCTTTGCTGTGGCCGAGAAAACCTATCACTTAAACTCAAACAAGGCCTTGGTCGATACCATCGAGACATTGTCCCGCGCCCATGAAATTACCGATCCTTACTCCGTTTTACACAGCCTCAATGTGGCAGACATATCTAAAGGCATTGCGCTCGCTATGGGGCTTAGCGATAGCGAGGCTGTCGGTATCTTCTATGGTGCTCAGGTTCACGATATTGGTAAATTAAACACCCCTAGCAGCATTTTAAACAAGCCAGGCCGACTGGCTCATGCCGAAATAAATTTAATTCGAATGCACCCTGAAACTGGTTACAGCATCGTCAAAGATCTCGAATTCCCCTGGCCTATTCATGACATTATTCTTCAACACCATGAGCGACTGGATGGCACCGGTTATCCCGCTGGTTTAAAAGGAGATGAAATTTCCTTCGCCGCACAAATAGTGTCGGTGGCTGATGTTGTTGAATCAATGACGAGTCATCGCCCTTATCGACCCGCACTCGGTCAGGAGGTCGCCTTTGATGAGCTTAAACGTGGCAGAGGTGTTAGCTACAATAGTGACGTTGTTGATACCTGTATCGATATACTCAGTCAGGAAAATCGCTCAATAGGAACTCGAGTACTAGGCGGTTAAATCATGAGTAGCACTGAAGTAGGAAGCAAACCAGAGCTTAAAGCGCTTCAGGACAAAATTGGCGAGCTGCCATTACTACCCCAGGTATTGGTCAGTATTTTACAACTGAACCCCGACGCCAATGACTAACTTCGAGCAATTCAAACTGTTATCGAAAGAAGATCCAGCGCTGGCGTTAAAGTTATTAGCCGTCGCTAATTCTGCGATCTCATCGCCCGCAGATGCTATTCATAGCATTCGTGGCGCGCTAGTACGAATGGGCGTGTCGAGGATAAGTGGGTTAGTCACCTCACTCGCAGTGCAGCGAGTCTTCATGCCCACGCTACCCAGCCAGGTAAGATTATGGTAACACTCTATTGTCGTTGCAGTCATTGCAGAACATTTTTCGAAGTCAATGCCGACACTAAAAATCGACCCGGCAGAAGCCTATTTGGTTGGATTATTACATGATGTTGGGCGCTTCATAATGTATGAGCACGCCTCAGAAGACCTATTAAAAGTCGACGAACAGAACTGGACGTCACCGGAACAATTGGCGGCAGCTGATATCGAAGTTTTCAAATTTACACACAGCGAACTAGGATATCAAACCTATCAATTTTAGCAGTTACCAGACGCAATCGCCCTGGGCGTTCGCGATCATCATAAAGACATTAGTATTAAAATTTTACCAGGCTCCGTTGAAGCCATGGTGATGTGTATTCAATTTTCAAACCGACTGAGTATGTCGCTGATAGAGGATAAGAAAAATGATGAAATGGATGCGGAGCCAACTAAATTGATCCTTCAGGAAAAATGTTGCCAGCCGTTACAAAAGCATCTGAAAATCCCGATCGATAAACTACTCGATAGTCTCAACCCCATTCGCAAACAATGCGACCTTCTGCTCAATGGTTTGGGTTTCCCCCGCTAACCGAAACAATCCATAGCATTTAATGGCTTGAGGCCTTTGGTATGATATAAGATTTCAGTCATTTATCTCGGCAAGCGACGTCATATTGGAAATCCGTGGGCATTTCCATCGAAACACTGTTGCATGTCTCATCATCCATGTAAAATCCTGATTTATTTCACACTCCCATTAGGGCACTTAAGTCTTTGAAGCAAACTATACACAGCACGAATATGCCGTTAATCTTGATCAACTATTCTCAAGCTCAACAGGATCACACTGTTTCACCGGATGGTAGCTTCAAAGTAATGCCTATTTGTATGGCAGGACAACGATAATGGTCGAGTCGAAATCAGGTAAGTCCTGGATTTGGGTGAGCCTAATCCTGATGTTAGGTTTGTTCGCAGCCGGCATTCTTTATCTCGACCGCCAAATCGTTAACACCAGCAAAGCAAACGCTAAGAAGCCCGAGGCCACGACAGGAAAGCAAAAACCCAAAATCGACTTTTACACCGTACTAGAAGAACGCGTCCTCGATATACCCATACCAAAAGACGATGTTGATGGCCTTAACAACCCCGCCATCAACAAACTGGCCGTACAGAAATTCATCCTCCAGGCCGGCTCATTCAAAAGCGCATCCGACGCCGA
>JBDNJA010000060.1:0-7168 GCA_041688005.1 Gammaproteobacteria bacterium
AACTCCAGCGGGTCTGGAGTCTTTACCGCTCTGATGGCATGGGGAAACAATTTGATATTCTTGGATTATGGAGGGCAGGTATTGGCAATCTTGAATCTGCAACCAAAGCGGGCCTTGCTATAAGATGGGGCACAAATTTGCAATATAGCTTTCCGGCATTTGGATTACAGGCAGATAGGCAGATCAATCCACTTGCTTTAACCCCAGGTGATGACTTCTATTTATTTTTAGGGGGGGGCGAGGAGGTGTGGTATTCAACGATATATTAATCGATGGTAACACCTTCAGGGATAGTCACTCTGTCCCACTAGAGCATTATCAAGATCAAGTATCTTCAGGTGCTGTTTGGAGTGTTGGGCGCTACGCTTTTGTCTTTCAAATATCCTCCCTAAGTCCCAGTACAAAAAACATTGCCGAACGAGAAACGTTTGGTTCCTTAAGCGTTACTCATCGTTTCTAGGAGTCTGTTAGTTATGAGGGGAGATCTAGACTTAAGATATTAAAGGAATAGAGGGAGAAGGCTTATTAACCTGGGAAATCCAGTTGATTTGAGGAATGGGCCACTATTGCCAACCGATTGGTGATAATAGTCTTCGTCAGAAAATCAAAAACGAATATGGATTCAATCCGTGTCAAGATCAACAACCTACGAGAATGTTGGTAGACCGTAGGGATCAATCCTCAGCAATATCTTCTGCCCACAATTCTGGCTTTTCGGTGATGAAGCGCTGCATTAAGTCTTCGCAATCTTTATCGTCGGCGAGGATGACTTCAACACCATGGCTACGCAGGAAGTCTTCGTTGCCGCCAAAATTTTTATTCTCGCCAACCACAACTCGTTGAATGCCAAACTGTACGATTGTGCCGGAGCACATCATGCACGGAGACAATGAGGTATATAGCGTCATACCCCTGTAGCTTTTCTGGCGACCTGCTTTACGAAGGCAGTCCATTTCGCCGTGGGCGATAGGGTCGCCACCTTGCACTCGTTGGTTGCGCCCCTGAGCGATTAGTTGGTCGTCTTTAGCTAACACGCTGCCAATTGGACAACCGCCTTCGTCGAAACCGGCTTTGGCTTCGTCATAAGCGATGCGTAAAAACTTTTGATCGTGTTCGTTAAGCATTCGTGAACTCCTAAAGGGTGTTTCTAAACTCGTTCGCCACGTCTATACGGCACTAACAGTGCTTGTGGGTATTTGGCTTTTCTGGCCATTACGATCATTGCCAGGATCGACATGACGTAGGGCAGCATGAGAAAAAATTGATAGGGGATTACCGCCCCGGACGATAGTTGAGCGCGCACTTGCATGGCTTCTAATCCAGCAAACAGTAATGCACCGAGTAGTGCTTTGCCGGGTTTCCACGAGGCGAAAATAACCAGGGCGACACAGATCCAGCCGCGCCCGTTGACCATGCCGAAGTAAAAGGCATCAAACCAGGACATGGTGATAAAAGCGCCACCGACCGCCATCAATGCACTGCCTACCATGACTGCACCTGTGCGGACTGAAAGCACATTAATGCCCTGCGCTTCGACTGCCACTGGGTTTTCGCCTGCCATTCGTACTGCCAATCCGATGGGCGTTCGGTACAATACGTACCAGACGACCGGTACACAAAGTAGTGCAAGATAGGTGAGTGGTGACTGAGTAAATAGCGCTTCACCAATCATTGGTATGTCGGATAAGAAGGGTATCGGGTAGTTCTGGAATGGCTCGATTTTGGGTGGCGTGGTGGCCGATGGTAATAGCATTCGATAGACGAAATAACTTAGCGAAGAGGCAAAAAGTGTAATGCCTATACCCGTCACATGCTGCGACAGGCACAGATGAACTGTGAAGGTTGCGTGGAGCAATCCGAACAATGCGCCCATGCTAGCAGCAAATAAAACGCCACCCCAAAGATCATCACCTTGATAAACCCACATCCAGCCAGACATTGCACCAACGGTCATAATGCCTTCGATGCCCAGGTTGAGGACACCAGCACGTTCGCAAATGAGTTCACCCAAAGTGCCGAAAATAAGTGGACTAACGATTCGTATCGTCGCTGCCCAAAAACCCGTAGTGAGCAAAATGTCAATTTTTTGTTTTGATTTAAATAATTTAAACAACCATTTTTACAAACATTGGGCAAGACAGCTAATATTTGACTACAAGCACCAAACCTAATAAGACTAAACTGGCTCCCGCGATTCTCGGCCAACCAATCTCCCGAACCTCTACACCTAATATGCCGTAATGATCGAGTAATAGCGATAACACTACTTGACCCAGGATCACCGCTATCATCGTGTTCGCAACACCAATTTTTGGGATAAGCCCTGCGACTGCAGTGACGTAAACAGCGCCCAAAACTCCTCCGACGTACAACATTGGTGGGGTATCTCGAAAACCTTGCAGGCTACTCCCCACTGACCCATTGATACGGTATAGAAATACCAGCGCCAAAGTTAACGCACCGACGATAAATGATACCAGGGTCGCCAATACCAAATTATCGAGATGCCGTCCAAGCTGACTATTAACCACGCCCTGGACAGGCAACATAGCGCCAGCGAGTATCGCAAGCGCTATGAATATCATGGCTGTCGATGGCCCCATTTTAAAAATGTGCTTAAGTCGTCGTTACCATTGCTGGTTGATTTTTCGCATTCATATTCATTGCGTAATAAATCAAACCACCCAGTATCGATCCGGTAAACCAGCCATAGCTATAAAACCAGCTCAGAGCACCAGTACTAACGGCGACGACAGTCAGCGCAACTGGCACCAGAAAAGCAACAAAGCCACTCATATTCCATGCCGGGTAGGTACTGTTGTTCTTATATAACGCGGGGAGGTCGAGTGTTTGCCGACGGATTAAAAAATAATCAACGATCATGATTCCAGCGATGGGTCCCAGTAAACTCGAATAGCCCAATAACCAGTTTGAATACAGGCTTTCGACACTGACATCTGAAACGATTAACCCAAGCTTTTTGAGCAACTCCCAGCTCATTAATACCACACCAAATAAACCGGTGATAATAACACCACGAGCATGACTAATTGATTTAGGTGCAATGTTCTGGAAGTCATTGGTAGGCGAGACGATGTTGGCCGCTGTATTGGTCGATAGCGTTGCGATAATAATCATCACCATCGAAATGGCTACCCAGAATGGACTATCGATTTTTCCGATTAGAGAAATAGGATCTGATACCGTTTCACCAACCAGCTGAGGCGATGCTGCGGTTAAGATCACACCCAGTGCCGCAAACAGAAACATAGTGACAGGCAAACCAATAATCTGGCCTTTGATCTGGCTTTTCTGTGAGCTGGCAAAGCGGCTAAAGTCAGGAATGTTGAGTGACAATGTTGCCCAGAAACCAACCATAGCGGTTAGGCCACCAAAGAAGTAACCCCAGACAGATGCGCCTTCGGGGCGGTTTGGCGCCTGTGCCAGTAGCTCGGTAATTGACGCCTGCGGGTAAGCCCAGACGATTAGCCCAACACCAACGATTAAGAGCAGCGGTGCGGCGACTGTCTCTAGCAATTTAATCGATTCAGAGCCTTTGATAACCACCCATAAATTCATCACCCAGAAGATGAAGAATCCTAATACTTCTCCGGTACCAGCAAGGCTGGCCCAGCTTTCAGACATGGCTGAAAAGAGTAGGTGAATCGCCAGACCACCAAACATGGTCTGGATGCCAAACCAGCCACAGGCAATCAGTGCACGGATAAGGCAGGGTACGTTGGATCCGATAATGCCAAATGAGGAGCGCAACACGACCGGGAAAGGAATGCCGTATTTAGTGCCAGGATGGGCATTTAACACCAGTGGAATCAGTACGATAACATTGGCTAAAAAGATGGCCCATAATGCTTCACTGACTGACAGTCCAAAATAAGAGGTGAGTACACCGCCTAAGGTATAGGTCGGCACACAAATCGCCATCCCCACCCAGAGCGCTGCAACGTGTCCCGTTTTCCAGGTGCGCTGACTGACACGCGTTGGCGCTATATCCTCGTTGTAGCGCAGACTGGAAGTAACATCTTCCCCCGCATTTAGCTCAACAAACTCCCCTACTTCTGTTACGTTGCTACTGCTAGACATAATTATCTCTCCTGTTTTATATTAATTTTATTTGCTGCCTGGCTGTTGTATCAAACCTTAACTTACTCTCATAGTATTATTTTCGTGTGTGGCCCAGTTAGCGTACTCTCCCGATACTCTCTTGCCAGTGCGCGCATCGACTTCTCCAACAGACAATTCACGCAATGTAATACAGTTTTCTACAGGACAAACACACACGCACAGATTACAGCCCACACATTCTTCGTCGAGGACTTCGAAATGACGTTTACCATCTTTCATTTGAGTAATCGCCTGATGCGCCGTATCTTCACAAACAACATGGCAGCGTCCGCATTGAATACAACTATCCTGGTTGATCTCGGCTTTTACGATGGTGTTAAGATCAAGGCGTTGCCAGTCGGTAACCTGCTCCACAGCTTTACCCACAATTTCATCGACTGATCGAATTCCTTTACTATCCATAAAGTCGCTGAGTCCAGCAATCATGTCATCGACGACCTTGAAGCCATAGGTCATGGCAGCCGTACACACCTGAACATTACCAGCACCCAATGCGATAAAGTCAACTGCGTCTCGCCAGGTTGTTATGCCTCCCATGCCTGAGATGGGTAACCCCTGGGTTTGTTCATCGCGCGCCACTTCAGCAACCATATTCAATGCGATGGGTTTTACTGCTGGTCCACAATAACCCCCGTGGGTACCCTTACCACCGGTGGACGGATTGATCGTAAATGTATCTAGATCGACCGAGATAATTGAATTAATCGTGTTGATCATCGATACGGCATCCGCACCGCCGCTATGGGCAGCCCGAGCTGACAGACGTATGTCTGTTATATTTGGGGTTAATTTGACGATGACCGGCATTTTAGAATATTGCTTACACCAGCGGGTAACCATCTCTACATATTCCGGTACCTGGCCAACTGCTGCACCCATACCGCGCTCCGACATGCCATGCGGACAGCCAAAGTTTAGTTCTATGCCATCGGCACCGGTATCTTCGACACGATGTAAAATTTCCTTCCAGGCATTTTCCTCGCAGGGCACCATCAACGACACTATCATTGCTCGGTCGGGCCAGTCCTTTTTGACCTGCGTTATCTCACGTAGATTAAGGTCCAGCGGTCGGTCGGTAATCAATTCAATGTTATTAAAGCCCATCAAACGTTTGTCGCCAGAATGCCAGGCGCCATAGCGTGGACCATTGACATTCACCAACGGAGGTCCATCTTCACCGAGTGTTTTCCATACTACGCCACCCCAGCCTGCTTCAAATGCCCGAACGACGTTATAGGCTTTGTCAGTCGGTGGTGCTGAAGCCAGCCAGAAAGGGTTGGGTGATTTTATGCCAATAAAATTAGATGTTAAATCTGCCATGTTTTTGTCCTATTACTCTAAAAGGTATCTCTAAAGAATCAGGTACTGATGAATTGAATTGGCGGCTAATTTGCCATCCTGTGCTGCTGCAACTGTCAAGTCTTCACCATCACACACGGCATCACCACCAGCCCAGACGCGTGACATCGACGTTTTTCGATCTACATCGACGAGAATGCGGCCTTTCATCAAAGTGAGTTCAGTACCCGATGGGGCTTCATAAGCCTGGCCGATGGCCTTGAATAACATGTCGGCGGGTAAATTAAAGGTTTCACCTGTACCCTCAAGATTGTCATTTTCATCGTTGCGAGTGCGTTCGAACTCAACGCCATAAACCTGATTGTCGACGACTTGTATTTGGTTTGGTTTGGCGCTGTAGATGATTTTCACGCCTTTAACCTGGGTGAATTTCTGCTCTTCTTCACTGGCATTCATGGCCGCTTTATCGCGTCGATAAACTAGCGTAACTTCGTCGGCACCGAGTAATCGAATTTGGGTCGCGATGTCGATTGCGGTCATACCGCCACCAATCACGACGACTCTTTTGCCAACCGGTAAGTCAGCCAGGTTTTCACTCTGGCGTATTTGCTCTATATAGTCGACTGCATTCATTACACCATCGACATCTTCGTTTTCGAGACCCAGGTTGTTCACGCTACCCAGCCCGATACCGACGAATACCGCATCAAAATCGTTATGCAAACTTGCAAATTCAACATTGTCGCCCAGACGTTGTCCATAGCGGATTTCGATGTTGCCGATGGCGAGAATATAATTGATTTCGCGGCTGGAAAAGTCATCCAGCATCTTGTAGGCAGCGAGACCATATTCATTCAATCCACCGCCTTTTTGTCTTGCTTCAAAAATAGTGACAGAGTGACCATGACGCGCCAGGCCATGCGCGCAGGACAGGCTAGCTGGCCCAGCACCGATGATGGCAACACGCTTGCCAGTATCAGGCGCTCTTTCAAAAAATTGCTTGTCGGCCGCCATCGCTGCATCAACCGCATGGCGTTGCAGCAAGCCAATTTCCACAGGACGATGGTCCTGGTCATTACGTACACAGGCTTGCTCACATAGTTCTTCGGTTGGGCAGACACGCGCGCAACTGCCGCCGATAATATTTTCCTCTAAAATTAAACGAGCGGCGCCAATATTATTGCCTGTGTTTATCATGCGGATAAAACCTGCGACATCGATGCCAGTCGGGCAAGCCGTCATGCAGGGGGCGTCGTAGCAGAAATAGCATCGGTCCGCTTCGACCAGTGCCTCTGTCTCACCAAGCGGTGAGTGCATTTCAGCAAAATTTTCCAGATACTGCTCGGCATTGAGGCGCGCAGTTTTAATATCCACCGTGTTAACCGTGTCTTTTAGTTGATTCATATTAAATTCCTCGACCTGGCTTCTATATAACAACTGCTTTGCTAAGCATCGCAGACAAAACAACATTCGCTCCGGCGGTAATCCACTCGGGTTTTACGTCCTCAACTTCGTTATGGCTGATGCCATCGATGCAGGGGATAAATACCATTGAAGCGGGTGCGACACCTGCCAGGTAACAGGCGTCATGTCCGGCACCCGAGACTATGTCACGCGACGAATAACCATGTGCTGCTGTACCTTTGCGAACAGCCTCAACACAGCCCTTATCGAAAGCGATTGGGGCATAATAAAAAATTTGTTCGAGATCGCATTCAAGTCCAAT
>JBDNJA010000061.1:0-2984 GCA_041688005.1 Gammaproteobacteria bacterium
ATATCATTCCTCGTTATGGTGACGTCATCATCTATGACTGTTTGCTAAAGATCCGCATGTCTCATTTACCAATAACAGAGCCGAGAGAGATCTTAGAATGGCGAAGATTAAACAAAAGGTGTCGGGATGCTTCAGAACATTTAAATATGCCCAGGCATACTGTCAAATATCGAGCTACTTACAAACCATGGAAAGCAAGGGAGTTAATCCACTCATTGCTATTCAGCGGGCGCTTACTGGTTCTATAGGGGGTGAGTAGTTACCAAATTTCGGTACTTCTTTTTCCAATTCTAACTACACATAACGGTCAATTAGAAACATTCCTGTAAACTAGGCACTATACAGGACTCCTCATAGCTCTTTGGTTCGTCTTATCCATGGACTTATCACCCACTATTTTTCAACGGTTGTCAGCGGCTGGTAAAAGTCAGAATAAAACCGTTCCAAAATAGAAAAGTGATGGGTGCCAGGAATGGTTTTATATTGCACCTTAATTTCATTTCCCCATGCTTCTACTAATTGTGACGACTGCTTTTTATATTCATCACTCTCAAGGTCGCCAACTAAAAGATTCAACTTAATCGAGTCTAATCGATGTCGAAAGCTATCAAATAAAGGACCCAGCTGTTTCGATGTTTGAGGATTGAGTTGCAAAGCCTGATTAATAGAAGTCATTACCAGAGGCTGCAAATCATAAAGACCGCTTAACGCATTTAAGCGTTGGAATGGGGTGTGTTCAAAAACTTCGTCGACCCAATTGGTGGTCACTAGTTTTGCCAGTAAATGGGCACCTGCCGAATGACCGGTTATTTGAATGCGCCTGGTATCACCAAACGCTTCGCCATTTGATAGTATCCACCGAGTAGCTTTTTGAATTTGAGACACTATTTCGGCGACTGTCACAGAAGGACAAAGCCCATAGTTAATGATGATGGCACATTCGCCTTGCTGATTAATGTGCTCAGCGATAAAGCTAAACGAGTCTTTACTCAGTGCCTGCCAATATCCACCGTGTAAAAATATATGAATGGGTGCCGAGTCTGTTGTCGCAGGAAATATATCGAGTATTTCTCGTTCGGATTCGCCGTAGCTCAAGTTTAAATGGCCTTTTGATTTTTCTCGGTAGCTTGCACTGCGTTTAGCCCAGTCGGTTAAATAATCGGCAAAGTCAGGCACAGCTAACCGATTGTTGTATTGCTGCTCCAGGTAAGGATCGATCTCGGATGTCACTTCATATGCTCGGATAGCGTAATGGTTTCAGTACCAGGTGCCTGGGACCCTATGGTTCAGCAGAGTAGATATCGAGATATCAAATGCTTTATTATTTCTCGATTAACTTAAATTATTCGTCTATAAGTTGAATCAAGCTGCGGTGCTTCGGTATTCTAAGGTTAAACTCTACTCTTTTCAAAGCGGAGTGGTCGTCGTATGGTTGGAATTCTGTCGATGAAAGATATTTGAACACTCATTTTCATGATGCAAAGGGTTCTTGTCGGAATACTGCTATCGGCAATATTAAGAGCCTGCGCCAATCACACACCGATGGCAGAGCTATCAATAAACCAATATTACACAGTACAAACCAGTGATAATCTCAATTCGATAGCATTTTTTCTAGAGGTGCCTCCGACACTTTTAATCCGAGTCAACCCCTCGATTGATCCAGATAACTTAACACCAGGCTCACGCCTCGTTGTGCCTGGGTCGAGTATAAATAAGCCAGCGGCGCAAGCGCAGAGTCAGGTAAATAACGCCAGATATATTTGGCCTGTGTCCAAGGTCGATGTTTCGTCACCCTTTGGTTACCGGTGGGGTCGCCTACATTCAGGTATCGATTTACGGGCATCACGAGGTACGCCAGTTAAAGCGTCATCCCACGGTAAAGTGATTTTTTTCAGGCTCATTTCTGGATTGGAAAATACTCTGGCAAAAATTGAATTGAGGAACGAGTGCTGGTGAACGCTTTATAGTCGTATAAAACGTTTTTTATTTATCTCGCTTCAATAAATCAGATAACCCAGCAAAGGGGTTGTGGGTTTCTTCATCTGGTGTCTCATCGGTAACTAAATTTCCATAACTGGAATCGACATATCTAGAATGTTCGTTATCGTGGCAATAAACACAGAGCAACTCCCAGTTACTGCCGTCTTCTGGGTTGTTGTCGTGGTTGTGGTCTCGGTGATGGACGGTTAATTCTTGCACATTAGCGCGAGTAAATTCACGTGCACAGCGCCCGCACACCCAGGGATACATTTTCAGCGATTTGGCGCGGTAGCCCTTCTCGCGCTGGTCGGATTCTTTCCGCGCCTCGGCGACTATTTTATCGAGCTTGCTGGACGATTCGTCAGATGTCATATTGCCACTACCTAAAGGTTAGTTTTATTGGTTTGGATGGCCAGTGATTTTGGTAATTAAACTAACATTAACTGAATCCTGGGCGACAGGTATCAGGTCGCAACTGTCAATATAATATAACACTAATCGCCGAGCAGCTGGGCAAGGTGCAATCCTTTTAACCTAGAATCCTCGGTTGAGCGCGAAAAAGGTGTGCAAGATATTGATGTGCATAGGAAGCTTGAAAAATGCATAGTCACCTTGTTGGTGATGAGTCTTTTTTCAGGTTTTCTAGGTGCGTCAAGAGATTGTGCAGACTTTCGTGATCCAACTGAGACAACTAGGTTTAATGAGGCATAGGTCAGCGAGCGGCTGCTTTTGCAGTATAGGCTACCCGCGCTACAATGAAATTTCCGGTTAGGTTATGATGTTGCCATAGAATTCAATCGATCCTCGAATATCATCGGGTATCGAAGCAAGGTCCGAATCATGGGTTGCTGAAACTGGATCTGGATCTGGCAGCCAATATTAATAATAGGCGAAATCTGCATACCAGGCGTTAAAACAATAGATCCGCCCCCATTAATGGGAACGACCTTGAAATGCCGGTGACAGGCAGTGTTGATTTTCCGCAGGATATATAAAAGCCA
>JBDNJA010000062.1:0-16631 GCA_041688005.1 Gammaproteobacteria bacterium
TAATGATACATTACCATCATCACATGAGTGCCCACACAAATTACCTAATCAATTATTGAAGATCTTTTGTCATCGGGGAACGCCCAATGAAGGCTCTTTCAAGCCGCTGCTACTGAGTTCAAACCGCCTTAGTGGCCAGCTTGTTCTCTTTAGCGAGGCGCGCATTATAAGCGCTTTTAAAGTCCCGTCAACTCTAATTTAAACTTAATTAATCAATTTTGAAATCAGATTTAACCGGTCGTACATCTCGCTATTTAACTTAGCAAACGGGCTTTTCCTGCCTGACTGCTGACTAGCGAGGCGCGCATTATAGGCAGTTCCGTTTATGGGTCAAGCCTAATTCGGCACTTTTAGAAATTAATTATTCTATGCCCAGTTTAGTACTTGCGACCCACTCATTAAGTTTTAATTACTTCACGGAAATACGAACAAACTTACGCTTTCCTACCTGGGCAACTATGACAACACCCGCAGCCACTTTCATAGCTTTGTCTTCAACCTTTACACCATCCAGCTTTACAGCACCCTGCTGGATCATACGAAAGCTATCTGATGTGCTAGTCGTCAACCCTGCCTGCTTTAACATAGTGGCAACTCCTATAGCACCACCCTCTATTGTGATCTCTGGCATTTCATCTGGCGTAGCGCCTTTAGCAAAGCGCGCAATAAAGTCTTCGCGAGCCTTGGTTGCGGATACCACATCGTGAAATCTAGCTATTATCTCTTCGGCCAGTAAAAACTTGACGTCCCGAGGATTTTTACCTGTTTCGATATCTTGCTTGAAGCGATCTATTTCTGACATTGGCCTAAAGCTCAGCAACTCGAAATAACGCCACATTAAATCATCACTAATGGACATCAGCTTTCCAAACATGTCATTTGGCGCGTCATTCACGCCTATATAATTTTTTAGCGACTTAGACATTTTTTGAACACCATCTAAGCCTTCTAGTATTGGCATTGTCAATGTGATTTGAGGCTCAAAACCATCTGAACGCTGCAGCTCTCGCCCTACTAGTAAATTAAACTTTTGATCGGTCCCTCCTAACTCGACATCTGCCTTCATCACAACCGAATCGTAACCCTGAACTAATGGATATAAAAATTCATGAATTGAGATGGGCTGGTTACCCTTAAATCGCTTAGAAAAATCATCGCGCTCCAACATTCGGGCAACGGTATGCCGCGAGGCAAGCTTTATCATGTCGGCTGACGTCATTTTTCCATGCCAGGTTGAATTGAAGCATATTTCAGTCAAATCCGGATCGAGAATCTTAAACACCTGATCTTTATATGACCTGGCATTTTCCTGAATTTCTTCCGCTGTCAGGGCGGGACGTGTGACTGACTTTCCAGTGGGATCACCAATCATTCCGGTGAAATCACCTATCAAGAACATGACATGATGACCCAGCTCTTGAAATTGACGCATTTTATTAATAAGAACCGTATGCCCTAGATGTAAATCAGGCGCTGTTGGGTCGAATCCAGCCTTTACATTTAGAGGTTTTCCACGAGATAATTTGGCACGTAATTCAGATTCGACTAATATCTCATCAACACCTCTTTTGATTTGCTGCATTGCATCTTCGACAGAAATCATGTTATATCTCTTTCTGGAGTGTATCGTTTATACATATTTTTCAACTTAACCAATAGCTTACGCCATATACCTAATGAGTATTCAAGAACTTGATCTTAAATCAGGCCGCGTCTCTATGACTCGGCGACCATTTGTGTTGGCGTTTAAGCCCAAATTACAAATTAAATTACTGCTGAAATTGGCCGTGGCTTCTGCCGCGATCACTTTGCTCGGATTCAGCGCCTCTAGTTGGGATACAACGACCCTATCCAAGGCTGTGGAGTCTACCCCCAAGTCGCAACAATTACACTATAAGCTAGCCCTGCCTGACACCAAAGATACGGATATTGAACCTGAGGTTAATGCAGTGAAAGCTGAAGTAGCCATTGAGAATAATGACTGGAGAATCATAACAATTAAATCAGGAGACACGCTCGCCTCTATATTTTCGGCCAACGGCCTGTCTGCGACTACCACACATAATGTTGCGGCTCTAAATGATCGCACAAAGACCCTGCGTTATATCAAACCAGGTCAAAAAATTCACTTATTGTTAGACGAACAGAAATCTCTGCGACAAATGAAGTATGTTTATGACATAACCAAGACATTGGAGATTCGTCGGAATGAAGATCAATCGCTTAGCAGTCAGATAATCAATTACAAACTTGATGCCCTACCCGTTTTTAGACAAGGGGTTATAAAAAGCTCGCTGTTCGAGGCAGCTGCGGCAGGTGATATACCTGAAACCGTTATTATGGACTTGGCCAATATTTTTGGCTGGGATATTGATTTTTCTCTCGATATTCGCCAAGGGGACCGGTTTGGTGTTGTCTACAATGAACTGTACAAAGATGGCGTCAAAATAAAGAGTGGTGAAATTTTAGCGGCTGAATTTATTAATAACGGCAAGTTATATAAAGCTGTTTACTACACCACCCCAGAAGGTGACGGTGATTATTATAATGAAGACGGCAAGAGCATGCGTAAAGCATTCTTGCGTAGTCCGGTCAAGTTTGCTCGCATCAGCTCCAAGTTTAGCTTAAAACGCTGGCATCCAGTCTTGTCTAAATGGCGGTCTCACAAAGGCGTTGATTATGCCGCCGCCA
The DNA here is from genome assembly GCA_041688005.1 of Gammaproteobacteria bacterium. Lineage (GTDB taxonomy): Bacteria > Pseudomonadota > Gammaproteobacteria. Next base: position 2,692 of record JBDNJA010000062.1, read on the forward strand.
GGGGTACGCCAATACGCGCATCTGGTGATGGAAAAATTGTCTTAGCGGGTAGAAAAGGAGGGTACGGCAAAGCTATATTCATTCAGCACGGTGGTCGCTATACAACAGTTTACGGCCACTTAAATGGCTATGCCAAAGGCATTCGTGTTGGAAAAAAGGTGAAGCAAGGCCAAATTATTGGCTATGTGGGTAGCACGGGCCTCGCAACTGGCCCACATCTTCATTACGAATTTCGCGTCAATGGGACACATCGCAATCCACTGACTGTAAGACTGCCAGAGGCAAAACCGGTTAATCCATCTAACCTATTTCACTTTAAAGAGAATACTCGAGCTTATTTATCTATGCTGCAGGTCATGGGAAATACTCTGGTCGCCAATTCAAATTAATGGTCGTTACAAGATCGTCCGAAATTTACATAGGGTTGATGTCAGGAACGAGTCTTGATGGCATTGACATTGCCATTGTTGATTTTAACTGCAAGCCACCCAAGGCCTTGCTAAGCGAAACTCACCCATACACTGCGGCCTTAAAATCACGCATTAGGGACATAACGTTCGATAAGACTGCAAGCATAGACTCCCTATGCCAACTAAACATTGAGCTTGGCCATGTTTATGCCGCTGTCGTTAACGAGTCGCTCGAGAGCGCTAATCTTGACCACACTCAGATACGGGCCATTGGTAATCATGGCCAAACGATTCGTCACTGCCCTAATGCAACATTTCCATACACATTGCAATCAGGCGACCCGAATACGCTTGCTGTCGACACTGGCATCACGATTGTTGCGGATTTCAGAGGCATCGACATTGCGCTCGGTGGTCAGGGGGCGCCACTGGCACCGGCTTTTCATCAATCCGTATTTTCATCGTCAACGACTGATAGAGCTATTATTAATATAGGCGGTATTGCTAATGTCACTTACCTACCATCCAATCCGTCCGAAAAAATCATGGGCTTCGACACTGGGCCTGGCAATACATTAAGTGACTATTGGATCGGCTTACATAAAAAGCTGGCTTATGATGATGCTGGGCAATGGGCCAAAAGTGGGCGCGTGATTGATGAACTACTCGCGGAAATAGGTGAGAAAGAACCTTTTTTCAAGCAGGCGGCGCCAAAATCAACAGGAACCGATTATTTCAATTCGACATGGCTCTCTGCTTTCAGCATTAAAAATTACCCCCCTAATGACATCCAGGCTACTTTGATTGAGCTAACCGCTTTATCGATTGCAGATAGCATTTGGAAACTACCAACCCCCAAAATAGAGTGTTTTATTTGTGGAGGTGGTGCTCGCAATTTGCATTTAATTGAGCGCATTCAAAAGCGGCTACCGAAATTGTTAATACAAACAACAGAACAATTGGACATTGACCCCGACTATGTTGAAGCGATCGCCTTTGCCTGGCTAGCCAAACAGAGAATCGATAGTGAGCCAGGCAATATTCCCTCCTCTACACACGCCAGTCGACAGGGCATTCTAGGTGGGATCTATCGCGGAAATAATTAGGAGTCTGTCGGACTTAGGCAATCGTAACGAGGGGGAGTCATATTGATCCCATTTTTTGATCGAGTGAGGCGAGTAGTTGCTCTATTCAACAGTTGGATCGGGAAATATCGCCAAAATGAATTTTCCGCAGTAGATTAATCCTAAGTCTGACAGTCTAGGCTTAGCCCCACCTATAGCAACATTTTTAACATTACCAGTTGTTAAACACCAGTTAACGATGCATATTTTGCATTGATTTCTTCGTCTTAATGCACTATTATATTAAATTTGTCCATTAAAATTTAGGTTCAACAGATATCAAAATAAAGTCACCATGGAGCAGACTAGTATTCGCCGCACTGCTTTCTTTACCAGCAGCCTCGGCTAATGCTGACTTCGTCGGTCTTAATATTGGGCTTAGCCAGTGGGCTCCAGATTTATCGGGTAGCTTTAATAGTAGAAATGATGCCAGCATTAATCTTAAAAGCGATTTGGGCGTTAACGATCCATCGCAAACCTCGCTTGCACTCATATTGGAACATCCGATTCCCGTATTACCCAATATAAAATATCAACGCTTCGACCTCGAAACTTCTGGATCTAAAACACTTGATCGAACAATTCAATTTAATGATCAGACTTTTAACTCTACTACCCAGGTTACGTCCACCTTTGACTTGTCTTACGATGACATCGTATTGTATTACGAAGTGTTTGATAACTGGATCAATCTCGATCTAGGTATCGATCTTAAGCGCTTTGATGGCCGGGTGGGCATTAATGACAACAATATCGCTATCGATGAAACTGTGCCGCTACTCTATATTTCGACAAGATTTGACCTGCCATTTACAGGGTTTTACGCTGGGGCCGACCTCAAGCACCTAAGTAGCGGGGACAATAGCGCCAATGACTCAACCTTTTTGATAGGTTATGAGTCGAGCATTGGATTAGGCGTTGAAGGCGGCGTGAAAACGTTTTCACTTGATTTGGATAACGCCGATAATATCGATACTAATATCGAGTACGAGGGCCTTTATCTAAATGGATTTTTCCACTTTTAGTGAAGATTTTGAGTTAAATCCAACTTATTAAACTAGATCGAGAAAGACGAGCCACAACCACAGGTGGACTTAGCATTAGGGTTATTCACGACAAACATCGAGCCCTCTAACCCCTCACTAAAATCGACTTCTGAGCCTGCCAAATATTGGTAGCTCATAGAATCAATCACCAGCGTTACCCCCTGATTCTTAACCGTTTTGTCATTTTCTTTCACTTCTTCATCTAAAGAAAAAGTGTATTGAAACCCTGAACAACCACCGCCATAAACGGATACCCGAAGTTTCAGGTTGGGATTGCTTTCCTCTTCGGTTAGCGCTTTAACCTTTCGAGCAGCTGCATCTGAAAAGTCTAAAACAGTACTAACGATGGGCTTAATCATCGAACCGAAATTCGCGTCAATTGTAATATTCACAATACTGGCCTCTGTGTAATCTAACCCGACCTTAGCTTTCCTGACTATTTTAGTCAACTATTCTTATTGGTTAAAACTAGCTACACAAAAAAATCGAGAAAGGCTCTGCTATACTTTTACATCAGTTTCAGTCGATCGGTTGTTTTTTTCGCCCTTGGCGCCAGCTGATTTATCTTCTAAAGCACGCTGCGGCTTGGTATCTGGCGGACGATGCAATAGCCCACCGTTAACCTCGGAACCAATCGCCATCTCTAGCAGATTGTAGTAAACACTACCTTTAATCCTCGCTTTAGGTGCCAATTCGACCCGATCTGAGCCATATATATCACCAACAATCTCACCGTTAAGCACCATATTAGGCACCTTAACCTCGCCTTCAATTCGACCAAACTCACTGAGGATAAGAATGGCAGAACTACCTTCTTCGGCCACAACATTGCCAATAATATTACCATCGACATGTAACCCACCGGTAAATGCCAGGCCCCCTTTTATTACGGTACCCTGTCCTACTAATGTGTCAATTCGAGCTGCGTTAAACGCCTTTTTTTTGCCAAACATATTACCTGTCCTCGGACAATACTCTTGCCCATAAAATGCTGTCGGTAAACGACTTTATCTTTTTTGTGGTAGAAACGATGCCAATTTCTAACTCATACGGTGCAAAGTCCGCAACAAGAGAGAACTCACCTTCGAACACTTGAAAATACCGAAAAGAGAATTTGGTATCTCTTTCTGATTTATCAAGGTCAATCTTTGACAGTAGAAACTCTCGCTTACCATCTTTATCCTCACCACGAATCAGTACCTTCGTAGAGCCTGTAATTTTTTTCGTGCCTTTACCGCGTTTGGTCAGCACCATTCTATAACTGAACACGCCTTTCTTGCCCTTTGGTTTAACTTCGAAAGTTTGTAAATTAATGCCTAACGCGACATCTTTCGGAGAAACAATACTCTGATAAAAGACCAGCTCCTCTTTTTGCTCTAGCAACTTTTGTTGTAATTTTATGAGCGCCTGATTCGCTAGCACGTAAGCATCATGTTCAATTCGACTCGTACTCGACAACTGAGCATTCTTTTTAACTAAATTATGGTTTCGAGACTCGATCTCATCAATCCGACTTACCAGCGTCTCTCTTTCTAACTTGAAATACGACAACTCATAAGACTGATAAGCCTGGCCTAGTATGAAAAACAACCATAGCAATAGTGAGACCAAAAAAATACCCAACCATAGTTTCCAGGGCTTGTACTGACTTACCTGAAAACCGCGGTGTAACTGGCTCAAGGCATCATTCCCAATGATGGCAAACCGGCATCTTCTTCAAGCCCAAACATCAAGTTCATATTTTGAATTGCCTGCCCTGCGGCACCCTTCACTAAATTATCGATAACCGATAAAACCACATACTTATTGTTTTCTTCTAAGTAATGTACCGCTATGCGACAAGTGTTAGCACCTTTGACCGATCGAGTTTCCGGGTGCGAGCCCGCTGGCATGACGTCGACGAATGGCTCGTCTTTGTAGGCTTGCTCGAAAATCTGCTGGACCTTATTTGCGGAATTGCCTGCGGAGCCAATCGCATCGGCATATAATGTAGAGTGAATACCCCTGATCATTGGCATCAAATGCGGGCTGAATACCAGATTAGAATCCGCATTAACTGTTTTTAGAATTTGCCTTATTTCAGGCAGGTGGCGATGCCCTGCTGTGCCATAAGCCTTGACCGACTCAGTCACTTCACTAAACAACGTGGCAACATTGGCATTGCGGCCAGCGCCACTGGCACCTGATTTACAATCAGCAATAATCCTAGACGGTTCGATGAGGCCATTTTTAAGCAATGGTAATAGCCCTAAAATCACCGATGTTGGGTAACAACCGGGGTTTGCAACCAGGCTCGCAGACCGTATCTGGTCACGATTAAGTTCTGGCAAGCCATAAACAGCTTGCGCCAACAAATCTGGGCAAGCATGCGTTGCGCCATACCATTTTTGCCAAAGATCAACATCTTTGATACGAAAATCGGCTGCCAAATCGATGACTTTGATACCGGCATCTAGCAGCGCTTGAGCCTGTAACATAGCAATGGCATTAGGCGTTGCGAAAAACACCAGATCACAATTTTTATAGGCTTCAAGCGTTGGCTCACTAAAGACCAGGTTAATGCGCCCGCGCAAATTAGGATAAACATCAGACACCGGAGTGCCAGCATTCGAACGCGAGGTAATAACCTCGATCTGAACATCACTGTGATTCGCAATTAAACGAATAAGTTCGACACCGGTATACCCTGTGCCGCCAACAATACCTACTTTAATCATTTAATAAGATTCAATATTTGGGTTAAAATGAACGCGACATTAGGGCGCCTCTAAAAATAGTGATTTTTTCGCGGTCTGTTTTTTGCTCCTGCAAAACAGACATACATGCCATCCATTGCAATAAATACAAGGAAGAACCGCAGTGTACTTTGGGTACATTGGATTCGAGCACGGAGCGGCCAACAGCAGGGGCCACGAGGACGCAGCAGTAATCGCGGAAAAGTACATTTTTAGAGATGACCATTATACATAGTTAGCGATGGCAGATGCTAGTATACCAATCGCTGAACACATCAAAATTCGTCAATTAATTCTCAACAGAGGCTACTAATGATCTGGATAAAAGCACTGCATATATTTTTCATGGTCGCCTGGTTTGCGGGAATATTTTATCTACCCCGATTATTCGTCAATCATGCCATGACAACTGACGCTTCAGTCAAAGCTCACCTTGGTCTGATGGAGAAAAAACTATACCGCTTCATCACGCCCTGGATGGTGCTCACGATAGTATTTGGCACTTGGCTAACATTCGAGTATGCGTGGGTCGCTTATGCAGAAATGCTCTGGCTTAAGATCAAAATTGCACTCGTCGCTTTATTGGTTATTTATCATTTTTATTGTGGTCGCGTCATTAAACAACTCGAAGCTGGCGATGATCCTCGTAGTCATATCTGGTTTCGCTGGTTTAACGAATTGCCAGTCATCATTTTGTTCGTGGTAGTTATTTTAGCAGTAGTTAAACCAATCTAATCCTAGGGCACCTCTAAAAATGCACTTTTTCCGCGATTGCGGCGGCAGCTCCGTGCTCGAATCCTCATGGTCAAAGTACACTCCGGTTCTCCGCGCGGTGCTTTCTTGCACTCACGAAAAAACAACTATTTTTAGACGCACCCTTATGATGCTGGCGATTAGTTATCCATCCGCGACAATATTCTTCCAGCGCTGGTTTTCATTCATGCTCAAACTGCGACTTTAACCAAGTTTTGAACAATTCTACTTCTGCCCTCTGCGGTCTGTTAGCCACGGGATTCATCAGGTAATGCGATTGAGGGAAGTGGATGGGCGCCGCGACCATAGCAATTTTGGAACCTGAGTCGATGGCTGTTTTTGCAAAACGAGTCAGTATTGTTGCGGCCCCAACACCAGCAGAGACGAGCGCTAGCGCTGCTATCGTGGTATCAACCGAATATCTCATTTGCACACTATCCATACTAAGCTCATGGGTCGAAAAAAATCTAGCCCAATTATCCTCATGCCCCAATATATGAATCAAGGGGCTATCCAACAAGTCAGCCGGATGTTTGATAGCGGGTAAAGTCGCAGCAGCACAAATGGGTACAATAGTTTCTTGCGAAATTTTTTCTACCTGCAACCCTGACCAATCGCCATAACCAATACGCAAATCCACATCGACATCTTCGGCTGACACTGAATCGGCCCATATAACCGAGATAAGCCGAATGTTTATCTCGGGGTAAAGCGCCGTGAATTGAGGTAATAGTGGCGCAAGCCAGAGCGCGACAGTTGAGATCGGCGCTCTAACCGTAATCGTTTGCTGTGATAATGAGCCGAATAAGCTAGTAGTTGATAAATTTATATCCGCCAATGACTTGCGAACCGAATGCACATAGGCCTGCCCCATACCAGTCAAGGCTAAATGACGAGGTTTACGCTCAAAGAGCTGGCAACCGAGCACTGCCTCCAGTGCTTTAATGTGCTGGCTAACAGCGGTCTGAGTCAAACCCAACTCGGCACCCGCCTGAGTGAAGTTTAAGAGTCGGGCCGCCGCCTCAAATGTACGCAGCCAAACCAGATTAGGAATACGTGATTGCATCGCTCTACCTATAAGTAATTTTGGGTCTTATGGTCAATTTTAATTGTTTTTCTTTAGGACTCAACCACGCAATAATTACTTGAGAGCAAGAAAACGAGCTTAGTGATCGTTTATAAATAAATTTAAAATGTAGACTGGAGATATGATATGAAGATCGGATTTATCGGACTAGGCAATGTTGGTGGAAAACTCGCAGGATCAATTCTTAGAAATGGCTATGAATTATCGGTTCGGGATTTGAATGAAGATCTCGTGCAATCATTTGTGGACCAAGGCGCTAGCCGGGCAAATAGTCCCAAAGAATTAGCCGAGACATGTGACGTCGTCATTACCTGCTTACCTTCACCGGCCGCTTGCTCACAGGTAATGGAAGCCGATGATGGCATTCTTGCTGGTTTAAGCGAAGGCAAAATATGGGCTGAAATGTCGACAACTGACGAAGGAGAAGTAAAACGATTAGCTGAGTTAGTGCAGGCTAAAGGCGCCTCTGCTATCGAATGCCCCGTTTCTGGTGGTTGCCATCGCGCAGCGACAGGTAATATCTCGATCTTTGCCGGCTGCGACAGAGACACCTTCGAGCGCATGCTGCCGATGCTAACCTCCTTAGGCCGACGCGTACTACACACTGGCCCGATCGGATCAGCCTCTGTACTGAAGGTAATGACAAACTATTTGGCAACAGCCAATCTAATCACTTTGTGTGAAGCGATGGTAACAATGAAAGCGGCTGGCATAGATATGGCGACCACTTATGAAGCCATCACAATTTCATCAGGCACTTCGTTCGTGGCTGAAACCGAGGGTCAGGTCATTCTAAATGGCGGTCGAGATATTTCATTCACGATGGATCTGGTCAAGAAAGATATCGGCTTATTCCACAAGATAGCCGAAAACCATAACGTCCCATTGGATATCAGCCCGGTCATGGTCGATATCTTTAACGATGGTATTGAGCGTTACGGTGAACGGGAGTTATCACCCAATATCATCAGACGTCTCGAAGATGCGACTGGTCTGTCTATCCTCGCCGATGGCTTCCCTGATGAAGTGCTGGATGATGAACCTGAAGAAGCAGGCTATGAAGTTGTTCCACACGGACGCCCCTCACTTAATCAATAACACTAGGGTGCCTCTAAAAAAGTGCGTTTTTAGAGATGCCCACTAATTTCAAGTGGTCTGGTTTAATAAGCGGTTAAGCCAGTGTCGCTGCTCGTTACTTACCTGCGCGTATTAATCCGCCGAGTCCTCTTTCATCTAACTGCTCGGTATACATTTGACGGACATCGGATGAGTCTGACATTTTGACAGCGATATCAAACATCGCTTTCATCTCGGTCATGCTAAAGGACTTAATCACCTTTTTGGCTTTTAGCAAACTGCCCGTACTCATCGACAAACTATCGATACCAATGCCTAACAGCGCCATCACACCTAACGGATCACCGGCCAGTTCACCACAAACACTCACCGGTGTATTAGAGTAACCAGCCCCCACAACAATTTGTTTTAATGCTTTTAATACGGCGGGGTGAAGCGACGAAAATAAATCGGCGACCTTCTCATTATTTCGATCCACAGCAAGCAAATATTGGGTCAAGTCATTGGTACCGACAGACACAAAATCGACCACACTACAGATATCTTCAATTTGATACACTGCCGAGGGCACTTCGATCATGGCGCCAATCGGCGGCATGTCGATGACTTGATCAAAATCTTCCTCGATCTCATTTTTCACACGACGTATTAAAGCCAGAGACTCGTCCAGCTCCTTCCTGCCACTAATCATCGGCAGCAATATTTGCAAATTACCCTGGCCAATATTGGCTCGCAGCATTGCGCGCACCTGGGTAATAAAAATTTCAGGGTGATCGAGCGTAATTCGTACGCCGCGCCACCCTAAAAATGGATTTGCCTCTTTGATTGGAAAATAACTCAATGGTTTATCGCCGCCAACATCCAGTGTTCGCAACACTACCGGTAACTTGCCGAAAGTCTCGAGTACATTTTTATAAATAGTGTACTGCTCGTCCTCACTCGGAAATCGATCCCTGATCTGAAACGGAATTTCGGTCCGATATAAGCCGACTCCTTCGGCACCACTGCGCAGTGATGGGGTATGATCAGCCATCAAACCAGAGTTAACCCGTAGCGAAATAGCATGGTTATCGCTTGTCACCGCTGGCTCATTCTTCAAACTCAACAAGTCTTGCTCTATCTCAGCCTCTTCGTCGAGGTAAGTAGAATACTCTGCCAGTACTTCTTGATTCGGGTCGATATAAGCGGTGCCACTATATCCATCAACCACTACTTTCAAACCATTCATTTGCTTGACAGGTAAATTAGGAATACCCATGACTGCCGGGATACCCAACGCATGCGCCAATATCGCGATGTGAGAAGCACCACTACCATGCGCCGATACAATGCCACACAAACAATCGGAAGGTACATCGGCTAGATCGATGGCGGAAATTTCATCCCCAACCAATATCGTTTGATCAGGGAAATCAATCAACACACTTTGTACAAGCATGAGCTTACGCAATACGCGATGTCCCAGATCACGGATATCATTCGCTCTTTCGGCTAGATACGGATCCTCCATTTGTCCAAAAATACGCGCATGCGCTTCAACCGTATCCCGCCAACAGGCTGGCGCCCAATTGCCTTTCTCGATATCGCGCAATGTATCGTCAATCAATGATCCGCCATTCAGCATTTGCGCATAAGCAATAAATAACGCACATTCCTCTTCTGGCAACGAATCACGCATCCGTACGGCCAGAGCCGTCAATTCTTCCTGAACATTCCGAATAGCATCATTAAAGCTCTTGGTTTCGCTGTCAGGGTCACTCTCCCACTTGTTCGGTACAGAGGTTAAATTGACCCCACGATTAAGCACGATCGCCTCACCGATAGCCATGCCAGGAGCAGCTGCCACACCTTTGACAACATGCGTCCCCGACTCGACAGCACCACTGCCCACTAACTTAAATCGGCCCTGACTTTCGGCATGTTCAATTGACGTTGCTAACTGCGCCGCCAAAGTATTGAGAAAGGCCTCGTCATCTTCCTGAAAAGCTTCCTCAGCTCTTTGCACTGCGATAACGCCCAAAACTTTTCGGTTCGAAATGATGGGCACACCGAGAAAAATAGGGAATCTTTCTTCGCCCGAGTTAGGCACGAGGATAAAACGCTTATGCTTCGTACCCTCAGTCAGATTGATAGACTCGGCTCTAGCAGCAATGAGGCCGACAATGCCCTCTCCAAAACGCCGCGTCACTTTGCCATTAATATCCGGATTAAGTCCTCGACTGGACTTTAGAATCAACTCTTCAGAGTCATCCGTGGACGCCAGAAAAATAGTACAGGCATCGGCAATCAAATCGATTATCAGCCTTTCAGCGATCAAATCGAGCGCATGCTGAATATCAGGAGCATGGCTAACCTCCTGAACAATACGCTGAAGCCTGTTGAGCATTGATGACACTAAATAATTATCCTGACCTATAAATTAACGATTAAATATGGCGCCGATACCTGTCGACTTCACTTATCGATCTCACTTATCAATTAAGTACGACAAAGACGAGATATCGAAACAAGACTGGCTATTCTGTTACTAACTTAGTTATTGCGGGAGCAGTACTTCTCCATAGGGTATGCCTAAAAAGCATACCTAAAGGCATATCTAAAGGTTAGCTTGCGATTCTCTTTGCCGCCAGAATCCGAGACTAGCCGCTTAGTGAAGCCTCATTATTAGCCGATTCGAGCACAATTGGCAAGTAAGACTGTAACTGAACCAACGCACAATGGTAAACACGGCGTTTAAAAAATACAACGTTTTCAACAGGATGCCAAAACTCGACCCATTTCCAGTGATCAAATTCAGGTTTACCTGAAGCGCTCAAATCAACCTTACCTTCGTCTGATTGGCATTGTAATAAAAACCATATTTGCTTTTGTCCAATACAACGTGGCAATGAATTTTTTCGGATCAATCGACTAGGTAACTTGTATCGCAACCAACTATTAGTAGAAGCCAAAATATCAACATCACCCACCTGCAGACCGGTTTCTTCCCATAATTCACGGTACATCGCCTCAACCGACGTCTCGCCAGCCGATATCCCACCTTGCGGAAACTGCCAGGCATCTTGACCAATTCGCTTTGCCCACATCACCTGCCCCTCCTGATTGCACAGGATAATGCCCACATTTGCTCTGTATCCATCTACGTCGATCACGTCGCTTCTTCTCAATAAATCGTTTAAAATTCGAACCGCCATTTTTACACACTATTTGACTCACACCAACCAGTCCCGAGGCGATCCACTATGGCTTTAGCAATTTTTGATCTCGACCACACCCTACTCAATGGCGATAGCGACTACCTATGGGGTGAATACATGGTGGCAAACAAAATTGTCGATGCCGATGTTTACCAGCGCGAGAACAAGGCTTTTCTGGATGATTATCTACGGGGTGATTTAGACAACGAGGTTTACCTACAATTTGCACTTAAACCCTTAACCCAGCACTCCATCGACCGTTTACATGCCTGGCGTAGCGATTACGTCAGCAACTGGATTCAACCTATTATTGCCAAGGGCACACAGGCCTTGCTAGACAAGCACCGCGCTCAAGGCGACGAGCTTATTATTATCAGCGCAACCAACTTATTTGTTACCGCGCCGATCGCCGATCTGCTAGGCATAGACCAGATATTATCCACCGAGCCCGAGATTATCGACAATCAATACACCGGCCGCTATCTGGGCACGCCAACTTTCAAGGAAGGAAAAGTAACGGTATTAAACGAGTGGCTAAAAAACACCAACCACTCACTCAACAATAGCTATTTCTATAGCGACTCGATTAATGACCTGCCATTGCTAGAACAGGTCGCCACACCGGTAGCCGTCAATCCTGATGAAAAGCTATCAGCCATAGCCACTGAGAGAAATTGGCCAATACTCGATCTTCGCAGCTGACACAAATTGGCAGGCACTCGACCTTCGCAACCGCAGCTGACAGAAAGCATCGAGGGTGCCTCTAAAAATAGTGATTTTTTCGTGAGTGCAAGACAGCACCGCGCAGAGAACCGGAGTGTACGCTAGTACATGAGGATTCGAGCACGGAGCTGCCGCCGCAATCGCGGAAAAAGTGCATTTTTAAAGGTGCCCTTAAGTTTTTGGCAAAGTAACGCCCTTCTGCCCCTGATATTTCCCACCGCGATCTTTATACGAAGTCTCGCAGGTTTCATCTGACTCGAAGAACAGCATTTGAGCAACACCTTCATTGGCGTAGATTTTAGCTGGCAGTGGCGACGTATTAGAAAATTCTAACGTCACGTGGCCTTCCCATTCGGGTTCTAACGGGGTGACATTGACGATAATGCCGCAACGGGCATAGGTCGATTTACCTAAACAAACGGTCAACACGCTTCGTGGAATACGAAAAAACTCAACCGTACGAGCGAGCGCAAAGGAGTTAGGAGGGATGATACAAACATCCGAATTGACATCGACAAAACTATTATCATCGAAATTCTTAGGGTCAACTATCGCCGAATTAATATTCGTAAAAATCTTAAATTCATTCGCGCAGCGCACGTCATAGCCATAGCTTGATGTGCCATAGGAAATGATTTTATTGCCATCCGCTTCACGCACCTGACCCGCCTCAAATGGCTCGATCATGCCTTCGCTTTCGGCCATGCGCCGTATCCAACGATCTGATTTTATACTCACGTGTTAATCCTGAAAAAATGTGTCGGCAGTATATCGATTTGTTAGGGGTCGCGTCTATCGGTGCAACAACAGGGCATCTCTAAAATACGCCAACAGATAATCACTCAACATCTTTACTCGGCGAGATACCAGCCTGCCGGGTGGATAAACGGCGTAGATGCCGACCTCCTGCCTGGGATAATCAATTAATATTGGAATCAACTCACCGCTATCGATAAATCCCTGCAAATAAAACAAAGGCCCGTTCACAATGCCAAGCCCTTGCCTGGCTAAATTGGCCAAAGCCTCACCGTTATTAGCGCTCATGCGTGATTTTACTCTTGGTGACACACGTTTACCCTGATCGTCAAAACTCCATTGCTGACTCACCGATACATTGCTATAAACCAATACCTCATGACTCAATAACTCAGAGGGATGTTTAGGCACCCCATGCGTTTCCAGATACGCCGGACTGGCACAAACCGCAAACCCAACCATAGCTAGCTTGCGAGCGATCAGGCTCGAATCCTGCAAATCACCAATCCGAATCGCCAGATCAAAACCCTCATCCACCAAATCCAGCTGCCGGTCATTTAAATTGAGGTCAATTTCTATTCTGGGATGCAACTGCATAAATTCAGCTATCGGCTTCGAGAGCTGACCAACACCCAAGCCAAGTGGTGCAGTTAGCTTAATCTTGCCGATCAGGCCGACCTGAGCATCCGACACAATTTGCTCCGCCTCATTCAGGTCAGCCAACAAATTGACCGCCCTTTGATAAAAATGCCTACCCGAATCAGTTAAAGACAACTGACGTGTCGTACGCTGCATCAACTGCACGCCCAGCCGTTTCTCCAGCTCACTCACGCGCTTGCTCAGCGACGATTTAGCAACACTCAATTTATCCGCAGCCGCGCTAAAACTATGGTGGTCGACAACGGCCACAAAGGCTTCGAGTTCTTCAAATTTATTCATATCGTTCGCATATTCTGAACAGAATTTTTCAAAAGTGGCTATTTATCTAAATAACCGGAACAATAATAATACCCCACATTAACCCAATGACGA
>JBDNJA010000063.1:0-36291 GCA_041688005.1 Gammaproteobacteria bacterium
CTCATTAATAAAGGCTGCTGTTCCGCAGGAGCCAACCCCCATGCCAATCTCTGTGCCATGAATCGCTTCGTTATAAAAATCGGGAAGACTGGATGCTGCGCCAGTCAAAAAATGCTTGCCTGCATCGTCTAGTAATAAAATACTGCATAGCATGGTTGGATTTTCTTGCTCGACAACCCGCACGATGGCTTCCAGAATTACTCGCAACGGCTCACCACTCGTAATTAGCCCCAGCACATGAGACCGGGATTTCTCATGAAATTCGGCTTGATTCCGTGCGCTCTCGAAGTTGGCAAGCCGTAGCTGGGTCTCTGACAACAAGTCAATGATGCTGCCTGCCACTCGCTTATCTACTGGAATTATGGACTGAAAGTCGCCAATTCCAATTCTTTCTATTTGACTATGAAGATTCTCTAGGGAAGTGCCTAATGTCACCCCCATGCTTTGATAAGCTCGCCACAGCAAAAATAGAATTATCATCCCCAAAAAAATGAATGCTAGACGCAATTGAAAGGCCTTATTTTCGGCCTCACTGACCGCTAACAGTGTGCGCCTACTTAGCATCAGATTGAACTCACGAATAGGCCGCATGATATTATCTTTAGCTCGATGATATGCACTGTCGTGAAGCATCAGAGTTGCTTTGGCGCGGATGCCCCCTGTCAGTGGACGGGCGCTGTCTATCAGTTGCATCGCTGCAAAATCTGTCTCGGTTAACACATCAGAGTTTTTCTTTGCCTCAGCCAATTTGGCAGCCTCGGCTTGAGTAACCCCTGTTTGTTGCATCAGTTGAAGCAAGGAAGCTGTCTGCCTGCCATCCGCAGGAGGACGAGGGTCGTCACTTTGCATCAATTCCCAGTAAGCATGGTCATAAGACTCTGGACGTATTTTTTCACCATCACGGATGGCTAGAATTTCGCGGTAATGCTGTTTGTAGCTGGGGTCACTGGTCGCTACATAACTACGAACCATGCGAGTAAGGGCATCAGACGATTGACGCAACTCATCTGCCAGATAATGTGCTTGAATCCGTATTTCATTGTTCTTATCAATATCTTTTTCGGCACTAGCGTAGATGAAAAAAACGATTGCAAGCGCCGCTATCCCCGCCAAAGTTAGCATGAGGTTGTTATTGAATGAGATTAGCTTCCTATTATTTAGCATTATTGTGGTGTATTTTCATGTAACCTCTGATGGGATCAACCAGACAATCAGTCACTCCAAATTAAGTATAGAAGAAGCATAGCATTTTGCCCAAAAAACTTCACTGCCATCCCATTAAAGAATGAGCTGCGAAATTCACTCATTTTGTTGCCATTAATTTGCCGTAAACCATTGAACAGAAAAGGAAGGTAAGGTCTGTTGATGTGGTATATCGTTGCCGTATTTTATACATAGCCAAACCCTGCGTGTCACTTCGATCCCATACGCTTGGCTAACTTGACGGTCCCTGCAAATGCTTGTTATTCATATTCAGGAGCCTGTCGAACTTTGGATAAATCTATTATTTTTTTAAATTCTCGCGGCTTACCACCTATCAATGCAGTCACTTGCTGTGCAATTTCATTCACTTTTTCTCCGACCACGTGAATTGTTTCGTCTGGAAATCGAACCGTCGGGCCAGAAACAGAAATACCCGCAATCGCTTCCCCAAACGCGTTATAGATACAGGATGCTATACACCGCATTCCATCGTATCTTTCCTCGTCATCAAAGGCCCATCTCCTTTCACGCGTTATTTCAAGGTCGCGAAACAGGGTTGCGGGGGAGGACAGTGTATTAGTGGTAAATATTGGACAGCCTTTGATTTCCAGTATTTTTTCTACGTCTCTTCTTAGCATATTGGCGAGTAATACTTTGCCTATGCCTGACGCATGCATGTGCCCACGAGTACCCGCTCGAAAGAAGGCTCGAATTGGATTGTGAGATTCGACCTGACTGATAAACACAACATCGCCAGCATCGGCGATAGCCAAATTCGCAGTCTCGCCAGTAGCCTCCATTAAATCTCGCATCACCTTACGGGAAGCGTCGATCAAGTTAGTGCGCTCAAGATAGGAGTTTCCAACCCGGAAAGTTTCAATTCCAACCGACCATTCATTGGTATCTTCATTGATGACAGCAAACCCATATTTTTCCAGGGTCATCAATATTCGGTGGACAGTAGATGTCGGCACATCAACCTTTAGTGATAAGTTGGTTAGTGACATATAACCCTCTCGTGCCAAAGCTTGCAAAACCACCAAGCCTCTTTCAAGGGCTAATACAGTTCCCTGCCCTGGTCCCATTTGCGAAACAGGATTGCGAGGACGGCCGCGATGTTTGGGGGGAGGAAATTGATTTTGCATATTAAGGATTTATCCTGATAGCGCTACGATTTATGCTTTCAAATACTGCCTGAATCTACTTATTTAATATATAAAATATTTTCCCATTTAACACCTAAATTGTTTTTGGGAAAATAAATCTTTATATTTTACAAAGCGTTAATATTTTTAATTATTTTTTGGGAAATATTTTCAGTAAAATTGAAAAACACCAAAAAACACTTAAGATAGCTTCTACGTTTAAATCGGAAAGATCACATGTTAATCAATAATCCAGTGTTTATCCCCGGCCCAACCAATATGCCCGATCAAATCAGGCAGGCGATGCAAATTCAGACCATCGACCATCGTGCACCTGATTTTGTAGATAAGTTGGTTCCCATGCTCAATGACCTTAAGAAGGTTTTTAAAACACAATCAGCTGAGGTGTTTACTTTCCCCGCGAGTGGCACTGGTGGCTGGGAAGCAGCAATCACTAACACGCTGTCACCTGGAGACAAGGTGCTGGTTGCACGTTACGGCATGTTTTCCCATCGCTGGATTGATCTGTGTCAACGACACAAACTGGACGTGGAAATTATCGAATGCCAATGGGGTAGCGGCGCGCCCGCTGACCTTTTCGCCGAAAGATTAGCCCAGGACAGTAAACACGAGATAAAAGCGTTGCTGGTTACCCACAATGAAACAGCCACTGGCGTGCGTAGCGACATTGCATCGGTTCGTAACACATTAGACAGTAGCAGCCATCCTGCCATGTTATATGTTGATTGTGTCAGTTCGCTGGCGAGCATGGATTTTCGAATGGATGAATGGGGTGTCGATCTTGCGGTTTCTGGATCGCAGAAGGGATTTATGTTGGCGACTGGCATGGCAATCGTAGCAGCCAGCCAAAAAGCAATCAGCGCACTGGAAAGTGCACAATGTCCACGATGCTTTTTCGATTTCCGAGACATGCTGGCGGCCAATCGAAACGGTGGGTATCCGTACACACCACCCATTCAGCTTTTTAGTGGCTTACGAACCAGCCTCGACCTTTTGTTTGAAGAAGGTTTAGACAATGTGTTTGCACGACATTATCGAATTGCCGAAGGCATCCGTCAGGCAGTCGCAGCCTGGGGATTAAAACTCTGCGCTATCTCACCTGAGAATTATTCGGATACGGTCAGCGCTATTTACGTGCCTGAGGGTTTCGACAGCAATGCGCTAACAGAGCATGCCTACCATAAGTATGCCGTATCGTTTGGCATTGGTCTGGGTGAGATGGCTGGTAAAGCATTTCGTATCGGACACCTCGGTGCCATGACCGACGTTATGGCATTGTCTGGACTGGGCGCTATCGAAATGGCGATGAAAGATTTGAATTTTGATATCGAGCTGGGTTCCGGCATCGCTGCGGCACAGGAGTATTATCGCGCATCGGCTGAAGATCAGTCCGCCAATTCATCGAAAGCAGGTTAAGCCATGAGTAAAACTTCTGACTTAACTATCCCTAGTTTTGATGACGTGCTACAGGCTCGCAAGCGCATTGAGCCTTATATACATCGCACGCCCGTGCTTACTTCGAGTTACTTCAATCAGCTCACCGGTGCCGAATTATTTTTCAAATGCGAAAATTTTCAAAAAGCGGGCGCCTTCAAGGTACGCGGTGCCTCTAATGCCGTGTTCGGTCTGACCGAAGAGCAGACATCACGCGGCGTGGCCACTCACTCGTCAGGCAATCACGCCCTGTCGCTGAGTTATGCAGCCAGTCGCAGAGGCATACCGGTATCGGTAGTTATGCCAAAAACTGCACCTGAAGCAAAAAAGGCTGCTGTTCGAGGTTATGGTGGTGAAGTTTTCGAATGCGAACCTTCAACCACTGCACGCGAAGCCATGCTCGAAGCATTAGTCGCTCGTACTGGCGCAGACTTTGTACACCCTTACAACGACCATCGAGTCATCGCGGGTCAGGCTACCTGCTCGCTCGAATTGCAGGAAGATGTCGGCAAGCTGGACGCTATCGTCGCTCCTATCGGTGGTGGTGGCATGATTTCAGGCATCTGTCTGGCGATGTCAAACGCATCACCACACACTGACATTTACGCCGCCGAACCAAAAAATGCTGACGATGCTTATCGCTCGTTTAAAGCAGGGCATATCATCGAAGACGATTCGCCACAAACGGTCGCTGATGGGCTTAAAGTTAGCCTTCGTCCACGCACCTGGCATTTCGTATCAAACTATGTCAAAGATATTTTGCTTGCCAGAGAAGAAGAAATTATTGAAGCGATGTACCTGACCTGGCAACGGATGAAAATTGTTGTCGAGCCGAGTTCATGCGTGCCCTTGGCGACAATAATCAAAAACAAAGAACTGTTCGCCGGCAAACGTGTTGGCGTCATATTGACAGGCGGTAATGTCGATCTGAAAAAATTACCCTGGAACAATATTTAAACCGAAAATCACCGTGAGCTAAGAATAAAATGAATTCAACCAATGATGAAACAAATTTAGTCGTCGGCTACAACGTGCCGGCCGAAGTCGGCATGAATGAGCAAGATATCCAAACTCCTTGTCTGCTACTCGACCTTAATGCTCTCGAGAGAAACGTACGAAAGATGGGACAGCACGCCAAAGAAATGGGCGTACGTCATCGTGTTCACGGCAAAATGCACAAATCTGTTGACGTTGCATTGCTCCAGGAAAAACTAGGCGGATCCTGTGGTGTTTGCTGTCAGAAAGTATCAGAAGCAGAAGCGTTCGTTCGTGGTGGCATTAAAGACGTGCTGATTTCAAATCAGGTTCGTGACCCGGCAAAAATTGACCGTTTAGCTCGCCTTCCCCTACTCGGCGCACGAACGCTTTGTTGTGTCGATGATATCGACAATGTTGCCGATCTATCTATAGCTGCTGTCAAGCACGGTACTAGCATCGAATGTCTGGTCGAAATCGATTGTGGTGCTGGCCGTTGCGGCGTTACCGAAACCCAGGTCGTAGTAGACATCGCAACTGCGATCGCTGCCGCCGAAGGACTTAAATTCTCGGGTATCCAGGCTTATCAAGGTGCCATGCAGCACATAGATTCATATGATGATCGACGTCAGAAAATCGACATCGCCATTGCCATGGTTCGCGAGGCAGTTAATGCACTTGCCGCCAAAGGCATAGACTGTGATATCGTCAGTGGTGGCGGTACAGGTAGCTACTACTTCGAAGGTAAGTCGGGTGTCTTTAATGAACTTCAGTGTGGCTCTTACGCATTTATGGATGCAGATTATGGCCGTATTCTCGATGAAGAAGGCAAACGCATCGATCGTGGTGAGTGGCAAAACGCATTGTTTATCCTGACCTCAGTGATGAGTCACACCAAGGCTGACAAGGCCATTGTCGACGCTGGCCTGAAGGCACAAAGCATCGATTCCGGATTACCCGTAATCTTCGGTCGCGACGACGTCGAATATGTTAAGTGTTCCGACGAGCACGGAGTTGTCAGCGATCCGGATGGCGTTCTCAAGATTAACGAGAAACTAAAGCTAGTACCCGGACACTGCGATCCTACCTGTAATGTGCACGATTGGTATGTCGGTGTTAGGAATGGCAAAGTTGAATGCATGTGGCCAGTGACCGCACGCGGACTGGCATACTAGGAGAGACAATATGTATATAGTGACAGATGCAGTATGCGAAGAGGTTTTCAGTCGGACTGACGCCTTCAAAGCAGTCGAATCGGTATTCGCGTCGATGGCGAACGGAGACGCTTATAACTTTCCGGTGATTCGCGAAGCAATCGGTTATGCGGATGCACTCTACGGCTTTAAATCCGGCTTCGACCGCGCTGGCTTAAGTCTGGGTTTGAAATCAGGCGGCTACTGGCCCAACAATGCAGCAAAGGGCTTGACCAATCATCAGTCGACAGTATTTCTGTTTGATCCAGACACGGGCAAGCTCAATGCGCTAGTCGGCGGCAATTACCTGACTGCCATCCGCACCGCAGCCGCGAGTGCTGTGTCTATTGCCCATCTGGCAAGAAAAGACTCAAAGGTAATCGGTATGGTTGGTGCTGGACATCAATCGGCATTTCAATTGCGAGCGGCACTGGAACAACGCCAGTTTGAAAAAGTGATCGGCTGGAATCTACACCCTGATGACCTGCACCGATTAGCGACAGTCGCAGAGGAAGCTGGTTTGCCATTCGAAGCGGTCGAACGCGAACAAATAGGCGCGCAGGCTGACGTCATCATTACCATCACATCGGCGCACGAAGCCCTGTTGCTGAATGACTGGATTAAACCCGGCACACACATCGCGTGTATGGGTACCGATACGGTTGGCAAGCAGGAGATTGATCCACAGCTGTTCGGCAATGCCACGGTATTTACCGATGAGATTGCACAGTCAATTACACTCGGTGAAGCCCAACACGCGTTCGCTCAGAGAATTATTAAAGAATCGGATATCACTGCCATTGGCGCAGTCATAAACGGTACGCATCCGGGGCGTAACAGTGCTGAAGAAGTTACCATCTTCGACGGCACGGGTGTCGGCTTACAGGATTTAGCCGCGGCATCGGCCTCAGTCCGTGCCGCGATTGAACAAGGTAAAGCCTTGTCGATAGATCTTTAAATAAATTTTAGGTTTGCCCTTAAATCTACCCATCCATTAGGGGAAGTGCAACTCAGTCTTCCCCTTTTTTTATGACAACCGAGCAGTGATATACGAATAAAAATAGTTGTTTTGTTTTTAACCGGATTGCTGAATTTAATACTATTTAATCCTGTCAGTTTTTCTCAAAACGCACCCTCTGCGCGTGACTGTGAACGTTACGATCAAAGCTTCAAAGCAATTCACGATGGTGATATAAAACAGGTTAAACGCTAGATCAAAGCTGGTTTCTCGGTAGATTAACGTGATGGTTCGAAGCGCACAGCCTTGCATATCGCAGCCTACCAATCGCACGACGAAATACTCAAACTACTGGTAGAAGCCGCAAATCTTGGCCACGACGAAGTGGTAAAGTCCCTGCTTGAAGCGGGCGCGCCGGTAGACCACGTCAACAATCTCGGGTGGATCGCAAAACTCGAAGCTGTAATTCTTGGTGATGGTAGTGCAAAATACATTCGTACTGTCCGCCATTTACTGGAGTCCGGTGGCAATTTCACAGGGCGTTGGCCAGGTCATGTTTCAGTGAAATACAGTGAGTGGTGTACTGTTCGTGCGGGTCTTGCTGTCAACCTTCCTCGCAGTTGCGTTGTGGGCGCTAGCGGTTTCTACGTTCGGGTTTCTAACCGCAATACTGCTGGATTTGCCCACTGTTATGACGGCTGTCGGCATCTATGGATTTAACAGTGCTCTGACTGCGATAGCGCTATCAGCAGAGTATCGAAAAAATATTATTCTTCCGCTAATTGGTACTGTCATAGCAGTAATGTTTACTCGGTTTTTCCAGTTAGTAAACGCCCCTCCTTTGCTGCACCGATTGTCCTTAGCGCGCAGTTAATAATCTTCGTGCACTGGTGATCAGAGTTAATAATATAAAGCGATTGGGATAAGGACACCTCTAAAAATGCATTTTTGCCGCGTCGCCTCACTTGAATGTTTTTTATACTGCCGCTATATCACCAATCTTTAATCTCTGTTTGTATCCGGCCGTTCGATCACTTTTTTATTATGATCTTCATCGATAGCGACAAAAGTAAAGGTGGCTTCGGTTACCTTAAACCGAGGTTCGGGATTGATAATATCTCGAAGCTGGGGGTTGACCCAGGTATCAATTTTCAGTGTAACTGATGTCCTACCAATCTTAATAACATCGCCATAACAGCATACGACATCTCCCACTTTCACCGGTCTAATAAATCTCACGCCGTCCATTGCAACCGTGATCGCGCGCGAAGCGGTTACGTCCCTAGCAAGAATGCCCGCCGATAAATCCATTTGCGATAGTATCCAGCCACCGAATATATCACCATTTGCATTTGTATCTGCGGGCATAGCAAGCGTTCGTAAGATCAAATTGCCATTAGGCTTTTCCTGGTCTTTGCTCATGGTTTGTTAAGTCTCTTAATTTAAATGCTCTACAAAATGACCAGTTTCAACGTAATAAAGAGTGTCTATGTCAGTACCCTGAGTTTCGACTAATGCACCTTAGATGTGCGCATTTACTACGCATTAACAACCTCCGGTTATTTTTTCTTTGGCATGTACAAATCGGTAATCGTACCTTCAAACGCCTCGGCAGCCATCGCCGTCGTTTCAGATAGTGTTGGATGCGGATGTACCGTCAAACCAATATCGGCAGCGTTGGACCCCATCTCGATTGCGTGTGCCATTTCAGCTATCAATTCTCCAGCGTTGACGCCTACTATTCCAGCGCCTATCAAACGTTCGCTCGACTCGTCGAATATTAGCTTGGTAATACCTTCATCGCGTGCGATCGACAGTGCCCTTCCACTCGCGGCCCAGGGAAAAATGCCTATGCCATATTTGATGCCCTGCGCCTTGGCTTCAGTTTCGGTAACGCCCACCCAGGCCACCTCCGGATCGGTATAAGCAACGGAGGGAATAACGCGCGCATCGAAATGACTGGCTAATCCACTCGCTGCTTCAGCTGCTGTTTTACCTTCGTGCACTGCCTTGTGTGCCAGCATCGGTTGCCCAATGATGTCACCAATTGCATAGATATGCGGCTGTGTGGTACGCATTTGGGTATCTACAACCTGGACGAATCCACGTTCATCGACTGCAACACCAGCCTTGTCGGCACTAATCAGCTTGCCGTTTGGGGTGCGCCCGACTGCAACCAAAATACGATCGAAGGTTTGTGGTTTTTCTGGTGCGTATTTACCTTCAAAACTGACGGTTAAGCCTTTTTTATTGGCCTTGACTGCTGTGACACGAGTTCCCAGCCAAATATTATCGTAGCGTTTCTTGATTCGGTTCATCAGGGGTTTGACGATATCCTTATCCGCACCGGCAACGATGTTATCGAGCATTTCGACTACCGTGATTTTGCTACCGAGAGAGGCATACACTGTCGCCATCTCCAACCCGATAATGCCGCCACCGATCACCAGTAATGACTTAGGGACATCTTCGAGTGCGAGTGCACTGGTTGAGTCAAGCACACGCGGATCATCCGGAATAAATGGCAAGTCGACAATTTCGGAACCAGCGGCAATAACTGCCTGGTCGAATTTGATTACTGTCTTTGTAGCATCGATTGCAATAACTTCAACATGATGTGGGTCGATAAAACTGCCAACGCCTTTCACTACTTCGACTTTGCGTTGCTTTGCAAGGCTCACGAGTCCATCGGTTAAACGCTTAACAATGCTCTCTTTCCAGCGGCGTAATTCATCGATATTGACATCGGGTTTGGCAAATTTAATGCCGTGTACCGCCATGTCTTCGGCTTCATCCATAACCTTGGCCGCATGTAATAATGCCTTTGAAGGAATACAGCCGACATTCAGACAAACCCCACCGAGCGTATCCCAACGTTCGATTAATACTGTTTTCATTCCCAGATCCGCGGCTCTAAAGGCTGCTGTATATCCACCTGGGCCAGCGCCGAGCACGAGCATTTCACAGCTTATGTCGGCATTTCCCGAATGACTTGCTGCTACAGGTGCTTCGACAACGCCTTCTTTCGATTCTGTCGCAGTAGCCGCTTCAGGTTTTGTTACTGAATCATCAGCGAGCTCCATGGTGCAAACCACCGACCCTTCGGCAACCTTATCGCCGACCACAATGCTAACTTCCTTAATGGTACCAGCCGACGGCGACGGAATATCCATCGACGCTTTGTCAGACTCAACGGTAAACAGCGCATCTTCCTCGGCGACATTGCTGCCAGCGGTGACCAGCACTTCGATCACCTCGACTTCGCTAAAATCGCCGATATCCGGAACCTTGATTTCAATTATTTGACTCATGTGATTTCTCCCGGATTAAAGTAAAAGATTGCGTAGATCGGAAAGCAGATAAGCGAGATGGCTAACGAAGCGAGCTGCGTAGGCACCATCAACGACACGATGGTCGTAAGAAACCGCAAGCGGCTGTACCAAGCGGTCGACTATCTCGCCATTGACTCTGGCTAATCGCGGCTGAGCACGCACTATGCCAAGAATACCCACCTCGGGCGCGTTGACGATTGGTGTAAAATTAGTACCACCGATACCACCAAGGCTGGAAATTGAGAAACACCCGCCCTGCATGTCGGTAGCCTTAAGCTCACCGTCGCGAGCACGTCGTGATAACTCACCTAGTTCTGCACCAAGTTCGAACAAGCTTTTTTGATCGACATCACGAACCACCGGCACCACTAATCCGTCGGGTGTATCAACTGCTATTCCAATGTTGTAGAACTTGCGTTCGATCAGGTTTTCACCCGCGTCATCCATTGCTGAGTTAAATTTCGGATATTGCTTCAAACCCGCTGCGACCGCTTTCATCATGAAAACTAAAGGTGTCAGGCTAAAACCCTGTGCTTTGGCCATATCCTTTTTAGCCTGACGATAGGCCTCGAGATCGGTAATATCGGCTTCGTCAAAATGCGTCACCTGTGGCACATTCAACCAGGCGCGGTGTAAATGCTTTGCCGACAATTTGCCAATTCGAGTCATCGGTACTGTCTCGATCTCGCCAAACTTGTTCCAGTCGGGCTGGCTGATTAAAGGAATACCCATCTCACCACCGGCTGCAGCCGGTTTACTAGTTGATGATGCTGCGGTTGACTGAGCATTACCCGTTTTGAATCCACGGACATCGCTTTCGGTAATACGGCTATTGCGCCCACTTCCACTTACCGAACCTAGATCAACTTGCAGTTCGCGCGCAATGCGGCGCACCGAGGGACTCGCGTGAGCCCGCTTGAAGGTAGAGGCATCAATAACTGACGCAGCGTCTGGCGCAGCAACTGGCGCCCGTTCCGGTTCTTTTGCTGAATCTGCGGCTGGTACTGAGTCAGTATCCACCGAGGCAGTTGTGGGGATAGAATCGCCGCTGGTTTCCAGGATCAGGATCAAGCTGCCTTCAGATACCTGTTCACCGACTTTAATTTTGACTTCCCTGACAACGCCTGTCTTGGGTGCAGGAATGTCCATCGATGCCTTCTCCGATTCAAGCGTGATCAGAGAATCGTCCTCTTCGATCTTATCTCCGACCTGGACTAGAACTTCGATAACATCAACACTGCCAGAGTCACCGATATCGGGAACACAAATATCTTCGAGGGTCGTATCACCGTCACCGCCGCCCGAATCACTCGTTGAAGCAGTTGTTGCTGTCGATTCAGATGCATTCGGAGGCGCATCCTTAGTCGCGACCGGTGCACTAGATTCACTGCTCGATTCCAGAAGTAGCATTAAGCCACCTTCGGAAACCTGGTCACCCACCTTAACTTTGACTTCTTTAATCACGCCGCCCTCGGCGGCGGGAATGTCCATTGACGCTTTATCAGATTCAAGGGTTATTAGCGCATCGTCGATGGCGATGGTATCGCCAGCTTTGACCAAAACTTCGATGACTTCAACCGTATCAAAATCACCAATAGCGGGAACGTAAATTTCTTTCGTCATTGTTTGACTCCTATTCAGTGATCAAGCGTATAAAGGGTTGGTTTTATCGACGTCTATGTCATATTTGGCGATCGCCTTTGCAACTATCTTGTGGGTGACCCGATTTTTTTCCTTGCTGTTTTTTTGTTGATCAGCCAGCGCTTTCAGGGCCTTGATTGTGACGTAATAACGGTCAACTTCAAAATGACGACGCAACGCTTCGCGACTATCCGAACGACCGAATCCATCGGTACCGAGTACATGATAGTCACCCGGTACGAATGCGCGAATCTGATCAGCGAAGTTCTTAACATAGTCGGTTGCCGCTATAACCGGCCCCTCACATCCGTCCAGGCATTGCTCGACCCAGGATTGTCTGGGCTTCTGTTCGGGGTTCAATAAATTCCAACGATCACAGGCCTGACCATCACGCGCCAGCTCGTTAAAACTAGGGGCAGACCAGACATCGGCAGCAACACCCCAATCGTCCTGCAGCAAATCAACTGCTGCAATAACTTCGCGTAATATCGATCCACAACCCATGAGCTGGACGCGGTTTTTAGATTTGCTGGATGATTTGCTAAACGAGTACATGCCCTTGAGAATGCCAGCAGCCGAACCTTCAGGCATCGCTGGATGACCGTAGTTTTCATTCAGGGTCGTCAGGTAATAAAACACGTTTTCGCCTTTTTCATACATGCGCTTCATACCATCGTGGAAAATCACCGCGAGTTCATAGGAAAAAGTAGGGTCGTAAGAGACACAATTAGGAATAAACGAGGCGAATACCTGGCTGTGGCCATCCTGGTGTTGCAAGCCTTCGCCATTAAGTGTCGTTCTACCTGAGGTCGCTCCGATGAGGAATCCTCTCGCCAACATATCGCCGGCAGCCCATGCCAGATCACCAATGCGTTGAAAACCAAACATGGAGTAATACAGATAGACAGGTATCGTCATAATACCGTTGGTTGCGTAGGAAATAGAGGCCGCTATCCACGACGACATGGCACCATCTTCGTTGATACCTTCCTGCAACATCTGCCCTGTTTTCGACTCTTTGTAAGGCGTGATGTCCTTGGCATCCATCGGTTCGTATTTTTGGCCATCGGGCGCATAAATGCCCACCTGGCGAAACATGCCTTCCATACCAAAGGTGCGCGCTTCATCGGGTACGATCGGTACTAATCGGGGACCAATTTCTTTATTTCGCGCAATCGCAACCATGATGCGCACCATCACCATCGTAGTCGATAAATTACGTTTCCCGGTATCCTTCAGTAACGCATCAAAGATGGAAAGATCTGGAATAGGCAGGGTTTCGAATTCAGTCGGTCGAGTCGGCAGGTAACCGCCCAGTGCCTTACGTTTTTCGTGTAGATACTGCATTTCAGGTGAATCAGCTGCCGGGCGATAAAAACCGGCTGCGGCAACCTTTTCGTCATCAACTGGAATATCGAAGCGCTTTTTCAATCGTATTAACTGCTCTTCACTAAGTTTCTTTTGCGAGTGACTAATGTTTTGACCCTCACCCGCTTCACCCATGCCATAGCCTTTAACCGTGTGCGATAGGATAACCGTCGGACGGCCAACTGACTCGGATGCGGCGGTATAGGCGGCGAACAACTTTTCCTGATCGTGTCCACCACGCATCAAATCATAATAGATTTGATCATCAGTCATGTCTTCGACCAGTGCTTTCAATTCCGGGTATTTACCGAAGAAATGTTCGCGGACATAAGCGCCACCTCGGTTTTTAAAGTTTTGATATTCACCATCGACGCATTCCATCATACGCTTGCGTAACAAATCAGCGTGTTCGCTATCGAGCAAACGATCCCAACCCGAACCCCACAATACTTTTATGACGTTCCAGCCAGCACCTTTAAAATTACCCTCCAACTCCTGGATAATTTTGCTGTTGCCGCGTACCGGTCCATCCAGTCGTTGTAAGTTACAGTTGACGACAAAGACAAGGTTGTCGAGCTTTTCACGAGCTGCTAGGGATATCGCACCCTGAGATTGCGGCTCATCCATCTCACCGTCGCCAAGAAACGCCCAGACTTTACGCCCTTCGGCATGATTTTCGGCCGGCTGGGTTAGGCCTCTGTTTTCCAGATACTTGAGAAACCGCGCCTGATAAATCGCCATAATCGGGCCCAGTCCCATGGAGACCGTAGAGAACTGCCAAAAGTCTGGCATCAGGTATGGATGTGGATAAGAAGATAACCCTTTACCTTCGACTTCAACTCGAAAATGATTGAGCTGATCGTCATCCAGTCGACCTTCGAGGTAGGCACGCGCGTAGGTACCGGGTGCAGTATGGCCCTGGATAAAAACCAGATCGGATCCGTTGGGGTGACCGAAGCCTTTCCAGAAATGGTTGTATCCAACTTCGTACATGATCGCCGAAGACTGAAAACTGGCGATATGCCCGCCCGGTTCGGCGGGTTTGCGATTGGCGCTTACCACCATCGCCGTGGCATTCCAGCGTAAGGCGCGAAGTATGTGACGTTCCAGTTCAAGATTGCCCGGATACGGCGGTTGATTCTCGACCGGGATGGTATTGACATACGGCGTGCGCGTCGTGTCTGGTGCCTCGACGCCTGCTTCGAAAGCCTTTGCGATGGTTTTACGCAACAGGTACTCTGCGCGTTCTACACCTTCTCTTTCGACGACAACATCGATGGCTTCCTGCCATTCACCGGTTTCCTGTGGATCAATGTCTAATGGAAGCGATTCCTGACTCATAAACTCACCTGTGTTTGAAACTTGTTTGTATAACAATTGTTTTTTTGATTTAGATCCGTTGGATTGATCTGACTAAAATCAGTTAGATTCCAGGCAAGCCAATAACAGCAGGAACAAAAATTTGAATTACCTAAAGACAGACATCAGACTTTCAGGCCAACGCATTACGATATCATTCAGCACTAATTGAGAAGCCATTTATAATTAGTGCAGGTTATGGCAAATGATTTTTATGCCAATGTTAGGCAATACTGTTGCGTCGACATACCCAGACATCATCGAATTGTTCGATATAGTCAAGAAATCGGGCCAGGCTCGCTATCCGGCCAGGTCGACCTATCAAACGGCAATGTAAGCCAACAGACATCATTTTCGCTTCGTCCGGACCTTCGGCATATAAGATATCGAAGCTGTCGCGTAGGTAAGCGTAAAACTGGTCTCCACGATTAAACCCTTGATTGGTTGCAAAGCGCATATCATTAACATCGAGCGTGTAGGGTAACACGAGATGGGATTTTTCTTTACCACCTACCCAATAAGGCAAGTCATCGGCATAGCTATCCGAATCGTAGAGTAACCCGACATTTTCGATTACCAGTTGCTGCGTATTCGGGCTGGAGCGTCCGGTATACCACCCAGAAGGTTTGCTACCCGTTAGCTGCTCGTGAATTTCGATAGCCTGCCGCATGTGTTCGCGCTCGACTTCGATATCAATGTGCTGGTAATCGATCCAGCGCAGTCCGTGACTGGCTATCTCCCAATCGAATGCTTTCATTGCAGCAACCGCTTTCGGGTTTCTCGCTAGTGCCATAGCGACACCGAATACTGTTACAGGTAATTTTCTATCGCTGAATAATTTGTGTAATCGCCAGAAACCTCGACGACTGCCATACTCGTAAATCCATTCCATATTCATGTGACGGACACCTGGCAACGCAGGAGCACCGACAATTTCCGATAAAAATGCCTCGGATGCCCTGTCACCATGTAAGACGCAATTTTCCGCGCCTTCTTCGTAATTGATAATAAACTATACTACTATTTTCGCATCGCCAGGCCTGCGAGCCATAACCGATCATGTCACAAGGATATTCAGGTTGCATATTGGCTTCTTCTTATAATTGATAATAGCAATTAACCAGCTACTTCTGCTTAGCTAACGAACAATCATAATCCGTTGATCGTCGGGGTAACCCTGTTCGTCACAGTTGTGGCCTTCACCACCACGGTCTACCACTAAAAATCGCAAGCCAACCTCAGCTGCCACTAAAGGCATGTGCCAGACACCCTGGTGGTAATTAATACCCTGCTGTCCGTTGGCTTCATACGCGCGTAAATTTTCTGGCTGTGGATGAACTCCGGCTTTACCAACAACAACGACAAACTTAATCGGTGTTAGTGGAATGAAAGCTTGGCTACCGATAGGATGTCGTTCGACCAGTGGCAATTGATAGGGGAACTGACTAGCAACATTACATTCAAAAATATTAATCAGGGCGCGGCTGTTTTCACCACCCAGTTGAACCGAGGCCAAATCGTGATAGCGTTCAACTCTTCCGTCGTTTATCGAGAAGTGATTTGAATTTTCAGTTTCAATAACATCACCGAAATCGGCGAAGTTAGCTCGCGTTAGGGGTTCGATTTTTATTTCAGTGACTTTTATGTCAGTGATCTGGATAGATTCAGTCATTAGCTTGTCTCCGGTAATAGTTCGATCCACTTATTTTTCAATCTGTCCATACAACCGAACGCGGCTCAATCCTCCATCTGGAATAATATTGACCCGTACGTGAGTGATTGGGCCTATTTCGGCCAACTCAGATTCAAAACGCAGAACCGCATCCATTTGCAGTTTTTGTTCGGGTAATAAATCACGCCAGAACATACTTTGAGTCACCATCGAGTCGACTGTTCCACCGCTCATATAACCCGCCTGAATTGACGCTCGGTCTGGATAATTTCCTTTGTAATGAGCGGTATCCAGTTCAATAGCCTTAATTGTTCCGGCATGACCTAACTCAATAACTACCCATTCATTACCTGGTTCACGGCGGCGTGCGGTTTCCCAGCCGTCACCCATATTAATGCCACGACCCGGTAAACCAAGACTCATCATATTTGATCCGAAAGCCTGATTACTACAGGCAATAGAACGACCGCCATTTTCCAGCGCAGCTAGGTCTACTAATTCATCGTCGCCTGTCGCATCCCAATCACATTGAGGTTCGCCATACACGCGTAATCGGGCGACACCACCATCGGGAAAGATGTTGAGACGGATATGACTGTAAACACCAGAATCCAAAATATCGTGAAGATGATGAGAGTCTGCCTGCAAGCTAACCGAGGCCAAAATATTCGTCCATTCGGTCGAATCATCGGGCATATCTTTATCCGAGATGCAGCCATCAATTGACGCAGCTGGAGGCTGGTTTCCGTTGAAGTGGCTGGTATCTATATCAACACCGTGGATAACACCGGCTCGTCCTAGTTTTACGATGCAGTAGTCGTAACCTTCAACACGCTTGCGACGAGACTCCCAGCCATCCATCCACTTACCATTATCATCAAACTTACCCGGGATAAAAATAGCCGATTCAGTTTGTAACATGCGTTCAGCTGGTGCGAAAAAATCGTCTGTCGAAAATACAGGTTTAGCCCCGAGTCGGGTATGCGCCAAATTGACGTATTTTGCTGAAAATCGATTCTGCTCTTGTTCAGTAGCCATTATTAGTCTCTAATTTAAAAGTTGATTCAAAAAATACTTTATTGTTGTCCGACTTCTGCGTAGCCAGAGCGGTTATGTTGGGTATTCGCCCTAAAATTGACGTCGGTGACCTTGCCCAGCCTACCGAGGCGATGATAACGCCACCACCCAATACTTCAATAGGAATTGTCGAGATCACAGCACCTACTTTTGGTATTAACCCAGCGGCAATCAGCAAGGTTGCGCCAATAATCACTACCGTACGACTCATCACACCCGTCATCGCAATCAGACCAACGTTTTGAGAAAACGAAGTGTTTGGTAACGCACCAAAAATACCTGAAACAGCCGTACCGATACCATCTGCGTAGGTTGCACCCTGGATTTCCTTATCAGTCGCTTCTCGTCCAGCACCACCTTTGGTAATACCAGATACATCACCGAGTGTTTCAATCGCTGTAATAAAGGCCATCAAACAAAATCCTAGCACTGCGGCAAAACTAAATTCGAAACCGAAGTGAAAAGGAGTAGGTAGTGCAAAAACATTTGCTCTGCCAACATTACAGAAATTCACCATACCCATCGAAAATGCAAAAATGTATCCAACGATGAGTCCGATAAGTATTGCTGATACAGACAGGAATCCTCTGGCGAAAAACTTAAAGCCAAGCGTTGTCACTATTACAAGCAAGTGCCACAGACCAGTTTTGAAGGCTTCCGTACTCAGGTTTACCAATGGCAGGTACACCAGCAGCATATTGAATACCAACTTTAACCAGTGTCAGACCGATCATTGTAACAACCAGGCCTGTTACCAACGGTGGTAGCGCAAAACGAATCCGACCGATAAACGGTGCCAAGCTGGCGTGGAAAATACCATCCACCATAACGCCACACATCACAATCGCCATAGCGCCCACACCTTTACCGGCAACGATAGTAATCATTATCGGTATAAATGCAAAACTCGTTCCTTGCACAATTAGCAATTTCGCCCCAACCGGGCCGAAGCTAATGGTTTGAAGCAAAGTTGCAACACCAGAAAAAAATATAGACATCTGAATCATATAAATCAGATTGTGAAAGTCCGGCGAATTCGATCCAAGGCTTGCATCCTTAACCAGCGCGGAGCGGGCATTGGGTCCACCGATATCGGCCACCAGATTGAGACCTGTGTCTTGTTTCATAATTAATATCTCCCACCTGATTGTGGCCGGAAGGAAGCATACCTGCGAGTGAGTTGAAGGTGAGTGTTTTTTATTATTTACGACTATATAGCCCTATCAACAATACTCGTCGAAACTGTTAAGCAATAAATCGGGGAGTTATAGTCTGTCTCGAGAAAACAGCATTGCTACGATTAAGAACTCCAATAGACCTCAACCGGTACACACTGTTGATGCAACACCAGTCGTACCGGCATATCATCAATATTACTACTTGCGGTAGCAGCCTGATAAACCCGCCATTTGTTATCTCCGACTATATGCAACAATATTTTATGGCTGTTAAGAATGGCCGAAGCACTTAGCGACATACGTTCATATGGCGCATTGGTAGGCTGGATGGCAACACACAGATCCAAATTATTAATATCTAGAGCAACGCCGGAAACTTCAGGAAACAGCGAAGCGGTATGCCCATCATCCCCCATACCAAGAATAATCAGATCAAACGGTCGGACAATACGAAAGAGGGCTGTCTGGCATTCGGCCTGCCCTTCAACGGCTGTATCAGCTGAGTTTTTAAGTGGTATAAACTGGGCTTTTGCGGCTTCGTTACATAACAGCGTTTCACGAAGCATGTATTCGTTGCTATCTGCCGACAGCGTATCAACCCAACGTTCATCCGCCAGCGTAACGGTGATCTGTTCCCATGGTAAGCGCCGATGACTGAGTAATTCAAATAATGGTCGAGGTGTATTCCCACCCGATACCGCAATACTGGCATATCCACGTTTATCCACCGCCTCTTGTAGCTGACGTTCAATTTCGTCTGCCAGCTTAACCGTCAGCTCAGATCGATTTGGCGAGCGAACTTCTTTAATACCCATCGTTTTTAATACCCATAACTATCCTAACCCCGCCAACCACTTTTGATTGATACTTCAACTGCTTGTTGAGCAAGCTTTGTTACAGCATCCCAATTACCTGCCTCCAGCAAATCCGTTGGCGCCAACCAGGACCCACCGACACAAAGCACATTCGTCTGCACCAGAAATTCGGTCATATTGGAAACCGAAATCCCACCGGTGGGGCAGAACCCAACATCCGAAAATGGGCCAGCTAATGATTTGAGCATCGCGACACCGCCAGCAACCTGCGCAGGAAACAACTTGAGTAAATTAAAACCAGCTTCCACTGCACTGATCAATTCCGAGGGTGTCATGACACCGGGTAATACCGGCATATTGGCATGCGGTGCAGCTTCGATCAGAGCCGGAGATAGTCCGGGTGTTACCGCAAATTGTGAACCGGCCTGTTTGGCCAGTCCAAATTGTTCGGGTCGGGTTATTGTACCAACGCCAACAATGGCACCTTCGACTTCGCTCATCGCGGCTATAACTTCGAGCGCATTTTCAGTCCGTAAGGTAACTTCCAGTACTGGCAAGCCACCGGCGACTAACGCCTCTGCCAGCGCCACTGCGATATTCACGTCATCAACTTTTAACACCGGAATAACAGGCCCAACGCGCATTATCTGTTCGAGTGTCATGGCCTAAATCTCCCCTGTTGTCTGGTTGGCATTACTTGAAAAAGAGTCTGAAAAAGAAGTCATACAAGATATAGCCCCAGTTTCGGCGCTACCCACATTCGCGCGGAACAAGCCAAATAAGTCTCGACCCGTACCAGACTGGTTATCACTCATGTCCAGGGTATCGATGCTACGAGCATTGAATTCGGCTTCATTGACCAGTACGTCGAGTACGCCGCTGGTGGCATCTAATCGGATTACATCACCATTTCTTAGTTTTGCGATAGGTCCGTGGTGGCTAAACTCTGGATGAAGTTGAATCGCGGCGGGTATTTTGCCGGAGGCACCCGACATTCTGCCGTCAGTCACCAGTGCGACACGAAAGCCCTTGTCCTGCAATACGCCAAGTGCGGGGGTGAGTTTATGCAGTTCCGGCATACCGTTGGCCTGTGGCCCCTGTCCGCGTACCACTACCACAATATCCTGATCCAGCTCGCCAGCTTCAAATGCAACCTTCACCGAAAGCTGATCGTTAAATATCCTGACGGGTGCTTCAACAATTTGATGTTCCGGTTTAATCGCTGAGGTTTTAATAACCGCTCGTCCGAGTTTACCGGTAAGCAACTTTAAACCGCCGTGTTTTGAATAAGGAGAATTGATGGAGGCGATAATATCCTTATCGAGGCTTTCCGCAGGCGGGTCACGCCAATCCACTTTACCTTCTTTTAAATAGGGTTCCTGACGATAACTGCTCAAACCTTTGCCTTTTACTGTCAGTACATCCTCGTGTAACAAACCGGCATCGAGCAATTGTCCTATCACCAGTCCCATACCACCGGCGGCATGAAATTGATTCACGTCAGCAAGACCATTTGGATAAATTTGAGTTAACTGCGGCACCAGATTAGACAAGGCGCTGAAATCATCCCAGTCGAGGATAATACCCGCGCATTTTGCGATAGCGATTAAGTGAATCGTGTGATTGGTAGATCCACCGGTCGCTAACAAACCAACAATGGCATTCACGATCGCCTTTTCATCAACCACTTTGCCTACCGGGCGATAATCACTACCAAGCGCAGTAATACTCGCCGCGGTCTCGGTTGCTGCATCGGTCAGTGCGTCGCGTAATGGTGTATTCGGGTTGATAAACGCGGCGCCAGGAATATGCAGACCCATCACTTCCATCAACATTTGATTACTATTTGCAGTGCCATAAAACGTACAGGTACCCGGGCCATGATAAGAACTGGTTTCGGCGGCGAGTAACTCGTCGCGCCCTACCTTGCCTTCAGCAAATAATTGGCGAATACGGGCTTTTTCAGAATTAGGCATTCCGCTGGTCATTGGCCCTGCGGGTGCGAATACCGCCGGTAGGTGGCCGAAACTGAGGGCCCCCATCAACAAACCGGGCACTATCTTGTCACAGACGCCGAGATACATGGCAGAATCAAATACATTATGCGATAGCGCTATCGCGGTCGACATAGCGATCACGTCGCGGCTGAACAATGATAGTTCCATGCCTGGCATACCTTGGGTGACACCATCACACATCGCGGGTACACCACCTGCATATTGCGCCACGGCGCCGACCTTACGGGCAGCGGATTTAATGCATGGCGCAAAATCGTCGAGAGGTTGATGTGCCGACAACATATCGTTATAGGCCGACACGATGGCGATATTCGGCGACTGGCTTGCAGTCAGCAGCAGCTTGTCACTGGTAATAGATGCCGCTGTCACATGCGCCATATTGGTACAGGAAAGCGAGCCTCGTTGCGGCCCCTCCTCCCCTGCCTGCTCAATTCGCTTTAAATAAAGGTCACGAGTAGGTTTACTGCGTGTTTGGATCCGTTCGGTGATGGCATTAATGTCTGAATTTATAGTCATTTAATATTTTCCAACTTGTACTTTAGGTAACTTTACTACAATATATCGTCAAATATAACCTTTAATCAGTTAAAAAACTACACTATGTCTAAACAAAAAACTACCACCATTGACTCCATGGCGCCATTTGACTTTGTTTTATTCGGAGGCACCGGCGATCTTGCGATGCGCAAGTTACTACCCTCAATGTACTACCATCATTGCGACGACTTGCTATCCGAACAAGGTCGCATCATCGCCGTTGCACGCTCACAGTTATCTCGCGAGGAATTCCTGGTTAAGGCAGAAACCGCGGCACGCGAGCATGTCGATGCCAGTTGCTTTACCGATTCGAAATGGCAAAAATTTGCCAAAAGAGTTCATTACATTGGAATAGACGTCAGTAATGCCGAAGCTTACGGCCCGCTATCGGATTTGCTCGAAGGCGGTAAGAACCGATGCCGTGTCTATTACCTATCTACCGGGCCTCAGCTGTTCGCACCCATCTGCCAAAACCTGAAAAAGAACAACCTTATTAGTCAGCAATCGCGTCTCGCAGTCGAAAAACCACTGGGACGCGACCTCGAGTCAGCCCGCGAAATCAGCGATATCATTGGCAGTGTCTTTAAAGAAAGTCAGATTTATCGTATCGATCACTATCTGGGTAAGGAACCGGTACAAAACCTGCTTGCCTTACGATTTGGCAATGCCTTGTTCGAACCTCTGTGGAAGCGCGGGCACATACGCGACGTGCAAATTACTGTCGCGGAAACACTCGGTGTCGAAGGCCGAGGGGAATTTTACGATCACACCGGCGCGTTACGCGATATGGTCCAAAACCATTTATTGCAACTGCTTTGTATAATCGCCATGGAAGCACCGACGGACAATTCAACCGATGCAGTTCGAGACGAAAAGCTCAAGGTATTACGATCATTACGCAAGCTTAGCGGAAATGATGTCGATAAGAATGTCGTACGCGGTCAATATCGATCGGGTGCGATAGGCAACGAAGTCGTACCACCCTACATCGACGAACCAGGTGTCAAACCGGACAGCCACAATGAAACCTTTGTCGCCATGCGGGTTAATATCGATAACTGGCGTTGGGCCGGCGTGCCTTTTTATCTAAGAACTGGTAAACGCCTGCAAAATCGTGTGTCTGAGATTGTGATCAATTTCGAGCGCCTGCCGCATGCTATTTTTAGTGATGGGGCAGCGGAGGATAGCCCTAACCAACTGGTGATTAGTTTACAGCCAGAGGAGTATATTCGTCTGTCGATTCGCGCTAAACAACCCGGGCCAGGCATGCGACTGCGACCTGTCGATCTCAACCTGAACCTCACCAGCTCGATTACCGAGCGCCAACACAGTGCTTATGAAAAGCTCATCGTTGACCTGCTTCGTGGCAGTCAGACGCTATTTCTGCGCCATGACGAACTCGAGGCGGCCTGGACCTGGATAGACCCGATACTGGAAGCTTGGCAAAATAGCGAAAAAGCCCCCTTCGGCTATCAGGCAGGCACCTGGGGGCCGGCAGAGTCCAGTCATCTGGTGTACGAAGATGACAGTCGCTGGCGCGAAGCAAACTAACGGGCTTACCATTATGCTCAATCAAATTCGCGCTATTCAGCCGACCCTGAGTAAGTCAGAGAAAAAAGTTGCGGAAATCATACTCGAACAGCCGCAAAATTATGTCAATGCGACAATGAACGAATTGGCGGGTGCCGCAGGTGTTAGCGAACCAACCATCGTGCGTTTTTGTCGCAGTTTAAAACTGGCTGGATATCGTGATTTTCGACTAAAACTGGCACAGGAACTAGCCAGCCGCGTCTACTATCAACATAGCCAGATAGAAGCCTGCGATAGTGCCGAAGTACTGGTGGATAAAGTAATCAACGGTGCTATATCAAGCCTGTCCAATATACGCCATCAGCTTGCCGAAAATGTTATCGACTACACCATATCATTGCTATCAAACTGCCCACGCATCGAAATTTATGGGGTTGGCGGTGCGGGTATTGTAGTCAGCGACGCCCAACTTAAATTCGCACGCCTGGGACTCAACTCACAAGCTTATTGCGATACCTATTTGCAACGCGTCGCCGCAGGTATGCTCGACGAAAAAAGTTGTGTTCTGGTGATTTCAAACTCAGGACGAAGCAAGGAATTAATTACCAACTGCAAGCTAGCAAGGGCATCGGGGGCGAAGATAATTTCAATAACGGCAAGTGGCTCGCCATTGGCAGAATTAAGCCATCTACACCTGGCCATAGACCTCGGTGATGATGACGATTATCTGGAGCCGATTAAAGCCCGGATCGCCCATATGGCCATGGTAGATATCCTCGCAATCGGTCTCGCCATTCGCTGCAAGCCAGCCTATCTTGAGCGCTTACGACAGGCAAACCTGATACTTGACGAAAAATTTGAACCTAAAGTTTAACGTTGATTCCCATCGAAATAACAAAAAAACAAAAGGTGAAAAAAAGAATTTTAACTCACATTCATGTTCATTCTGAGTCGTTAAATATGTTCACATCGAAACAATTTATCTTCATTATTGCTCTATTCTATTTTAGCTTGTAAGCGAGTAATTGGAATGGTATTTTCGACCACTATGTCCGACGTATTTTGTGTGGATAAGCTGTTTAGCCATATGATATCGCGCTTAACACGGCGCAGCATTTTACTGATATAAACTAACAACCACTTTATAAATTATCGAGATGAATATGGATGCTCAAAATAAATCACGATACGTCAGTCGACTTACCCGCCAGACCCTGGCACTGGCACTGGCCGGTTGTCGCGGTTCTCGGCTTTACGAACTCACCGATTGGCGTGCCAAACCGGCGGTGCCATTCGGTGAAAAGTTTCGCATTATCGATTTCCCTTTATCGAACTGTGTTAATTCTGGTATTCGCCGCATCGGTGTACTCACACAGTACAAGGCGCACTCGTTAATCCGCCATCTGGTTCAAGGTTGGAGTTATTTTCATAGTGAACTCGACGAATTTGTCGAAATTCTACCTGCGTCCCAGCGTGCTGGCGGCGAATCGGTGGCAGACATCGCCACCCAGCACTGGCAGCAATACGGGCGCGATTATTATACCCGCCACGATTACGAGGCGGTCGCCAGCGACGCTGCAGAATCATTAATGATCACTTTACGCGATAAAATAAAAACACTGACCGGATCACAACTCGGCAACTATCAGGTCGAAACGGCCGATGACTTTAGTTATATTGACCCAATCGACGGCAGCATAAGTCAGCAACAGGGCATACGCGTTTTATTGCGCGACGGTTCTCGAATCATTTATCGTCTGTCAGGCACCGGCACCGAAGGCGCCACGTTGCGAGTTTATATCGAGGGCCATGAAGCCTGTGCCACGCAACAGGCCAAAGATCCCCAATCCGCGCTCGCCGAGTTGATTAGCCTTGCCAGCGAGCTTGCCAAAATTGAACATTTTATCGGTCGTAACAGTCCTGATGTGGTGACCTGAGGTTTAACGAATGCAATCGCTGACACAAAAACCAGCCTGGCAGGATTTACTTCGCCTACGGCAAACTTTCAATGATATTCACATGCGTGATTTATTCGCCGCCGACGATTCACGAGCGCAAAAGTTTTCGCTGCAATGGGGAGAGATATTACTCGATTACTCCAAAAACCTGATCACCGACGAAAGCCTCAAGCTGCTCATGCAACTCGCTCGAGATTGCGGCGTAGAAAAACAGCGTGATAGCATGTTCGCCGGTGACGCCATAAACCTGACCGAACAGCGCTCTGTATTACACACCGCTTTACGTAATCGCAGTAACAAAAAAATATGCGTCGAAGGTGTTGACGTTATGCCTGCAGTCAATGCCGAACTCGAAAAAATTCGGCAGTTCAGTGGCTCGGTACGCGATGGTGAATTCACTGGTTATACCGACAAACGCCTGACCGATATCGTCAACATAGGCATCGGCGGATCAGACCTCGGCCCCTTAATGGTTTGTGAGGCACTGAAACCTTATCAAAGTAACGATTTGAATATGCACTTCGTGTCTAATGTTGACGGAACCCATATCAGTGAAGTGCTAACACAAATCGCCCCTGAAACGACGCTGTTTATCATCGTGTCAAAAACATTCACCACCCAGGAAACCCTGACCAATGCGCATACAGCGCGCGACTGGTTTTTGCAGCATGTCGACGATAAAGGCGCGTTTGCCAGCCACTTTGTAGCGGTTTCTACGAATGCCGAAAAAGTGTCTGCTTTTGGTATCGACGCCAACAATATGTTTAGGCTGTGGGACTGGGTCGGCGGTCGCTATTCGCTTTGTTCATCTGTCGGTTTATCGATTGCGATTGCTATCGGAATGGAAAACTTCGAAGCATTGCTCGACGGTGCGCACGCAATGGATCAACATTTTCTCGACAGTCCGCTCGAACAAAACATGCCGGTTTTGCTCGCAATGATTGGTATCTGGTATCACAATTTTTTCGGAGCCGATTCTTACGCGATCGAACCTTATGACCAGTATTTGCACCGCTTTCCGGCCTATCTACAACAACTGG
The DNA here is from genome assembly GCA_041688005.1 of Gammaproteobacteria bacterium. Lineage (GTDB taxonomy): Bacteria > Pseudomonadota > Gammaproteobacteria. Next base: position 26,455 of record JBDNJA010000063.1, read on the forward strand.
ATATGGAAAGTAACGGTAAATCGGTTACCCAAGATTCAAAAACTATCACGGACTACAGCACTGGCCCTGTGCTTTGGGGCGAACCCGGCACTAATGGTCAGCACGCATTTTTCCAGTTATTACATCAAGGCACTCGCATGATACCGACAGATTTTCTGGTTCCGATTCACAGCCAGAATCCACTGGGCGACCATCACCGATTATTACTCGCTAATTGCTTCGCACAGACCGAAGCCCTGATGCGGGGTAAGACCGAAGTTGAAGCGCGAGCCGAACTGACAAGCGAAGAACTCAGCGGAGGAGCAGAGCTCGAACAATTGTTACCGAATAAGGTTTTTCCAGGTAACCGACCAACAAATACCATTTTATTCAACAAGCTCGACCCGCACACGCTAGGTGCTATCATCGCGCTCTACGAGCATAAAGTATTCGTCCAGGGTGTGATCTGGAATATCAATTCCTTCGATCAATGGGGCGTCGAGCTCGGCAAACAACTGGCAAAAACGATTGCTGCGGCGTTAGCTAGCAGCGAGGAAGTATCGTCATACGATTCATCGACATGCCAGCTGATTAACACCGTCAAACGAAATACCGAGTAAACACATTCAATGACACATATTTTAATGATCGCTGCCGAAAACGGCGCATTACCCGGCGGCAAAGTCGGCGGTATTGGTGATGTCCTGCGCGATGTACCACAGCGTTAGGGCGCATAGCGTCAATGATTACCTGAAGCAACTTTATAAAGTCTCTGCAAACTAAACTAATGCTGATTAATATTTATGAGCCAGTTAAAAACAACCTTCGATGCTATCGCTAATGGCGGACATAACAATCCTTTCGCCGTGCTCGGACCGCATAGCGCGAGGAAAAACTGGGTAGTTCGAAGCTGGCAGCCACAAGCTCAGTCGGTCGAATTGCTGGACGCCAATAACCAATTATTGGCAGTGATGAAAAAGGTTCATGCTGACGGATTGTTTGAAGCGCGCCTACCGCTGCCGATGGTCGCTTATCGATTAGGGCTTAGCGAAAACGGTCATCGTTATATAATCGAAGACCCCTACCGCCTGCCATCACCGCTGAGTGACCTGGATCGCCATCTGATGCGAGAGGGCAAGCTGGAAAAACTCGCCGACCCACGCCCGGGTGCGCACCCGGATTGGGCACGCTTATCTTTAATTTCGGCCGGCCCGAAGTAGTTAACTATCTAATCGCCAACGCATTGTTCTGGGTCCAGGAATATCACATCGATGCGCTGCGGGTAGACGCGGTCGCTTCCATGTTGTACCTGGACTATTCACGCGAAGACGGCGAGTGGATTGCCAACGAACATGGCGGCAATGATAATTGGCAAACAGTCGCTTTCTTGCGCCTGATGAACGAAAAAGTACACGCCGCCGATGCCATCACCATGGCCGAAGAGTCAGCCGCCTGGCCGGGCGTATCGAAGCCGACTGACCAAGGCGGCCTCGGTTTCAGTTATAAATGGAATATGGGCTGGATGCACGACAGCCTGTCTTACTTCGGCGAAGATCCGGTGCATTGTCGCTACCATCACGATAAGCTCACCTTTGGCCTACTTTACGCTTTCAGCGAAAACTTTATTCTGCCCTTGTCACACGACGAAGTCGTACACGGTAAAGGCTCGATGATTAAGCGCACGCCCGGAGACGACTGGCGGGCCTTCGCCAATCTGCGGCTTTATTATGGTTTCATGTATGCCCACCCGGGCAAGAAACTGTTGTTTATGGGCTGTGGATTTGCCCAGCGCCGCGAATGGAATACAACAGTTCGCTAGACTGGCATTTGCTCGAATCTCCCGCGCATGCCGGAATTCAGCACCTGCTGCGCGACCTCAATGGTTTTTATCGAAATACACCCGAGCTATACCAAAAAGACTGTAGAAGTGAAGGTTTCGACTGGATCGACTGTAGCGACATCGAGCAGGGTGTTATTGCCTTTATACGTCGTGTCTATGATGGTTCTAAATTGCTCGTGAGCATCTGCAATGTGGTTCCCGTAATCCGACACGATTATCGAATCGGCGTTCCGATAGCCGGCTGCTACCTCGAGCGCCTGAATACCGATGCGAAAACCTACGGTGGCAGCGGCGTTGGTAACTTGGGCAAAGTTAATTCCGATCCAATTGCCTCACACGGACACGAAAACTCGTTGAACCTGGTGCTACCGCCACTGACAACATTAATTCTCACACTCAACTAAATAACCATTTCCCGACGACCGGCAACTATGAATAAACCTAAGAAAAATGGTTCTACCAATATCGCACCACCCGGCCACGATAGCACCAGCTTAAAACGTAATTTTCAGCAGTATTTTAACCATACTCTGGGGCGCGATAGTCGCCTCCACAACTCGCCGCATTACGAATTTATTGCACTGGCGATGGCCTTGCGCGACCGTCTTTTGACCGGTGCCAACAATACCTGTTATAGCTATGAGGAACAGGACAGCCGTCGTGTCTGTTACCTGTCGATGGAATATTTGCTGGGTAGAAGCCTGCGCAATGCGGCATTGAACCTCAACCTCACCGACCCAATGGCTGATGCGTTAGAGCAGTTGGGTCTCAATGAAGAAAATATTTTAGAACAGGAAAACGATGGCCTTGGCCGAGTCAAACCTCGACAAGATCGAATTCCATACTTATCTACAATGGTTGAGTGTAACGCAATTATCGGCGGTACAGCAGAATTGCCAAAAGAAGGGAATGCGTATTGGTCTTTATAACGATCTGGCAGTCGGCAACGAACCTTTCTCATCCGCCTGTTGGGCCGAGCAGCCGAATTATGGCTTAGGCATAGGTGTTGGCGCGCCACCCGATGATTTTAATCTGTTGGGTCAAAACTGGGGCTTGCCCCCACAGTTACCACAGTCACTTCGTGACGACGGCTACCGATTATTTATCAATACGTTAAGGGCCAATATGCGACATGCCGGTGCACTGCGCATCGATCACGTCATGGGCTTGATGCGTCTGTACTGGGTGCCCGAAGGTTATACGGCCGATCTGGGCGTCTATGTTAGCTATCCATTTAACGACCTGCTAGGAATACTCTCGCTCGAAAGCCAGCGTAATCGCTGTCTGATTGTCGGCGAAGACCTCGGCACGGTAGCCGACGAAGTGCGGCACCAGCTGTGGCTTAAAAAAATACTGGCTTATCGGGTTTTATTTTTCGAAAAAGACTGGCAGCAAAACACATTCAAGTCTCCGGGTGAATATCCTCAGTATGCACTGTGTACTTCCAGTTCGCATGATCTGCCAACCATGAAAGCCTACTGGCAAGGGCTCGACCTTGATCTACACGAAGCATTAAACTTATATCCGTCAGACAATATCAAACACCAGCAAAGGCAGGCTCGCGAGGATGATCTTCACGCCATTAAGCAGGCATTAAATCACGAGCAATTGATCAGCGACGAAACTTTGCAGGCTGATTCGCAAACCGAATTAAGCCCGCAAATGTTTCAGTCGATCCAGAGTTTTCTGGCGCGTTCGCAATCCCTGCTAATGATGGTGCAGTTGGAGGATATTTTTTTGCAAACTGATCAGTTGAATGTGCCCGGCACTGTTGATGAATATCCTAACTGGCGGCATAAAATTACTGTTGAACTTGAAGACTGGATTGGGGGGAGCGAGATCGAGAGTCTTGCGAGCAATATTGGACGTGAACGTAATTGATTTTTGACTGAATGTGCTGCCTAGCAGCCGCATCAAACACAGACATCAGTGACGAATTACTAAACAGAGTAATACCCTGATCTAGCCTGTCAGAAAAGTCTGAATATCAATTTCAACTGCTGGGATAATTGAACGAAGTAAAACCTTTTCTGACGCCCCTGCATACTGCAACCAGGTCGAAGAAAATTCTGAATTAACGGTGTTTAAACACCGCCTTGCGCTTTTCGACAAAGGCACTCATGCCCTCTTTTTGGTCGTCAAGCGCGAAGGTTGAATAGAACATATTTCTCTCGGCGTCTATGCCTTGATTCAGCGGGGTTTCAAGCGCCATATTTACCGCCTGTTTTGCCAGCATCACCACTGGGCGCGAATAGCTCGCTATCTGTGTGGCGGCTTCAATAGCAACTTCGAGATAAGACTCTGCCGGTTCAACTCGGGCAACCAGCCCCGAACGTTCGGCTTCCTGAGCATCCATCATGCGTCCGGTCAAGCACAGGTCCATCGCTTTGGATTTGCCTACCAGACGAGTCAACCGTTGTGATCCACCAATGCCCGGTATCGTGCCCAGTGTAATTTCTGGCTGACCAAATTTGGCGGTATCGGCGGCAATGATAAAATCACACATCATCGCCAGCTCGCAGCCGCCGCCAAGTGCATAACCAGCCACTGCCGCTATTACAGGTTTGTTACATTTTGTGATTCGATCCCAGCCCCGGGTGAATTGACTGTCTGATAGCATTGACGGATAACTTTGATTTTGCATTTCAAAAATGTCTACGCCAGCGGCAAAAGCTTTTTCATTTCCGGTAATCACAATTGCACCGACGGTTTCGTCGGCTTCGAGATCATCCAGCGCTAGCGCCAGATCATCAAATAGGCCACGACAAAGTGCATTGTATGCTTTGGTTCGATTGAGGGTGATAACCCCAACAGTTTCTCTTTTTTCTACTAGAATATTTTCAAAGTTCATAATGGTTTGATCGCCTCAAATGAATGCACCGTATCTCAAACCGATAACGGATAACTGATTACGGAAAACGGTATGGATAGTCATTCTGCTAATTATAAAAAGTGGTTATTTCCAACAGCGTCGCTCGCGTAGGGGAAATTTTATTCTCTGCCCGGGTTTCATCCGCATATCCAAATGAAATCCCGAATAGTAATTTTTGATTCGAATCGATTACCAACTGCTCTCGCACGACGTCTGCGTTATAACTCAATATTGTTTGTGGACAACTGGCGATTCCACGCGCTTGCATTGCCAGCATCAGGTTTTGTGCATACAGCCCCACATCAGCCGCCTCCCGCACCCCTCCCCAGTCGGGCAAAAATATAAACGCTACATGTGGTGCATTAAAAAATTCTAAATTCCTTAGAAAAGCCTGCCGTTTTGCCTCTTTATCTTCTCGACCAATACCAAGCGCCTGATATAACAAAATCCCGACTTCTACCTGGCGTTTGCGATAAATGCCTTCATATTTGCCATCATAAGGGAAATCTAGCGAATACTTGCCCTGACCCACTGACTGTATTAAGGCGTCACTCATCGCGTCACGGCTGGCACCCGAGACGACATGTGTGAGCCAGGGTTGAGTATTGCAATTTGATGCAGCCGAACCAGCTGAATCGAATATTTGACGTAATAGTTCAGACGGAACCGGCCGCGCTAAAAAAGCCCGCGTTGAGCGCCGCCTACGGATCAATTGATCAATATTATCGATACTTTTTTGTTTATTAAATGACATTGGTTTGATTTGCTTCACGATCCATTGGCTCGCTCCCGCTATCGGCCTCGTTTGGTTTCAGCAGTAATTTCATCGTGCTCTTTAAATCATCATGTAATGACTTTATCAATTCATCCTGGCTGGGATCGATTAACCACTGATAAATAATGCCCGTTACAGTCGACAAAAACTGTCTCGCTACGGCTTCGGCATCAAAATCATCGGAGATTTCACCGGCCTTCTTACCGCTGCTTATCCATTCTATAACATCGTTTAGGCGTCGATGATGAATAGCGACAACAATGTCTTGCATTTCGGTTTCGAGTCCAATCGACTCAAACCATAAAATGTAATAGGCACGCACCTGTTGCGGGGCGAGCTTGCAAAAATTGTAATGAGCATCGATGGCAGCACTAATCGCCGAAAAACCTGACAGGCCCTCGGTCGATAGTTTCATTTCACCTAGCCAAACCTCGGCAACCCGTTTGATGACATAACAAAATAAACCCTGCTTCGAATTGAATCTCGACCCGGCGAGACCTCGACTATAGCCAGCACCTTCACCAACTGCTTTGAGTGTGGTCTTCTCTGTACCCTGCTCGACTATTAATGCCACCGTTGCTTCGAACATTCGAGTATCGGAGCGCTCAGTGCGTTGTGCATGAGAAATTCGTTGAACAGGCTTTTCAGTATTGGCAGTCGATTGTTTTGGCACGTCAAATTCAAATTACATATCTGCAAACATTTATTTGCTTGTAGCAAGCAAGCATATTACAGTGACATCAATATAACCAGAAACTTTTACATCAGGAAATACTAGTGAACACATCTGCTATCAGTCGTTTCTCTATTCCAGACCTTGCCACGCTACCCGAGGACATTAGCCAGCGTATTGAAGCTGTTAACGAAAAAGCTGGATTTATTCCAAATATTTTTCTCGCGCTGGCCCACCGTCCAGCCGAATTTCGCGCATTCTTTGATTATCACGATGCGTTAATGGATAAAGATACACCTGGTTTAAGCCTGTCCGAACGAGAAATGATTGTTGTTGCAACCTCAGCCAGAAATCAATGTCAGTACTGTGTCATCGCGCATGGTGCCATTCTGCGCATTCGAACTAAAAATCCACTAATAGCGGATCAACTCGCTACTAATTATCGCAAGGCCGATATTTCAGAACGCCAAAAAATCATGCTCGACTACGCCCTGAAAATATCTCGCAAGGCTGAAACGACAAATGACTCTGACTTTATTAAACTTCAGCAACATGATTTTGACGAAGACGATATCTGGGACATCGGGTCAATTAGCGCCTTTTTTGGCTTGTCGAATCGTCTGGTTAATATGAGCAATATGCGAACCAATGATGAATTTTATTTGATGGGCCGAATTCCAAAAAACTCCAAATAACAAAATCATCGGAGAGCTGCAATTCGTCGGCTATGAAAGTGTTGATCGGTAGTAATGACTTCACGGAATTAGCTTTCCCTGATGGCATATTGCTATTGACGAGAGTGGCAAGGCACAGAAAACAGTAACGCCAGCCACCGCGCATTGGCTGGACAATCATGCATGAATTTCAATACAGATCACTAATTAATCTGGAGATCATGTTCATCTAAAACAGACCATTACAAAATTTAAGGATTCAATCAATAATGACCGAAATTAGTCTCGAACATTTCAACAAATTAATCGACACAGAATTGCCCTGGGCAGCAGATGTCGGTATTCGCCTCGACAGTATCGAGCGGGGCAAAGCGACAATGTTACTGCCATATCAACAGAGGTCTATCCGTCCTGGTGGTTCGATCGCGGGGCCATACATGATGATGCTGTCCGATGCCTGCATGTACGCCGTGGTGCTCAGTATGATTGATGAAGCTAAGCTAGCCGTTACCACCAGCTTCAACATTAATTTTTTGCGTAAACCAAGCAATTCAGATTTGATTGCAGAAGGTAAAATCATCAAACTTGGGAAACGACTAGCTGTAATGGAGGTATCAATCTTGACAGGAAATGACATCGTAGCTCATGCAACAGGGACCTACTCCATCCCACCAAAAAAAACCTAGTCTGAAGCCCGTTCACATAAGCAAAATTCAAATGAATATGGTGATTAGAGAAAGAGCGTATCAGGTCTTGTCTTTTGCATTATCAAAATATCGATATTAGGCTAAAGACAAGACCCTTGTTTTCTCTTTTTGATTCCGACAACAGCGCCTTGTTGGACTTTTATGAGTGAGAAGCATAATTTAATGTTTCTACAACCCATTGATTTAAACTTTTACCCTCAGACATTGCAGCACTTGCAATATCTTCATGTAACTCTGGCGGAATACGAATATTGAATTTACCAGAAAAACTCTTTTTAGGTTCAACGTTATCTTCTACACACATTTGAAGGAAAACTTTAAGGGAAATAGCGCCTTCTTTTTTTAACCCTTCAATATCACTTGCATAAAAATCAGCACCACCATTTAACCCCATAAACTCGCCTCTAAACATTTCAATTTCAGAGTCATATTGAATCAAGGCACGATAGCCATTAAGTTCCATTATATTCATTTTGGTATTACCTTATTTTCTCTCAACCATTCACGAATACTAGCTACAGCTCCCTTATCTGTATTCGGTGATGGATGTGGACGATGAAATACTTTTCGAGTATTAAACAAACGAACACCAATACGCGAACCTTCACGCTCACTTATTTCTGCACCGAGTTCAATAAACAAAGACTCAATATCATTCCATTTTATATTTCCACTAACAGGATGATGAAAAATAAGTTCTAATGTTTTTTGGCATTTTCGCTTCACTCCCAAATAGTACCAATTAATAGTACCAATATCAATAAAGAAACCATACTGTACAGTTTATTAAAAGGACGTCTATAAAGTACCTACCATACAAGCGTCCTTCTAGTTCTTGGATTGCCAAACCCATATACAACATTCCAAATGACTGACTGGGAGTAGCCTTTCCTAGACACCCAGATTTTAGAAGTTCCAAATTTAGCCTGAAATCCTAGGCGCCCTTGAAGTAAAGCAGGGCCAGTCTAGGAAAAACACGAATGGATTTTCACATAATTAGTATTTTCTAGTTATCCTGCTGACTTTGACCAAAACTAAAACATAGCTATCCAATGGACGATGATTCGGCCATACCATTTTTAGTATTTTTGTCTTACACAAGTGCTGTTAGGTAGGAAAAAACTTTTCACACGCTCGGATACCATGCACCCACTGTTTTCCAAGTTGTTCACAGGCTTGCTTTATGTGGTATGACGTACCGACTAGTGACTTAAACTGACTTTCAAAGTTTTTACTCAGATAGCACCAGTGTTTCGGGTCGATGTTCAATTGTTGGAGGATTTGCGGCGTGCTTTCAGGTATTGCGCCGCGCTTATCATCCCGTAGTATTCTGCCGGTCCAATCTACCAGTTCTAGGTAATCGGTAAGTCTAAACGGTAAGCCGTTAGGCATATCGCGCCTAGGGTTACCGGCGAAGGGATGCAGCCCATCAGCCTGTTGCAGTGGATCATTCGGTTGCTCGGCCTTTTCTGCCTGTTCACAACGTCGTTTAATGCTGGTGTGATCTGAGTCAGTCAAGCTATCCGCTATTCCGGCTCTTATCGGGTTTAAGTCGACATAAGCGGAACAAGCGGCTAGTGCTTTTTCATCAAGTAATGCCTGGCTGGAAAAACGGCCTTCCCAGAAGCGTCCAGTACAATCATCTTCCCGATTAGCCATACGCGCTATGCCTTCGTTGATGATTCTCATAAACCAACTAATATCCATTAAACGCTCACGCCAGAGCGCTATGGAGGCATCAAGGCTGGCTTGTTCTGCCGCCGTGAGTACCTCTCCTTTGGCAAAGCGTTGGCTATAAAGTGTGCCACTAAACAGCAGATGCCAGCGCTCAACCACCTCGAGTGCGTCCCAGTTATCAGCCGTTGATTTGTCGATGAATAAAACCACGTGGTAGTGATTATGCATCACAGAATAAGCGCATAAATCGATAGCGAAGACAGTAGCCAGTTCGAGTAGTTTGTCTTCAATCCATAGTCGTCGATGCGCGAAGGATTGACCCGTTACTGCATCTTTACCGCAGAGGAATGCACGGCGAACGCAACGGGAGCTGCAATGGTAATACGGGGTGGCATCGAGAGAAACCTGCGTCTTCCTTGATCTTGGCATCACAGTATCCTTTTGTGAAAGTAGAAGAAAATAAGTTAACAGGTGAGAATTTTATGTCAATTTATTTCTTTGGGTGTCTATAAAGGGGTTTTTATGTGAAATCAAATATTTAAAATGAACAGTTATTGGGTTCACCGATTTTGGCGTTTGTTCCTATTCTTGATTTCTTTTGACTTTAAATTTACCACATTTGCAGAAAAAAGAACGGGGC
>JBDNJA010000064.1:0-13428 GCA_041688005.1 Gammaproteobacteria bacterium
AGCAGCCAGTCTTTATTCGTTTCTGGTTCTGCGCGGGGGAAATACAACAAGTATTTGCCGTCAGTATCTTCCAACTCAAGTTTTAGCTTGATACCAAAAACTGATTCCGAAGCCATCTTAATAATAGTGACCTCAGGCAAGTGCAACTCATTTAGTTCAGATTCAAAATCTGCTTCGGGGTCATACCAGAAGACAATTCGATGGTTTTCTTTTTGGAAGGCTTGTTGAAGACCATGATAGAGCTGATCTGAATTCACCGCCGTCCCCCTTCCGCTAGCTTCACCACCTGCTCTAGATCATTTTTAAATAGTTCAAACGATGGCATTTTCAACCGCTCTAAATCGATATGTTCCTGTACAAGTGCATTGAGACTAGAGGTAGAGGGGTGACTACCTAGGGCCACCGCTAATTGTTTTTTCAATGGATTGGCGCTTTTATCATTGCCTGATTCATTTTCAAGTTTTTCACACCCTTGATATGGGTTGTTTTTAACCGCACAAAGTAACCAGGCTTCAGACTTAGGTTTAGGTACCATGGCAACGCCAAAATTATAGTCTTCTGCCTCAAACCCTTTAATCATCGAGTCTCTTTTGTCACGCCAGTGACCTCGGCCAGCCGAAGCAGTCCCATCCGAATCTCTGAACAATACTGCAACTACATTATCTTCTATTTTTTCGGCTAGAGCTTTTGCGGCGACAGCAAGTGACCTGGCGTTTTCGTAGTAATATTTTGTTTCCGCAGGTTTCTTTTTGCCTCGTAAAGCGAGCGCTTTTTTCAAGGGTCGTTGCCTAGTTTTTGCTAAAAAAGATTCAGAAACAAAACTCAAGCGCTCGTTTTCTATATGAGAAAAGTCGTAACCTAAAAAAGCTTCCATCAGCTTATCAATAATCCAGGTCATAGGCCCTGCGTTAAAATCATGAGTGTCACAGGCCTCGGCAACAGAACCGCAAGCACCAATATCCGTTGGGCCTTCGCCACTTAACAACAAATACATCCCTTATTCCTCTGTTACTGTAAGTCAGCTATTTCTTGATATAAGTGGGTAAGATCCGTATCGATAAAAACTTCTCCAGGCCCCATGACTTCCAATTTTTTAGCCTGAGAAGGGATCTCGAATAGTTTCTTCGCCTTGGTGAAACCCTTTTCGGTTTTGTATAGGTAAACAACTCCTTGTTTTGCAATTTCATCTTCCAGAAAATTCAGGATCATAGGACTGTGCGTAGTGACCATGACCTGTTTTTTAGATTTAACCAAATGATCAATAAGAAATTCAATCAGCTCTGGATTGATACCATTTTCAATTTCATCGAATAGCAGGAACTCACTATTCGATTCAAGCTGAGACAAAATGGCCATCAGGCGCAACATGCCATCATTCATATGGCGCGCCGTCGTTTTAAGCTTTTGTTCTCCGTAATGTTCAGTAATCTCTAATTGTTTCCAGCCTGCACGTAAAGATTTAGTGTCAATACTATCCAATTGGCTGTAAACATTTTTTAGTTCATTTTTTAGGGTGCTTTTTCCTTCTTTGCCAGATTCATGAATAAATGATGATAATTTTTGACCACCAATCCCCAATTGTCCGTTGGATAGTTTTGTCTGGTTTCTGAGTAGCTCGGGAGACAGTAAATCTAGTGATTGAATTTTTGAAATAGCCCCTTTTAGTGAGTAAAGGACGCCTTCCGTTTGGTTGCTTTTCAGCTGGGATAAGATTGACCCCTGATACTCAAACATAATTGTAAAACGTTCAAGCAGCGACTTTTCTTGTTCAGCAGATATATTTCGGCTGTTATATTTACCTAGATAGCATTGACCATCTTCTACTTTTAAATAGTTCGTGGGCCCAATAGAAACTCTCTCCTGAGTGCATCGAAGAGTTGTTCGATTTACACTGCCGCTCCAAACTACTTCACCTGCTTCAGGTATATCCAGTACAACTTTAAATTCAATATTACTTTCCTTCGTCAGCTTGGAGTTGATATCCGCAGCATCCCAATTCCGTATCTTCAACCACTCATCCAGATTACCCACCGTCAGTTGTGAAATGAAGTCCATTGCCTGAAGCACGGTAGATTTACCTGCGCCATTCAAACCCACCAGGCAAGTAAACTTTGACAGAGGTAATTCAAAATTCACTAGTGATTTAAAGTTGTCGATCCAAATAGATTTAATCATATTTACTCCTACTGCCAATTATCTTGTAAACGAATTTTGCTCATTCTACTTCAAAGGCTGGAAGAACTGATCCCAAAAATACTCAGCCATTCCTTCATTCGTCATTAGCTGATCTCTGCTTTGTCCCATCAATGCTTTAAACCCCAACATCGAGCCATCGTCACTAACTGACATACTCTCGTTACAACTGTTGTGAGTAATACCACCCTGGCTGTAGCAAATATCACCGAACCCTCCACTTTGACCGGAACGCCATATGCCGCAGTGGCAAACTCGCTTACCATTGAGGTACACGGAACATTCAAAGCTATCCATATCTCGTTGTCGATAGTCAGTTTCTAATTCAGAGTTTCTATTTTTTAATTCATCTAGACTATTTTCAAAATAGCGAGCCAGGTAATCGAATCCGTCTTTACAGGCGAGATCACGGTCGCGATCAGTAAATTCCTTTTTAATCCCTAGATTGCTCGAACGTTGATGCTGGCTAATCGTTTGGCCTTGCAGTGATTCATGCATATCCAGCCAAGGTATATTTGAGGAATCATCTATGCTAGAGGTCGATTTGAATTTATCTAGTGCTTTGGAAACTGCATCAAATACCTGAACAAATCCTTCGTCAATACTAGCAAATTGGATAATAGGTTTTCCATCCGTTGTTGCCGCTAGCAATGTCCCAAATGGTAATTGATGCCAGGCGCACGGTCGCAAGATTACTGGGATAACGGCAGCTTCTCCGCGTTTGTGCCTTGCCAATGAATTACGCATCTCAATCTCGTAGCAATAATCTGAATCGATAAAATCAGGACTGACCAGTAAGAGAATAATATCGGCATCGGCAAAATTCTGATCTATCTCAGTACCAAATTCTTCGCCAGCAACAATTCTCCGGTCATGCCAGGTTTCAATTCGCCCCATTCGTTTTAAGGGGGAAAGGTGCTTTTCCAACTGATTTCTCAAGTCTTCATCAGCATGGGAATACGAAAATACTAACTTTGCCATAATCTACCTACCTGAACGAATATTAATAATCTGCCTTTCATAGCTAATCCAGGTCTTTTACCTTTTGTAAGAAAGCTATCAGTCGCCCACTGTTGATGGGTGCATCTTTAAGTCTGAATTTTTCCCACAGGTCGAAAACACCTGATTCTTTCAAATTCGCTTTCCGGCCACTGCCCGAAGAAGTCGGGCATTCACCGGACGTGAGCACTAAATCAAGATTTTCATACTTCACAAACACTCTGACGCATACTGGCAAACCATCCCGTTGTCGCAGTTTGATTTGTTCGTGAATCCAACTCTCGGAAAGATCAGCCAGTTTTTGCTCTATTCCCGCTATTTGTACCTTAATCATATTGACGCCTCCATATCTTAACTATCGGGTTGTTTACCATGAACATGCTTAACCTCAGCCAATAAACCCCCAAATTTGCCGTAGTTCACTTTCACACCGTCATCTAGATCCAGGTGGATGCGTTGGTCTGCGTAGTGGCGGAGTTTTTCGTCGAAGTTACTGAGTTCGGCTTGTTGTTTGTGTAGTCGGGCAATTTCTCTTTCGAGCTTTTTGACTTCTGCGGTTGTTGCACTGGCATCTTTATCTTTTTCTAGCTTACTCACATGGGTTGCTAGTTTCGAGGTGAGCGGTATGACGTATTCGGTTCGCAGTCGTGACAACGTACCTTCGTTATAGCGGTGCAGGTAGACCAGGCACTGGAATGCTTTTTCTTTGCCACTGCTGAACAACCAATAGATGGGACGCTTCTTGTAGGTTTTCAGGTGATCTTTGAAAAACTTGTCACTCAGATAGCGGCGGATGGTATCGCGGCTACCTTCGCCTTTTTTCGGTGACAGGTTATCGGCGAGAAAATTCAGGTTTTGTTCGAGGTGAGTTTTGTCCCAGGCTACTGATATGAATTCTTCCAGTCGATTGGCGGCATCGTCGTCGAACCATTCGGTGTCGGTTAGCGGGATGATACCGTCGTCGTCGCCTGGGAAGGTTGTGTAACGGTCAGGATCGAAACCCTCGTTGCCGCTGTTGGCGTAGATGAGGCCCGGCGTATCCAGACTATAGCGTCCCATCATGCAGCCGATGGCGTAGGAGACTAGTTCTTCCATCGTGTCTTCGCGGAATCGAGTCCAGAGCTGCTCCTCTCTGAGTTTGCCTCCGTAACGATAGGCTGGGTTCACCGTGAGGGTGATTTGCTTGATGGGGACGTCGGGCGTGAGCTCGTCAGCTAGGCCGTAGGCGTCGATGAAGAGGCGGTTGTTCTCCTCTTCTAGGCGCTTCGTCTCAACGACGATGTTACGGTTCTGGGTGATCCAGGTGGTGTAGCTGGATTCGAGGGTGGGGATACGGTCGGGAGCGACCGGCAGGATAGGGAGAGATTGGAATTCCCGGGATCGTTCGTAGGTATCCCAATCACTTACACCTGAATCGAGGAGACACTTAACGTTTACCGCCACGTCTAGGAACTTTGCCCCGGAGGGTAAAGGGAGACCCAAAACATCGCTAACGACAGTGTTAAGCGTTGGATTCATAGCTTTCAAATAGCTGTAGGCAACCGGGCTATTAAGAAACCCAAGAACAACTTCATCGCAACGATACGAACCAGCAAAGATGGTCGGCGAACCAGAACTATAGTGAGAGTCACTAGTCTTGATCCTAAAACTGGTTATAGCCGATGTAATCAAACCCCATGTAATTCCTTCTTTATTCCAATATTTTTTTGCATAGAGGCCGCCGTGCGAATCATAGAATGACCTTGCCTCGTTTGACCAGTTCACAACCTGCAAATCATTCCCTGCGTATTTTCGGAAAGCGCCGCCATTTGTGTATGGCACCCACGTAGGCGATAGTGCCTCGGTTTCCCACCAAAAGCGGATATACAATTCATTCCCGTGTGTTTTTGTTCGTCCACCTGACTCGAATTCGTTGAGAATACTAGGTCCGTCGAATGGTAGTGTGTTTCGAATCCAGTACGCCACAGGACTACCTGGAATCTTCTTGAATTCATCTGACTTCGCTCTATAGAACCATCCACATTCATGATTATTAATCGCCTCGAGTGTTCTGGGTGCCTGGTTTTGATGCCCTTTGAATTCAGATAACTTGATGTATGAACCGGTAAAACTTGGAACACGGCAACGCTTAAGAGAGAAAGTTGCAACTGGAATCACCGCCGGTTCGAATGCATTGTATTCAAGCTGAATGAGACTCATTATGCTCGTTTCTTCGACGATTCTCTCCCGGAATCTTTCAAACGAGGACAAGAACATCCAGACATAGGGCGCCACGATTCCAACACGACCTTGCAGGCTTGTCAGCGCGATAACTCGCTCAATAAACATGGCGAAGAAATCGGTCTTCGAATCCTTGAAGTTGTCAATAGCGAACTTCTTTAAACTTGGGGTTTGATATTTCGCACCCATATAAGGTGGATTAGCCACCACCGCATCGTACTGTGCCGACAGCAGCTTGGACTGCTGCACCAGTGGCTCAAGGTGCTTGAGCTCTTCAGCCACGAACATATCCGCACTAGTTGTCCCGCTCAGCTGTATCAATGCCGCCAGCTTCTTAACCAGCCCCTCCGGCACCTGTAGCAACGACCCAAAAGTCGTAGCATGCTCAAACAACCGTTTTAACTCGGTAAGGTCACCAAACTCCAGTCCGTAGTCAGTCACCAGTGCCACACCCTCGGCCAGAACCTCAGCATCAAACTCCGTGCTGTCCACCAATGCCATCACGTTAAGATTCACCCTTCGCTCAAACAGCCGCCTGTCATCCGCTCGCCCCTTCATCATCAACGCAAAGCCCGTCAACTGTGCAGCACGCTCGTCAATATCAAGCCCAAACAGATTCTTCTCCAGAATCAGCCCTGCAATGTCACGCTGCCTGTAACCACGCTCCAGATAGATAGCCTTGAACAGATCGTATGCCTCAACCAAAATATGCCCGGAACCACTAGCCGGATCAATCAATGTCAGCTCTTCAGGGTTGAGTTCTGCGGGTGTGATTTCCTTAAGCTGCACATTAACATCATCAGTCTGCTCGGCAGGCTCGATGTAATATTCCATTTTCCCCTTGAGCGGTGAATCAGGATAGGTCGCAAGCCACTGCGCCCCCAGAGAATTTTGCACCATGTACTTCACAATCCAATTGGGCGTAAATAGCTGAGTCGCCGCTGGAATGTCTTCTGAGGCGACCACTTTTCCGATAACCTGATCCTTCTTCTCCGATATATAAAACTGGTAAAGCCAACCGATGATCTCGATATTGGCCCAATCCTGTTCTGGAATGCTATCAACCAAATCGCGAATTAAGGAGTCAGTTTTAATGAGATTTTCTGGCAGGAGTAATTCAGTTTCATCGTCTACTGGCTCGAACAGAAATGGCATGGCGTCATGCAATGAATGACATTGGGCGAGTAATAATAGGCGATAGAGTGCTTCGTCTTTATTGCCGTCCAGTTTTAGCTGGCGGGCTTTATTCTTATCCAGTCCTGCAAGGTCTAGGTCGAGGCATTCTTCTAGTATCTCGGGCGCTCTCAGCGTCCTGCTTCCCGTGCCATTCGCACGTCCTTGTGCATCAAATCCATTTTGTTGTTGCGGATGGCTCAGTACGCGTCGACCATGACCCAAATAATCAGCCAGCTCCATGTAACGGATAGCACACAGACGGTTAAACCAGCTGTAAGCCACCTGCTCCATGACTTGCCCGAAACTGGTTTGCTTGATTTTTCGTATCAGGGCTTCACGCGGTCTAGCCAAAGCAATCGGGAAAGGCTTACCGCCAATGACGAGCAGATCGCCTTTGATTTCGGCTGGTTCGATGGCTTTTTCTGTAATGCCATATTTTGCAGCCTGTTTGGTCATGGCCGCAATAAAGTCGTTACGCGCTCTGGGTGCGTAGCTTTTGATATGTCCTGTGTTCATATTAATGCCTGATATCCCGACTATTTAACGTATGCGAACTCGTTTATTGTTGGCTACCGCATCTTGCAGCTCCTGTTTTAAGGCGTCTACGAATTGATCGATATCGGAAGCTGATTCGAGATAAACACTGCTGCTGACTTTGTTAAACACGTTGGAAGCGGTAATTTCAACCACTGGTTTTGGTGGTGGTGATGACGCTGGTATTACAGCATCCGCTATTTGGTTTTCGCCGCCACTGCCGCCTGATGGCTTCGCGGTCTGTTCGGCTAGTTTTTTGTGACAATTTTCATCTTCTATCGATTTTTGAATGGCACCTTCCAGGGCGTCCATGCTTTCAATCAGTCGTTCTTCTGCTGTCTCGGTTTGTAGCATGTAAATGCCAGAGATATCGGCCTCTGATTCTATATCGGCTTTTACCAACTGTAAGGGACGTAATAGTTGGTTGCTTAGTTCTGGCGTACCGACGCCGCTTTTTTCTATCTCGGTTTGCAGCTGGTTGATTTTCACATCGACCCGTTCGATGGCATGTTGACGTTTTTCGGTCAGAATCGATTCATTGACCGCTTGAACCGTCCTCACCAACCCCGCTACTTTATGCAGCAGACCATAGGGCGCTTCGGCAGATTCGATCGATATCATCTCGGCGAAAGCGGCCCGCGCTTTATCGTGCTTATCTAGCGCTGGTTTGTTCTTTTCGAAGCCTCGCAGAGCCCGTTGTAATTGCTGCCAGCTGTGGAGCTGGTTGCTGAAAAACTCATGGATATCGCGGTAGTCTTCTTCTAGATCGAGATAATCATTCTTGTTCTCGACGATTTGCTTGAAAAAGTCGAAGCTGTCGTCATTGTTGAGCAAACGTTCCAGTGTGAGTATCGATTTGTCGATGACTTTTTTGCCGGGGAACCGACCGACATCGGTTTTACTCCTGTAGCTTTTCAGGTTGCTTAACCATTGCTCCAGGTTCTGACCATAATGTTCAAACAGTTCTTTTTCTGTCGATGGCCCCAGCGCAGAGAACAGGTCTTGGGTCAGATTACGGGCCAGGGTTAATACGGCTTCGTCGGTCTGGCGCTTGCGAATTACGGTGACTTCACGGCGACGGCGCGAATTCTGTAACGGTTCGAATGCGTCTTTAACTGGCAGGGTTCCACCTGCGATCATGAAACTGATGCGACCCATGGCTGCGAGTCGGCCCAGAATCAGGATGATTTCACCATCCGGCCAGCCGAAGGGCTTTTTAGAAAAGCGTTCAACTATCTCAGAAAGAATGACACTATCCTGTTGGGAACGCAGTTTGACGTAGTCTTCGACCTCTTTGGCGGCTCGTGGATTGCCTGCTTCGCCATCGAGCGACAGTGCCATTTGAGCGATATCATCTACAGTCAACACGGCCTTCAACTCACGCCAGCAATCGTCCTGCAAAATCTTGAGGTATCCTAGCTTGGTATAGGTGTTTTCTAAGAGGTACTGGCAGGCTTCGTCAAACCTGACTAGCTGACTACTACTCGTCAGATATAGGTGCTGGCCCAGGGCATAGACTTCTGCCTGGAGTAGCATTTCTTCCAACGTCGCTCGTAGGCGTTTCTTACGCTCCTGATTTTCACGGCCCCGGTCTGCGAGGATTCGGATTACATCAGCCTGTGCACCATCATCATTCAGACGTATGAATTTATTGGTTTTGAGATAGGTGCGTAGTTCAGTATAAAAATTGTTGTCATCTGCCAGTTTAAATAGTGTCAGGCCTTCACTGCTTTTATTGATACAACCTGCATCACTGTATAGGTTGTAATCGGCATCCAGCGGGGACACAAACTCTACCTTTAGGTCGGACTCATAGCGGCCATCCTGGGTGTGCCCATCCAGATAACGGCCAATGCTGTAATCTGTTTTATTCACCGAATAGCGGTACTTGTTTTTATCTTTGAGCAAATCCTTGTAAATCAGGTTGCTGAGTTCTTTGTTTTCATCCGAACTGGCAATGTCTGTGGATTTTATTTTTCGGGTTATATCGCGCTCTTCATTGGTCAGAAACTGATACTCGTCTCCATTTCGGGTGATCAGGCTTTCTTTTTCCAGGCGCAGCAGGCTGTCTTCGATACGTTTACGTAATGCCAGTTTATCTTCATCAATTTGCTCGATGGACAGGGTGATTAGGTTATTGAGCGTGCCCTTTACCAGATCTACATAACGGATCATGAACAGGGTACGCAGCATTTGTACGTCGAAGTCATCCAACGTGGCATTATCTTTAGCCTGGTCGATGGTGCGTTTAACTGTTGTATCGAGAAAGCCTTCGACGGAGTGATAGAAGCGATGCATTGGGATAAGTGCGCCCACTTCTTGCACGGCAATAGCATTCGCCGCCATTTGAAAAGCATCTAGCATGGAGCGCTCGCCGTAGGCCAGGTGCGCTCCAGTAGCACCTACTTTTCGGATTTCTTCAAAGACCTTTTGTACTAGCTGGAAATGATAAGGCGCAAATGGGTAGTTATTAACGAAGCTTTCTGGGCCATCAAAGTTTTTAAGTGTGGGCCCGGTGCGATCGAATGAGAGTTGGTTTTTGAGTATGTCGCCCTTCCCTTCAAATACTGCTTTTAACTCGGCTTCGGCTTCGGGTGTTTTGCGCAACAGGCGTTTCTGAATAACTTCGTCGGTGTTGGAGCTGGACAGGGATAATCGGGTTTTAAAGCGGCCCGCAATCTTGGAAAAATCGTTGGCCTTGGAAGATGATAGTTCGCCCAGTACCGCATCCATGTCGGCCTGCGACGTCACAATAATCCAGGCGCGTCCTTTACAGATAGTCCCGAGATTTTCGGTGATGGTCTGTAGGGTCAGCATCAATTTGGTGTCGCTACCGATAAACTGACCGACTTCGTCTACCAGAAAAAGCACACGATGCTTATCATCCTGGGTATCCAGGTATTCTTTTACCCAGTGACAGAAGTTTTCAACCGACACGCTGAAGGTTTTTTCCGAGTCTTCGAACCATTTTTTTGCCGCTTCGGCCGATAACCCCAAAGCCTCTGCCAGTGCGTTTTCGATATCGTCCTGATAAAAGTGGTAACCATCCCGTTCTTTTACCCAGTCGTGCCCACTGGAAACGCCGAATGCTTTTTTAAAAGTTTGGTAGACAGCCTTCTGTGTGAGGTGTCGCTCCATGTGTGCGACATGTGGATGGTCACCACTAAACCCCTGGTGCTCATTAAAAACACGCAGGAAAACATTCAGAATCGGGTTGCCATCATCATTGGAGCTGGCCTTGCTGTCGATATTGAACAAAATGGCATCGGCTGTGTTACTAACCGCTTGGTCGATATCGGCACGGATCATCGCATCACGGATCTTATCCTCACCAAAGAAATGTACGGCCTGTCGGTGATTACCCTCGGCATCGACAGCAACCTTATTCGCGAGGATATAAGACAGGGTTTTCAAAAAATGCGACTTACCCGAACCGAAGAAACCCGAGATCCAGACCCCTACCCGATTGGCGATGCTCGGATCGCTAGTATCGGTGCCATAGGAGTCAAAAAAAGCACGAAAGTGAGCTTCCAGTTCATTGGTTACGACGTATTCGTCCAGTTCCTGGTATACGGTCGCATCGTCATTCTGATCCGCCTTAACAACACCGTTGATGGGGCGTTCGAGTGGTTTAACAAACAGGTCTTTTATCGTCATTTTTTTATTTCCCTTAAACGGCTCTTTGTGGCACGAGTTCAAATGCGCGGTAATAATTATTGCTCGGGATTTTGCCAAACAGACTCATTGTCTGACCATCATAGTGACCGGGGTAAAACAGAATCAATGGGGTTTGCCCCAGTAGTGAATGCAGGTTATTGAGCAGATTATGTGCACGAAGCAAAGGCCAGACCGAACCTACACCTGAAATAAATACCATATCCATTTCATCCGCCTGGTTACTCTTTACAACAAACGGAGCAAATTTATCCATGTGCAGCGGGCCTGACAACGCCTTTAATAATGCATCGTCCCCTTTGCTTTTTTGCATCGTGATAGCTTTTTCAATAAAGCCTCTATCACCGAGGTATTTAACTAAGGCGTCGAGCAGGTTGATGTGCGCTAATTTGATCTGGTTGTGTTTTTTTGCCACCATTTGTTCCAGGAAGGCAATATATTGGCGGACTTCAAGTTCAGCTGCTGGATCATAATCGAAGATCCAGAAACCTATTTCATTACCCAGACCCTGACTTTTAAGAAACCCATCTGAGAGGATTTTCTCCGGAATCTGGTTGAGCCTGTCTTGCAGTTGTTGGTCCATTTATATTCCTTTTTCTATTAATTTTTACTAGTACCCTCGAGAGGACACTTCCATACATTCTTTCAATCTATTCTTATAGTTATCTGCGAGCATAACCCTGACTTCTGGCCTTACCTGCACATGCTGTAGACTCAAGTTACGTGTGTTTTTCAAATAGCCCATTTCAGCCAGCATTCGAAAAGCCACCTGCCCGGTTTTCTTTTTAGTCGTTTCGGTCCATTCCAGGATATCTGGATCTCGATTGGCGCATTCATCAAGGAATTCAATCCATTGATATACGTCCAGTTTTTCTGCGTGAGTTTGGTAGGCATCTTTAATCACACGTTCCATAAACTCGACTAGTAATAGATTCCTCTCAAGTGCAGCACAAAACGCCACCTGGGTAGCGATCTCTTCATCGCCATCTCGTAATGCTTTCCAAAATTCAGGTTCCAACCGCGCTAGTCGTTTACGAATGGCCTGCGCATTCCGTTTGGCTGAAGCGGGGCTTCGTTTTTGTAACAGATTGTCCACTCTAATCGCCTGATCCCAGTCTTCTGCTGTTGCCTGGCCCAGCATTAATTCCGCGATGATACGGCTTTCCCTTACCATCAGCGAGCCGCCGGTTAAATCGCTTTCGTATTTGAAATCCGTCATGAATTTTCGCTACCAGGGACCCGGACTGAAAAGATAGGGGCTTAATTTTTTTCTATCGACTTCGAGCAACTGAAGCGGGTATTTAAATTCGTCATCCGCCTCTTCCTGACTAATGGCCGACTGATAACGATGCAGTGTGTAATGCGCCAATGCTTTTCGGACCATTAACTGCAGCCTACCATCGGGCATACCATAATCTTTCTCGACTAACGCTTTTTGGCCGTCTGATAATTTGCTGTTTGGAATCAAGTTGAGCGTTATAGATTCCTGCCAGTCAGTGTCGTCTGACGAAGGCGGCGCCATTTGCTTTAGCTGCTGGGGCGTCCTGTCAATTCTGGACAATAGGAAGTCCCTGTAATTCTGATTTTTATGGCAATACGCCCTGACATGCCAGCGAAAGCCGGTATAAACCAGCGTGTGTGGCGATACAATCCGCTCACTCCATATCGGGTTATTCATCGATGCATATAAAATCTTGATGCTGACAGCATTTCGGCAGGCTTTCAGAATTTCGCGCACCACTTCTGGTCTCACGGCACGATCTGGTAATTGTACCGAGGTAATATTAATGTCTGTTTCAAAGATGACGGCCATCGATTCACGGGCGAATCCTGAAACCGTATCCAGGTATTCATTAATATGCCCTTTGGTTAGCACAGGTCGAAAGCCAGGTCTTGGAATATAGGCCTTGACCGCGGGGTCATGCACCAGGGAATCCGGATTATGATTGGCCAAATAACGCTTAATATCGGCAGAAGCTTGCTGTCGGCTGACGCCAAACCAGCTGATGAGCCGGTTGGTTACCAGACGCCCCTCCCAGTAAGCCAGCAATTCGATGGCTCTGAGCCTCAACAATACCTCATGTCTCTCCACAATTACTAAACCATTGCCTAATTATTATCGCGGCTATTTTGCCTCAGCATTGATAATATGTAAAATATTTGTACAGTAAAGTATCTTTACGTTAGGATGCGAGCCAAAGATAAAGCAGCCAGCCACATCAAATGTCTGGTGAAGTTCATTAAAAATCAATCGAACATCGGCATTACTTGCTTATGCACAGATTTCTACATGAGTTTGAATAGAAAACTTATATCTTGGCAACATCTTTATATTTACAGGCTCGAAGACGATGACAGTTCACGGAGTTCTGCAAGATGGTCTTGTTAATTGCCCTGGCTACGTTTGTACACACAAATTTTTAACAGGATCTTATTATGGATACTAGAATTCAATTTCGAATTAGTGAAGAAACAAAGCGGCTAGCCCAAAAAATGACTGAAAGCCAAGGACGTACCCTTAGTGATGCTTGTCGCGAACTTACAGAGCAACTAGCTAATCAACAACGTAAAGTCGTGTCTCTTGATGCTTGGCTAACTGAGCAAGTAAATTTAGCTTTCGACAAATTCGAT
>JBDNJA010000065.1:0-3022 GCA_041688005.1 Gammaproteobacteria bacterium
CTCGCGGCTATGATGACTGAACAAAAAACTGCTCGATTCGCTGCCGCTGTCTATTCCCCAGATACTACTGATAGGATGGCATTATTCAAATTTGCCGAAAAGCAAAAAGCCAGCAAGATCCACATAGGCGGTATCTTACAAAAAGCCATTTTCGATGCAGAAGGCAATATTGCAGGCCTTGATGCCATCAATATAGCGACCAATGAACGGTTAGCCATCTCTCGTCCAGGTAATAATAGTGGTGATTGCGGTCTTGATGTTTCAGCACTGGCTGGTACTTCGAGTATTATTCGTGATGCTATCGACAATCAGCTAGATTTAGTCGTAGTCGAAAAATTTGGCGAGTTGGAGCAAGACGGAAAAGGCTTAATCGATGATATTTTACAAACCATCGCCGAAGGCATCCCACTCGTGATTTCAATGTCACAAGCCGCGTTACCCGCCTGGCAGGCACTCAGTGGTGAGCTCGGCGATGTACTGGCCTTTGAAGAGATAGCCTTCGAACAGTGGTGGCAAAATATCCAAGAGCACCTCTAAAAATGCACTTTTTCCGCGATTGCTGCGTGGCCTCGTGGTCCCTACTGTTGGTAGCTCCGTGCTCGAATCCTCATGTACTAACGTACACTCCAGTTCTCCGCGCGGTGGTTACTCGGGCTTCGCCCTCACCCTGTGGGCCAGCCGTTGGTTGTTGTCTCCGCTGCGCTCCGGCTCCTTGCACTTATTGCCATGGATGGCATGTATGTCTGTTTTGCAGGAGCAAAAAAACAGACTACGAAAAAATCACTATTTTTAGAGGCGCCTTCAGAGTGGTGACAATGGCGTTACGGACGAAAATACCGAAAGCAATTAGGCTTGATGACTTCCCAGCCTCGGTCGAGCACTTCGAGTATCGACTCATCTAATGGGCCTTGATTAAACGCACTCAAATTATCAGTCAATTGTGATATTTTGCTCGCACCCAGAATAATACCGTCTCCCAGTTCGACTGAAAGTTTTGAATGATTAATGAGCCAGCTAAACGCGGCATTAACAGGATTTACTTCTACATCAGCACAAACGCGTTGAAAATCATCTAACACTGAAAAATAGTCATCCTTCCAATAGCGCGATCGATAACCATAATCTTTTCTGAAGCGGCCAGTATCCGGTATCGACTGGATTGACTGATGTTTACCGGTGAGTAATCCTCCAGCGAGCGGATTGTAGGCATAAAAATGCATGTCGTAATGTCGCAGACAGGGGAATAACTCAGTTTCAACATCCCGCGTCATAGCGTTATACATGCCTTGATAAACAGTTGGTTGCATCCAGCCATTTCGACGACAAATTTCAACTACCTCTGCCACTTGCCACGAGGCAAAATTACTCAGCCCAAATGTCTTGAATTTTCCCTGTTGATACAACTCGAAGCATCGTTCCAGGGTCAACTCGACGGCTGTATCAAGATCGGGAGAGTGCAGATAAAGTAAATCAAGATAGTCTGTACCAAGCCTGGTAAGCGTTTCATTCAATTGCTTTTCAACTTGATCGGGTTGTAACCCCTGATCATTCCAGGGGTTAACCTTGGATGCCAGAAATACTAGCTGGCGCTGTTGAGGGGGCAATAGAGCGCCCAGCATGGCCTCAGTTCGCCCTTCGCAATAGACATAAGCGGTGTCCAGTTCATGACCGCCAGATTGGGTGAACTGCGTCATCATCGACAGAGCTTCGGCCTGATTAACTTGATCACTAAACGTCATAGTGCCGAGGATTTGTTTCATATTAGTACTCCATAACCTATTTTTTGAAACTATCATGCTTTGGCATGATTCGATAGTGTTCAAGCTTACATGGCCATGGTCAGTAACAAGGCAAGATGATTAGCCGTGTCAAAAAATGACATTGAAAAGTCCATTAGCATTAGCCTGATCATCAATTTGGCGATCGATTTTCACTATAAGGGTGTCTTTAAAGATAGTCTCTCTAAAGATAGTGATTATCAGGCCTAATAACTTCGGTAAAGCCTAACCCCGGCAGTAATATCGGGCGCGGAGCCAACCAGAATATCTTCAGAGAAAAATAAATCAATATCGTGATCTTGCGTTATTTTATTCACTCGCAACCCTATTTGAATTTGGACTGAATTACCCAGCGCTCTTAATTGGCTGCCTTCAATAAAGGCCGTATGAGCATCAAATTGAACAATAGCGCTCCAGTCTGGATAGAGTTGGTGCTCAATACCTATTTGACCTACCCAAACGGCTGATCCTTGAAGTGGCTCCAATTGCCCACCTTTGCCAGGTAAGCTGACACCAAAAAGACCGTATAAGCTAGTCAGCTTCGATGATTGATAGGCCTGGCTTAACCACAACGCAACATCGACAGCTTCATTGCCTGAAATATTTTTTTCAGAGCCAGTTGGTAGTTCAATCGCAAACGAAATTGCGCTGAGGTTTCTATTCGATTTTGCTAATGAATAGGATAGCGAGACAGCAATATCACCAATGTCATTCGTCGGCTGGGTTTGACTGAAAAATGTTTCTCCGTTTCGAGTGTAGATAATGTCTAGTTGATTGTTTGGGCGAGACGTCCGGCCCCCTTGTGGCAGGCCAAAGAGATCGTGCCAGTCTTCGATAGCGCCATCGAAACTGCCGTCTTCGTTAAAGATAAAGGGCAGGGTGGCAGATAACCGCCATTTATCCTGCTGGTAAGCGACAGAAAAATCGTATCGATAGTTTTCAACATCGAGTATGAGGGTTTCGTTGCTTTGTTGATTATTTTGAAACGCGCTGGTGAGATAAACCGAATGAGAAACTTGCCAACCTTGATCCGAATTTAGCTCAATACTTGGTAAGTAATAAGCTTGGAATATCGGATTTTGATCACGAGTACTTAATCCAACAGGTGAAGCCAGCACCTGTCCTGCAACGAATAGAAGGAAGAACCCAAATAATTTTAAGGTGCCTTTAGTCGTAAATGCCATGTTCACGTGTCGATAGGAACTCAACTTCGGGCCAGCGCTCCTGAGTCATGGTCAGGTTGA
>JBDNJA010000066.1:0-4304 GCA_041688005.1 Gammaproteobacteria bacterium
ATAAAAATTAGCGGTCACGTTCTTAGGTGGATGGGCCGCCATTGCTGCTTGAAACTCAGCCATGTGAGGCGTTGCAAAGTGCGCGACTAGAGCCTCCATCGATTCCCAGCGCTCTGTGATTCGCAACTTTGTTGAGTCACCAAGCTCTACTGAGAAGGTGTAATCGTGGCAACCGGCTTCTGCTCGGCTTGCAGCTTCCATAGAGGCAATCACACTTTTCATAGCGTCTATATTTGCTTCTGTGCTTTCAATTTCTGCGTTAACAACAATCATGGGGTGTGCCTCGTTTGTAAAAATGGGAAATCGCAGCCATTAGCCACTATAGAAGAAAACGATCTCCCTCTTTCGCGACATTAAAACCTTTTGATTTAACGTTTCGATATTCGAGTGAATCTTGATTCAGGAGCGGGTTAGTGTGATTCATATGAATAAACCAAACCTTGCTGCGGTCACTAGCAGATAGGCCCTCTAACGCTTCAATCGTTTCTGAAACAAATGGGTGGGGTATTTTAGACATGTCGCGACCTGGCAGTTCTCCATCAGCAAAAAAAGCTGCATCTAGAAGCGCATAGTCCACAGTTTTTACCAGTTTGGCGATATCTGTACTCCACTCGTGCCACTTATTAATGTCTGGGATAAACACTGCGGTTTTGTTGGGGCCAGAAATTCGATAACCCACGGTCTCGGAATATTCGTCTCGATGCGGTACTAAAAAGGGTGTCACCTGTAGACTGCCTAGATCCTGTGCAAAACCGTCCTGTAGTGGCATCAGGTCGATATTGTTGAGTGTGACGAGTTGATCCCATGGTCCATTTGTCTTCAGGAAGCTGGTCATTTTCGGCATGGCAAAAACCGGCAGGTTGGATGCACCCATCGCTTCGCGACCAAGGAACATCAAACCTGCGTAGTGACCGATATGCGCATGTGTGAGGAACACGCCAGAAAAGGCGAAGCGTTCGCTCGGCGCCTCTACTTCGAGATCATAAAGTTGCGAAGGGAAGCTGGGCGTTGCCTCAAATGTATATTTTTTCTTGGTTTGAGGATCTATCAACCCAAGTGAAACCGCGCCTCTTCTCAGGCGAACGTCCTCCCAACCTGGCAAGCAATGTGCCTGATAGCAGCCAGCTTGTGGATATCCGGCATCTTGAGTGACGCCAAGCACATAGATATAGGGGCTTGGCTGCTCCGCCGCTGCTGAATAGCTGCCGATCCCACAGCAACTTAAAAGCACAATTGCATAGCCAAAAATTCGCTTCATCCGATCCAAACTCCTAATCGAGCGGTTCACATTCACTTACAAAGATAACACTAAGAAATGGGGGAGTGTCCCCGTTTTTTTCTTTCGTAATAAAACAGTCAGTTCTGACTGTTTTATTGACATGGATCATTTTTCGGGCAGGAAAAGTTTCCTATTATGGCTTCAGTCTAGAAATAGCCGTTAAGGCTATCTCCTGATAGGAACGAAATTGGCAATCAATCTGTAGGGGTTATGGTGACAAAACAAAACGAAAGACAGCAGGGTGACGATCTTCGATCAAGTGGTACAAGTTATCAGGCGCTGCTGGACCTTGAACAGGTAGAAGTGCCTGACTCATTGCGCGTCAGTTCTCTACAATATATGGGATCGAAAAACCTGTCGGTTGATCGCTACCTCTCCAGAGAATTCCACGAACTTGAAAAACAAAAAGTCTGGCCAAAGGTCTGGCAGATGGTGTGTCGTGAGGAAGAGATCCCCAACGTCGGCGACCATATCGTGTACGACCTCATCGACTTTTCTTTTATCATCGTCAGAAGCGCTGAAAACGAAATCAAGAGTTTCTATAACTCCTGCCTGCACCGGGGTCGATCGCTTTGTGATAAAAATGGTACTGCCGAGTATTTTCGCTGTCCGTATCATGCTTTTACCTGGGGGCTAGACGGCAAACCGAAGTTTATACCCAGCCGATGGGACTTCGACCATTTTAACGAAGAGAACGCCAATCTTGACCAGACAAAGGTCGATACCTGGGGTGGATTTATTTTTATTAACATGGACGACAACTGTATTCCGTTAGCGGAATATCTGGACGTGTTACCAGAACATTTTGAACGTTGGCCCCTGGCTCAATATTACAAGGGCGCACATGTGAAACGGGTTGTACGCGCCAACTGGAAGGTTGCCCAGGAAGCGTTTCAGGAGTCGTTTCATGTGATCGCCACGCATCCCCAAATCATGACCTTCACCGCTGATGAGAACTCCCAGTATGACTCTTTCGGCGATCACATTAACCGAACTATTACCGCCTCGGCGGTAATGAGCCCACACATAAAGAACCAGCTGAGTGAGGGTGAAATCGTCGCCGGTATTCTGAGTCTGGGTGGAAGGAACAAAAATGCCACCGATACGGTCGACCTGCCAGAGGGTATGACCGCCAGAGAATTCATGGCAAACCTGACCCGCGAGAATGTTGCAAACATTACCGGTGAAGATCAGTCGCATTACACCGCCAGTGAATGCATCGATAGTATTTTGTACAACGTCTTTCCAAACTTTGCCCCCTGGGCAGGGTTGAACAGTAATGTTGTGTATCGATTTCGACCCAATGGAGACGATCATACGTCCTGCATTATGGAGGCGATGTTACTCATGCGATATGACGCAAGCGGACCAAGACCACCGCCTTGCGACGTGCATGAACTGGAAGAACACGAGGCCTTTAGTAGCGCAAAAGAGTTAGGTGGTCTTGGTGCCGTTTTTGACCAGGACATGGCCAACATTCCATTTATCATGAAAGGCATGAAAGCGGGAAAACGTCGAGAAGTCATGCTTGGCAATTACCAGGAAAGTCGTATTCGCCACATTCACCAAACCCTCGATAAGTACATCAACGCCTGATACTGGCGAAGGAGCACACTATGGTTGAATTATCACAGCAGGATCCATTCGACCCGGCTATTCTCACCTGTCCGCACCAGTATAACCAGCAACTACGCGAACAAGCTCCGGTTTACCATTGCTCCAAAACTGGCATCTACTTCATTTCGAACTACGAACTAGTAACGGAAGTGGCGAAAAACCATAAGGTCTTCTCCAGCAAGTTTTCCAATATGATGACCGCTTTTAAGGACACAGAGCTGAGCGACGAAGAAAAACGACAACAACAAGAGTTAACAGAAGTGCGTCGTCAAGGGTTCCCCAGAATCGACACGATGTTAACTCAAGACCTGCCCGAACAAAGACGTTACCGGTCATTGTGCCAAAAGCCTTTTTCCGTCAAAAGCGTTGCCAAACTTATACCGTATCTCACAGATTTGTCGAACCAGCTGATTGATGAGTTCATCGATGATGGCGAATGTAATTGGATGGACAGTTTTTGTATTCCTTTACCCGTCAACATGATCGCAAAAGTTCTCGGTGTGCCGATAGAGGATATGGACCTATTCAAACAATGGTCAGATGCCAATGTTTATCAGTTTGCCGCCGGGCAAACACACGAAGAATTGCTTCACTCCTCGCAGCTTGTCGTGGATTTCCAGCACTATTTTGCAAAGAAAATCGAGGACAGACAACGTCAGCCAACGGATGATGTTTTGTCCGATATTGTTAATTCGACGGCAGATGGGGAAAGAGCCATGAACGTTGCCGAGTGTATTTCTGTCATTGCACAAATACTGGTCGCTGGTAACGAGACGACAACAGCGACATTTGCTGAAGGGATGTCGATGCTGATCAACCACCCGGATCAGCTTAAAAAAGTACAACAAAACCCAGAACTCATTCCGAATATGGTAGAAGAAATGCTTCGCCTAACGACGCCATCAGCGCAGATGTGGCGAATCGTCACCGAAGACACCAATATTGGCGGCGTTGACATTCCGGCCGGGTCAACCGTGATGATCAAGTGGATTTCCGCCAATCGCGATGAGGCGTTCTATCCTGATGGCGACCGATTTGATGTGGAACGACCCAACAGCAGACGCCATCTCGCTTTTGGCCAGGGTATCCATCACTGTCCCGGGGCACCATTGGCGCGGCAGGAGTTGGAAGTAGGCTGGCGAGTCATTCTCAGCAGGATGACCAATTTTAGCACCGATACAGAATTGGAATTCCACCCGTCTTTGCTGCTACATGCGCCGGTGGCCATTAGCATTAAATTTGACCGTTTGTGACAGTGTAAAAATAGATGAATTGAAGAAAGGGTGGGGGTTTACTCTGGCCCTTTACGCTGCCCCCACTATTTACCCCGCTATTTTTTGCTGCCTATTCTCTACCTGTACTTTCAACCCTTTCGATGACAATCTACGAAGCGACTCGATGATAAACA